>NC_014664.1:3587500-3887500 GCF_000166055.1 Rhodomicrobium vannielii ATCC 17100
GCGGAAGCTGACCTTCACGGAGGCTCGGGCGGCGATCACCGTCTTCGAGCCTTCACCGGTATAGCCGCCCCAGATGCCGTTGATGTCGGCGGTCGGGCGTGCCCAGATGCGTTCGAGCGTGGTGAAGCCCGCCTCGCCCGTCGACTGCGTGAGGCCGATTTCGCCGAGGAAGCCCTTCTCATCGAACGGCAGAGCGGCCCACTCGCGGCGCTCTGCCTCGGACAAGTCCGCCACGCCGTCGTAAAAGCCCGGAAGTTGCACGCGGCCGTTGGCGTCATGGAGCTGGCCGAGCACTTCAGTCAGCGCGTTGATCGGGTTCACCACCGCGCCGCCATACAGACCGGAATGCAAATCGTGCGATGGGCCGTCGAGCGTGATCTCGACATAGACGTTCCCGCGCAGCCGGTAGGTGATGGCGGGCGTATCGATATCCCAGGCGTTCGTGTCGCTTATGAGCACGGCGTCGGCGCGGCGGAGCATCTCTGCGTGCGCGGCGAGGAAGCCCGGAAGCGAGACGCTGCCGCTTTCCTCCTCGCCTTCAAGCAGCACGGTGACTTCGGCGGGCAGCGCGCCATGCACCGTCTTCCATGCGCGGAGAGCCTCAAGGATGGTCACCACCTGCCCCTTGTCGTCCACCGCGCCCCGCGCGACCACGCGCTTGCCGTGCGGGCCGTCGACAATGGCGGGCTCGAACGGCGGCGATGTCCACTCTTCCAGCGGTTCGACCGGCTGAACGTCGTAATGGCCGTAATAGAGGAGATGCGGCGCGGCGGCGCTTGCGCCCGCGTGGTGCGCGACGAGGATCGGATGGCCGGGCGTGTCGTGCAGCGTCGCCTCGAACCCGAGCGCGCGAAACTCGGCGGCGAGCCACTCGCCCGCGCGGCGCACGTCCTTCGCGTAGCCCGGATCGGTCGAGATCGAGGGGATGCGCAGAAAATCGAGATAGCGCCCGACGGCGTTGTCGAAATCGGCTTCGACTCGCGCGAGCACGGGTTGAACGTCGAATGTCGTTGGCACTTTCGCCTCTCTTTCCCGGTTCGTTGCGGCGATTGTCGCGGCCGCCGCGTTCTCGGCGACCGAAACACCGGCTCGCGAGCTTGCAGACATCTGGGGCGACGTTTCAGCGCCGATCCCAAGGGAGAGCCAAGCCGCCAGCGCGGCTGTCAGCATCGCCGCCGCCAGCCTCATCCGCCGCGTCGCCGGAGCCAACAGACCGCGCCGAAACATCTCGCCGCTTACCTAAAACCATGAACCTTTGCTTGAGCTTATAGCAGAGAGGCGCGCCCAAAAAGCAAAATGGCCGCCCGAAGGCGGCCATCTCAGCAGGTATTCAGAGGATACTTTGCGCAGCGGGCAAGAGGCGCCGTCACCCGCCTAAGTCGACGGCTGAGGTTCCATGCCGCCAAGATCGTCCTTGCGCGGCGCGCGTCCGCCCGTGGTCGGCACTGCCGAGCGACGCTTCGGCTGGTCTTCCTTCATGGTGAACTCGCGAACCGGCGGCTTGCCATTGAGCAGGTCGCGGACTTCCTGGCCCGAAAGCGTCTCGTATTCCAGCAGACCCTTGGCAAGCGTGTGCAAATCTTCGAGGTGCTCGGTCAGGATGTTCCGCGCGTGTTGCTCGCCTTCGTCGATCAGGCGGCGGATCTCGGAGTCGATGAGCTGCGCCGTCTCTTGCGACATGTTCTGCGAGCGCGCCACCGAATGCCCGAGGAACACTTCTTCCTGATTGTCGCGGTATCGGATGCGGCCCAGCTTATCGCTCATGCCGTATTCCGTCACCATCGCGCGCGCCATGTTGGTGGCCTGCTTGATGTCGTTGGTCGCGCCCGTCGTCACATTCTCGGGGCCGAAGACCAGATCTTCCGCGATACGGCCGCCGAAGACCATCGCAAGATAGGCCTCCATCTCGTGCTTCTTCATGCTGTAACGGTCGCGTTCCGGCAGGTTGAACGTCACGCCGAGCGCACGACCGCGCGGAATGATTGTCACCTTATGAAGCGGATCGTTGCCCGCGGCGAAGATCGAAACGAGCGCATGGCCTGCTTCGTGATACGCGGTGAGGCGCTTTTCCTCTTCCGTCATGGCCATCGAGCGGCGCTCGGCACCCATCATCACGCGATCCTTTGCATCCTCGAACTCGTGCTGGGTGACGACCCGCTTTGAGCGGCGCGCCGCGAGCAGCGCGGCTTCGTTGACGAGGTTGGCGAGGTCCGCGCCCGAAAAGCCCGGTGTGCCGCGCGCGATAACCTTGAGATCGACGTCGGGAGCCAGCGGCACCTTGCGCACGTGAACCTTCAAAACCTTCTCGCGTCCAACGATATCGGGCGCAGCAACCACCACCTGGCGGTCAAAACGGCCCGGACGCAGCAGCGCGGGATCGAGCACGTCCGGTCGGTTCGTGGCGGCGACGAGAATGATGCCCTCGTTCGCCTCGAAGCCGTCCATCTCGACGAGAAGCTGGTTCAATGTCTGCTCGCGCTCGTCATTGCCACCGCCAAGGCCCGCGCCGCGATGGCGACCGACCGCGTCGATTTCGTCGATGAAGATGATGCAGGGCGCGTTTTTCTTCGCCTGCTCGAACATGTCGCGCACTCGGCTAGCGCCAACGCCGACGAACATTTCAACGAAGTCCGATCCCGAAATTGTGAAGAACGGCACATTCGCCTCGCCAGCGATGGCTCGCGCAAGCAGCGTTTTGCCGGTGCCGGGAGGGCCGACGAGCAGCGCGCCGCGCGGGATGCGACCGCCGAGCCGCTGGAACTTCTGCGGATCGCGCAGGAACTCCACGATTTCCTCAAGCTCTTCCTTGGCTTCGTCCACGCCCGCCACGTCATCGAACGTAACGCGGCCCTGCTTCTCGGTTAGAAGCTTCGCCTTGGACTTGCCGAAGCCAAGCGCGCGGCCTCCGCCCGATTGCATCTGCCGCATGAAAAAGACCCACACCGCAATCAGAAGCAGCATCGGGAACCAGTTCAAAAGCACCCCGAGAAGTGACGGCACGTCTTCGGTTGCCGGCTTCACGTTGATGGCGACGCCCTTCGAGTAGAGACGATCGACGAGTTGGGGATCGTTCGGAGCAATAGTGACGAAGGTCTGACCGCTGTTCAGCGTACCGGCAATCTGATTGCCGGCCAGCGTCACGGCCCGCACGTTCTTGTTCTCGACGTCGTTCAGGAACTGGGAATAGTTCATCTCATTCGCGCGAGTGCTGCGCGGATTGTTCTGAACAAGGTTGAAAAGCGCCACGAGAAGCAGCGCGATGATGACCCAGATTGCCAGATTGCGGAAGTTCGAGTTCATGGAGGCGTTGGTTTCCTCTGGTGCCGTCTGCGCGGCGTGAAGGCGCGACTTGACGACCGGCCTCAGTCTTCAAGCCACAGAGCGAGGCGGTGCGCGCCAAGCCTTTCAAAGATAGGGTATGGGTGTGTCTTTGCCAAGCGCACTTGAGGTCGTGTTTGGCAAGCGGGTTAAAAACCGTGCAAGAGGGGGGGCAAGCTTTGCTGTGACGGACGGAACGGCGGACGCGTAACCTTCGCCCGAGATCACGGGAGCGGCCAGAAGTTTGTCTACGCGCCAGAGCGCGGGCGTGGCGAGCGCGGCGAGCCGGTTGGCCTCGGCGGACAGACCGAGTTGCTTGCGTTCCTTGCGCCACGCCGTCCAGCCGGGCTCTCCGAGCGGCCGGACTTGCCCCTCACAGGCGGCAGCGGTCGGTGCCGAGACCAGAAATCGGCGATCCCATAGAACCGCGACGCGGGGTTCCAGAAATAGAGGTTCAGGCTTCATGCGGCCCGGCTCGCGGTAGAAGGAGAGGCGGCCCGCCGCCGCGATCATGAGCGAACCGCCCAGCGTCGCCTCGCTGTTCCTTGACCTCAAATTTTCGAGAAGTCGCTCAAGGCGCATCATGCGCGGTGGTTCGGCCCTTCCGCCGACGAGCGGCAGCACGCGGGCCAGCACCCGGAGCGCGATTTCGTCGGGCAGCGCGTCGAAAGCTTCGCGGTCGATCTCGCCATGCGCGAGCGGCGACACCCGGAAAAACCCGTCGAGGAAACGCTCGGCCGCTTCGTCTAGCGCGGCGCGGCTACGTCCGAGGCGAGCGGCACTGAGCGCGAGCGCGGCTTTCGAGACGCCGGCATTCGCCAGCGCCTTCATGGCGAGGCGAAGGCGTACGCGCTCGAAAGCGGTATTCTCGTTGCTTGGGTCGCGGACAAACGGCACGTGGCGCGCGCGCAGATAGGCGGTAAGCCGCGTCTTCGAAAACCCAAGGAGCGGGCGGACAAGTCGCACGCCATCCCGCCCCGATACCGGTGCGATGGCGGAC
Source organism: Rhodomicrobium vannielii ATCC 17100 (assembly GCF_000166055.1). Classification (NCBI taxonomy): domain Bacteria; kingdom Pseudomonadati; phylum Pseudomonadota; class Alphaproteobacteria; order Hyphomicrobiales; family Hyphomicrobiaceae; genus Rhodomicrobium; species Rhodomicrobium vannielii. The sequence goes on from NC_014664.1 coordinate 3,591,819, forward strand.
AACCCGTCGACGCCACTGCCGCGCGAAAGTCGCATGATGAGCGTCTCCGCCTGATCGTCGCGGGTGTGCGCCGTGAGAAGGCTCGCGCCGTTAACCCGCGCCTGCGCCGTGAGCAAGGCGTATCGGGCGCGTCGCGCCGCTGCCTGAAGACCGGCGGAAGGCTTCTCGCCGCTCCACACGAGCGTGACGTGCTCGAAGCCGAGAGCGCGCGCGTGCGCCTTGACGAAGGTCGCTTCCTCCGCGCTTTCGGGACGCAAGCCATGATCGACGGTCGCGACCGTGATGGTGGCGGCCTGCCGACTCGCGAGCGTCGCCCAGCGCCGCGCGAGATGCATCAGCGCCATGCTGTCAGGGCCGCCGGATACCGCAAGCACGAGGGCGGGGGATGCCTCCACCGAGGCGAAGGCTTTCCTGATTTCGCTATCGTTTATAACAGTCGGCACTGTCCTACCGTCGTTTTGTGGTCGCCGTTCCGCCCCTCTTGCGTCATCGAAGTGGATCGGCGTCGCCACACTTCGGCAATAAGCGATTTGATCCCCCATCAAGCCACAGCCGCCTGGAATGCGCGGCACGGCAGGGCGCCCGGCTAATCAGGAGAAAGCAAACCTGATCAGATCGGAACGCGCTCTAATTGGCAATATCTATGCTTATAAAAAAATCGGAGGCGGCTTCAAAGGGGGGAAAGTCTGGCCCACCGGGCAGAGATCGCCGCCTTCACGCAGCGACGGATGTCCCTCAAGCCGCCACTTCCGTCGGGTGGCGCTAACTGCATTCCGCCCGCTTTTTCTCGACCTCCGCGCGCTGAAGCACGGCTTTGGGTCCCTGAGGATAGCGCCGCTGCAATTCCGCGAAGGAGTCACAGGCGGCGGCTTTCTCGCCCAGCCTGCGAAGCGAGATGGCCAGCTTCAGAAGCGCTTCCGGTGCTCGCTCGGTGTTGGGATAGGCGGTGAACGTCTTCAGAAAACGGTCGGCCGCCGTGCGATATTCGCCGCTGACGAATGCGGTTTCGCCGAGCCAATAATAGGCGGGCCCGGCAACCGGATCGCTCGGATATTGGTCGACCACCTGCTGGAAATAGGTCTCGGCGGCCGAATATTCGCGCCGGTTGAGCGCGCCCGTGCCCTGCTCGAACAGCGCGCGCGCGCCGCCCGAAGCGGGAAGCGCGGCGGGCGTTGCGTCTGTGCCGATGCGCGGCGCGACCGGGGAGGCCGCTTGTCCGGCGCTGGCGGTCTGGCGGCGCGGGAAGGCGTCGGCCGGTTGCGAAGGTTGCGCCGCGCCGTATCGATCGGGCGTGGGTGCCGGTTCGCCGAGAGGCTTCAACGGCTCCTTCGCCTCGAAGCCAGCCGCTGGCGTGAAGGTATTATTATAAGCTGCGTCGGTTCGGGGCTGCGTCGGGTCAGCGCCCGGCGAAGCGGACGCGAGGCGCGCTTCGAGACGCTGGATGCGCTGTGTCAGATCCGCGATCTGCGCTGAAAGGCGGCTGAGATCGGCCGAATTCGCGCCACCGCCCGCGCCGCCACCACTTTTCGCGAGCGATTCGACGGCCGTGACGACGCTCTGCAAGTTATTGATCTGTTCTTCGAGGCGATCGACGCGCTGTGCCGTGTTATCGCGCGCCTGAGCCTGGGCGTCTGCGAGCGGCGCGGCTAAGGCAAGAGAGAGAACGGATGCAGCAATAATGCGTCTCATGGTGGCGCTCTCGCTGGTTCGCTTGGCGGCGGTTGCATCCTTCTGGGACGGTGCGGCCGTGCTGTCAACCGCTTTGACTTAAGCAATTTTTAACGATTTGTTTCACACGCGAGAAGCAAGTCGACGCGGCGCGCTCCCTTTGTCCAGAAGCGCGACGTGCCGCCTCGTTAATATGATGCCACCGAGCCGCCCCCTTCGAGCACCGTCACCGTGCGGCGGTTCTGGGACCAGCAGGAGATGTCGTCACAAACGGCGACCGGTCGTTCCTTGCCATAGGAGATGGTGCGGATGCGCTGCGGACTGATGCCCTGCGCGATGAGGAAGTTCTTCGTCGTCTCGGCACGCTTGGCGCCGAGCGCAATGTTATATTCGCGAGTGCCGCGCTCGTCCGCGTGGCCTTCGATGGTGATGGGGAAGTTCGTGTATTGCCTGAGCCAGACAGCCTGAGCGTTCAGGATCTGCTGGCCGTCCGGCGAGAGTTCAGCACTGTCTGTGAGGTAGCGGACCGTGTCACCGATCTTGCCATTGAACTCCTGCTTGCTGCCCGGCGGATAGTTTCCGCCACCAGCGCCAAGGCCGAGGCCCGCACCGGGTGCGTTCTTGTCGCAGCCGGAGAGAGAGACCGCGGCGGCGATCATGAAAAGGACGGCGAACAGGGAACCGAGACGCGGTCGCATTCAGATTTTTCTCCAATCGAGCACAACTTGAGCGCGAGTTTGCCCGGGAAATCGTAACGGAATGCTTACCAAACAAACTGTTTCTCGGGCCGTTTTGTGACCTGCAACAAAATTCGGCACAAAAAAGAGAAAAAAGCGAAATGTGCCGTGATCGCGGAGCCCGCTCACGGCGTCTGGCATGCCGAACGTCCTGTCTTGGAGCGTTTCGAGTGAGCGAAACCGCTTCAGGGAGAAAACGCGCCGAATCACTCGGCTCTGGCTAGCGGTATTTAGCGGCCGGGCTTCTCGACGGTCACGTCGCCCGCGCCAAACTTCAGCGGCGGCTCGTCGATCTGCTTTTCGCAAGCACTGAGAACAGCGGCGGCCGCGACGAGCGTCGTTACGACCATGATCCCCTTCAAGCCCTTCATTTGTCACTCCTCGATAGCGGCCCCAAAGCCGTTACATAAGCATTACCTTTCGTCGCCATTTGCGATCAAGGAGCAGCCAGGCGAGCGCCTTTGATTGCGTCGTGTCTGGTGCGAAAAAGGCACGTGTACTGCTGAGCCGGAGCGCAACCCGGATGCTACCTGTGGAAAAATTGTGCTCCAAGCGGATGCGGCCGGAAACCGGGCCTCATTTCAAAAGCGGAGACCAAGCCGGGTCGGAGCCGAAAGAGGGCGTCGGCATCTGGCGCTCGTTGTAGCCGGTCAGGTCGATGCTGAAGAGCTTCGCGCCGCCATTCGCGCCGCCGCTTTCGCGGAAGAACAAGATCACGCGGCCGTTCGGCGACCAGGTCGGCCCCTCATTGTGGTAACCCTCGGTCAGGACGCGCTCTCCCGACCCATCGGGGCGTATGACACCGATTGCGAAACCGCCCGGCACCTGCTTCGTAAAAGCGATGAGGTCGCCACGCGGGGACCAGACCGGCGTCGAATATCGTCCGTCGCCGAAGGTGATCCGCCTTTGGCCGGAGCCATCCGCGTTCATCACATAGAGTTGCTGCTTTCCCTCCCGATCGGACTCGAAGACGATCTGGCGGCCGTCCGGCGAATAGCACGGCGCGGTGTCGATGGCGTTCGTCTGCGTGAGCCGCATCATGCGCCGGGAACGCACGTCCAACTCAAAGATGTTGGAACTGCCGCCCTCCTGAAGGCTCATCACCACGCGGTCGCCCTGCGGCGAGAAGCGCGGCGCGAACGACATGTTCGGGAAATCGCCCAGCACCTCCTCCTGCCCGGTCATGATGTTGCGCAGCATGACGCGTGGCTCGCCGTTGCGATAGGCGGTGTAGGTAATCTCCTGCGAGAGCGGATGGAAACGCGGCGTCAGCACAAGTTCGCGCCCTTGCGTCAGTAGGCGGAGATTCGCCCCGTCCTGATCCATGATGGCGAGGCGCTTCACGCGCTGATTTTTCGGGCCAGATTCATCCACGAACACGACGCGGCTGTCGAAATAGCCGCGCTCGCCCGTGAGGCGTTCGTAAACCGCGTCGGCGATGATATGCGCGAGGCGGCGCGATGCGTTACGCGGAATGAAGAACTGCTCGCCCGCAATGTGGCGGCCCGTCACCACATCCCAGAGCCGATATTCGCCCCTGAGTCGCCCGTCGCCCGCATCGGTGACGCGGCCGACGACCAGCGCCTGAATGTTGAGAACCTTCCAGTCCTGAAAGCGCGGGGGCGTATCGACATTCGCGCCGCGCTCAATGAACGCGGAGTTCGGAACCGGGCGGAAAAGGCCGGAACGCTGGAGGTCGGCGGTCACGACCTGCGCCGTTTCAGCGGCGACCGGATCGCCCGTGAAGTCGGCCACGGCGATCGGGATCGCACGCACCTGCCCGCGCCGGATTTCAACCTCCACCTGTGCGGAGGCGAGCGAGGGCGCGAAAATGGCAGCCGCGAAGAAGGCTGCGAGAAACGTCGTCAATCTGCGGGAAATCATATCAGCCGCCATACATGTCGCGGGGATTGAAACGAAGAACCATGTCGCGGCAGCGGTCATACTGCGCGGGAGGGATGGAGTACGGCGCGCCGCGCATCGCCGCGCGAATGGCGGCGTCGGCCATGGCCTGCCCGGTCGGCGATGTCGGCGCGTCCATCACCATGGGCGGGCGGATCAACGTGCCGTCGCGGTTCAGCTCGATGTGAAGACGCACGAGGCCCATCTCCCCCAGCGCGGCGCCGAGCGGCAGATCCCAGTTCTGTTCGATGCGGCTTTGCACGAGGTCAGCGCAACTGCCCGCATTCATCGCGCCATGCGCCTGCGGCACACCCATGGCCTGATCCTGAAGCGAACTTGCGGGGCGCCACGGCCTTCCCGGTTCATAATTGCCCGAGGGTGCGCCCGCGTTCGGATCGCGGTTGAGAACGGCCGTCTGCCGGTCGGAATATGTCTTCGCGGGCTGCGTATCCATGGTCGAGCGCGACGTCTGCGAACGCGTCTCCGCCGGCTGATCCTTCTTGATGAGCGACGCGATGTGGCTTGGATCGAAATTGCGCTCCGGCTGCTTCTCGGCGGCGGGCTTGGGGCGATCCTCGCTCTTCGCCGCGACCTCGGCCTTTGGCTTCGGCGGCGGCTCCTTCTTCACGACCGGCTTCGGCTTTTCGACCGGCTTTTCGGGCGCGGGAGCGGGCTGCGCCTTCGCCTGTTCGACGGGCTTCGGCTGAGGCGCGGGCGTCGGCTCGGCCTTCGGAGGCGGCGGCGCGAGCGCTTCCTTCTCCGTCACCTTCGGCGACGGCTTCTGCTCGACTTCCTTTTTCGCGGTTGCGGGTGCTTCGGGCGCTTTCAGTTCTGCGAGCGGCGCGGACGTTTGCGCTTTCGCGTCGACCTTGCCCTGCTGCCGTTCGCTGAAATCTTTCGGCGACATGATCTCAACCGAAATCGGCGGTGGCGGCGGCACATCTTTCTCCCCGCTGCTGGCGAAGTTGAAGATCACCAGCCCGAAGACCAAAAGGTGGAAGATGACGGAGCCGATCAGGCCGTACCGCACGATATCCTCTCGTCAGCGTTTGTCGTCGAGTTCAGTAACCAGCGACAGCTTCTTGTAACCCGCCGCCGCGATTCGTCCCATGACGCGCATCAACTCGCCGTAGTTCGTCGTCTTGTCGCCGCGCACATAGATCGCTTCGTCCATGCCCTTGCGCGCTTCCGTGATGGCCTGAAGCTTGGCCTGCAAACCCTCGAACGGAATTTCCGTCTCCTGAATGAAGATGCGGCCCTGCGGATCTACGGTGAGCGTCAGCGGCTCCGAGTCGCTCTGAAGCGCCGCGCCCTCGCTTTTCGGCAGGTCCACCGGCACGCCGGCCGTCAGGAGCGGCGCGGCCACCATGAAGATAATCAGGAGCACGAGCATCACGTCGACGAACGGCGTCACGTTGATCTCGGCCATGGGCTTATGCTTCCGCCCCCTGCGCCGCCTCGCGCCGGACGGACCGCTCGCTCCCGCCTGCAATGACATACCCATGTACAGCCCCTCGTCGTCCCGCCCTTACGTTTTCAGATCAAGCTGGCGCGAGACTATCGCGGAAAATTCGTCGGCGAAGCCTTCGAGCCGCTGCGCGAGCCGCGAGGCCGATTGCTGGAAGGCGTTGTAGAAAATCACGGCCGGAATGGCGGCGAGAAGCCCGAGCGCGGTAGCAAACAAAGCTTCCGCGATGCCCGGCGCGACCACCGCGAGATTGGTGTTCTTGCTCGCGGCAATGCCCTGAAACGCCGTCATGATGCCCCATACCGTGCCGAACAGGCCGATGAAGGGCGCCACCGCACCGACGGTCGCAAGGAACAGAAGCCGCGCTTCGAGCCGCTCCATCTCGCGCGTGATCGTCACTTCCATGACGCGCTCGATCCGCATCTGTACGCCCGGCAGCGGCTTCGCCGTGCCGTCGATGGAGCGTCGCCATTCGCGCATTGCCGCCTGAAACAGCGCCGCCATGGCGCTTGTGGGCTTCTGTGGCATGGCGAGATAAAGCTCGTCGAGCGACTGGCCGGACCAGAATACGCGCTCGAATTCTTCGGTCTGTTTTTTCGCGCGTCGGAAGGCGATGGTCTTTTCGATCACGATCGACCAGCACCAGACCGACGCGAGAATGAGCCCGATCATGACGAATTTCACGACGGGGTGAGCCTGAAGGAACAGGCCGAGGAATGAGAAATCGCTTGCTGGCGTCATATCCGCTGAAATTCTATGGCCGCGTTCAAGGCTGACGTGGAGGCTTCAATCTCACGCTGCAACCTTGCTTGTGGGGTTTATCGAAGGGTTTAGCGCGAAGATTGTCCAAAGTGAGGATTCCTCGCCACAAAGCTGGTGACAATTTTTCGAACTGTTACGGCGCGGTATCGGGCGGTTTCAGAGCGGCGGCTGAGGTATTTTGAGGTCCGAGCGCTTCAGCTTGCCGTTCGGCGTCTTCGGCAAGCGCTCGACGAACACGTAATGGCGGGGGCGCTTGTAGGCGGCGAGGCTGGCTTCCGCGCGGGCGGCAAGTTCGGCGGAAAGGTCCGCGCCGCCTTCGCGCGCGACGACGAACGCGGTGATCGCGGTTCCGCCATGCGGTTGCGGCACGTCGATGACGCCCGCTTCGGCCACAAGCGGATGCTCGCGCAGGACGGCCTCCACCTCGACGGGCGAGACGCGATAACCGCCCGCGTTCATGAGATCGGACGCGCGGCCGAGATGGGCGATAGCGCCGTCCTCGTCGATGCACCCCAGATCCCCGCCCGTGAACCACTCGCCGCGAAACATCTCGCGCTCTTCGTCCGGGCGCTGCCAATAGCCAAGCATCAGGCCGGGGTCGCTCCGGTGAACGGCGATCATGCCAGCCTCGCCCGGCGGCAGGGATGTGTCGCCGCCGTCTTCCGGCAAGATCGCGACGCACCGCCCCGGCTGAGCACGCCCCACCGTGCCCGGCTTTCGCGGAAAGTCCGGCGCGCTGGAAAGATAGGTCGAAAGCTCCGTCTGGCCGAACCCCTCGTAAAGCCTTGTGCCGGTGCGCTCGCTCCACTCCGCTTCGAGCGCGTCGGGAAGCGTGTCGCCCGCCGTCAACCCGTGACGCAGCCGCGCGAGGTCGAGGCGGTCGCCGCTCGCCTGCCTCATGATCTGATGATAGAGCCCCGGCACGCCCGCGAAGATGGTCACGTCGAAAGCGCGGATCAGCCCCGGCCAGATCGAGGGATGTCGCTCGCCCGTGTAGAGCAGCGCGGTAGCACCGTTCGCCAGCGGATCGGAAAGCCCAGTCCCCATGGCGTAGGTCCAGTTAATGACGCCGGAATGCATCAGCCGATCCGCCGCCGTGATGCCGTACCAGCCGCGATACATCGGGCGACGGCCCCAGACGCTGCGATGCGCGTGCAGCACGCCCTTCGGGTTGGCGGTGGTGCCCGAGGTGTAGATCAGGAACGCCGGATCGTCGGCGGCGGTGTCTGCGAAAGCGCCTTCCGGGCCGCTGTCGATGGCGGCGATGAGCGCCGCTTCCGTGACCACCGCGAGGCCCGGCGCAAAATCTCCATGCGGAAGCGTGTCGTCAAGCACGATGGCCGCCGCGTCGCTGTCGTCGAGCAGGAAGCCGAGTTCGCGCGCGGTGAGGTCGGGCGAGGCCGGGATCGGCACGAGGCCGCCCGCGATCGCGCCGAAGAACGCAAGCGCATAAGCCGTGCGGTTCCTGAGCCGGATCAGCACACGAGTACGCGGCGCGAGGCTCCGATTCGACCGAAGCTCGAACGCCACGCGAAGCGCGGCGCTTTCGAGAGCGCGATAAGTCCACGTCTCGGCCTCGCGCCCCGCCGGATCGTGGATCACCACAAGCGCGGTCTTGTCTCCGGCCGCAGCGCCCGCGCGGAGCACATGCTTCGCCATGTTGAGGTTGCGCGGCGGAAGCTCGCCACGATAGCCGTTAGTGCTCACCTTCCGCTGTCCCCGCGCCCTTTGCCGCGCTTTTCGATGGCTCGGCCCACCAGGTTTCGAGCCGCGCGCCATAGAGCGTCGAAACCGGCGGCTGGCGCAACTGCGCCCACGCGGCGATCCACTGTTTCGGCGCGTAGTAAAGCGGGATGGCGTAATGGCCCGAGAGCAGCACGCGGTCGAGCGCGCGCACGGCGGCCACGAACTCAGCGCGCGTCTTCGCCGAAAGCATCGCCGCGATCATCGCATCGGCGCCTTTGCTCTCGACGCCCGCATAGTTGAAGCTGCCGTCCTGCTTTGCCGATGCGCTCGACCAGCGGAAGCTCTGCTCGTTGCCCGGCGAGAGCGACGACGCCCATGTCGTTTGCATCAGGTCGAAGTCGAAGGAAGTCGCGCGGCGCTGGAACTGCGCGGAGTCGATCATGCGGACGCGGCCTTCCACGCCGATTTGCGCCAGCGCGTGCGAATAGGCGAGAAGCAGCCGCTCCTGCTCGCGGCTCACGCAGAGCATCTCAAAAGAGAGCGGCGCCCCCGTCGCCTTCGACACCATGCGACCGTCGCGAAGCTCGTAGCCCGCCTCGTCCAGCAGCTGGATCGCACGCTTGCGGCCCTCACGGTTCGTACCCGAGGCATCGGTCTGGGGCTGGCTGAAGGTGCCGTCGAGGATGCCAGGCGCAAGCTCGGCCGCGTAGGGCGCGAGCAGCGCACGCTCCGCATCCGTCGCGCGCCGGCCATGCGACGACAGCTCCGACCGGTCGAAGAAGCTCTCGGTGCGCGCGTACAGGCCGCGATAAAGCATCTTGTTGAGCCACTCGAAGTCGAAGACCTCCGTCAGCGCCTCGCGGACGCGGCGATCCGCGAACACCTCGCGGCGCGTGTTGAACGCGAGCGCCGACATGGGCGCGGGCACGTTCACATCGAAGGCAAGCTTCTTGACGAGGCCATTTTCCACGGCGGGGAAATCGAACGAATCCGCCCAGCGCACCGCGTCGATGGGATCGCTGTCGCCCAGCACGTCGAACAGGCCCTTGCGGAACGCCTCCATCATGGTCGTGCGGTCGCGGTAATAATCGATGCGGATGCGGTCGAAATTATACTGCCCGCGGCTGACAGCCAGATCGCGGCCCCACCAGCTGGGATTCTTGCGGTAGGTGATGCTCGCGCCCGGCTCGATCTCCTCGACGACGTAAGGACCGCTCGCAATCGGCTTGTCGAAGCTGGTCTTCTCGAAGCTCTCCGGCGTCAGCGCGTGGCTCGGAAGCACCGGCATCAGGCCCATGATGAGCGGCATCTCGCGGTCGGCGCCGTCGAAGGTGAACTTCACGCCGCGTTCGCCGATCTTCTCGGCCTTGACCACCTTCGAATAATAGCCGCGATGGTTGGGGCGGCCCTTCTCCTTCAGCAGCTTCCACGAGAACAGCACGTCGTCGGGCGTAATCGGCTTTCCGTCGGCGAAGCGCGCCTCCGGGCGCAGCTGAAACGTCACCGAACTGCGGTCTTCGGGCGTGTCCACGCTTGCGGCGATCAAACCATAGAGCGAGAATGGCTCGTCATAGGTTCGCGCGAGCAGCGTCTCATAGACATATTCGCGCGCGCCCGCCACCGGCGCGCCCTTGATGATGAACGGGTTCACGCTGTCGAAGGAGCCGAGCACCGCGAGCCGAAGCGTGCCGCCCTTCGGCGCGGCTGGGTTCACATAGCCGAGGCTCGTAAAGCCATCCGCATATTTCGGCGCATCGTGCATGGCGATGCCGCCGCGCGGTTCGGCAGCGGCCGAAACGGTCATCAGCGCAGCCGCGAAAAGAGCCGCGACCACCCTTGCGCCGCTGTGTCTTTTCGGTCGCGGTGCGCGAGCGAAACAATCAGGTTTTCCACTTTGCAAGGCGTTCGGTTCCTTCGGTTACGTCTGCTTGCCCACCCCCCTCAAGTGCCGAAACTCCCAGAAAGAAAGCGTTTGGGCAACCCTTTCCCGGAAAAGAGCAACTCTTGCCGCCGCTCCCCATCCCATCGCGGTACCTGTCACGGAGATGCCTCAATTTCGAGTATGCAAGCAACAGTCGGTCCGGGAGAGGGGCCAGCGGAATTCGGAACAGCCAACACGATTTAGTGAAAGGTTCGGGTTAATGGTTTTCACAAAGCTCGCGAGAGCGGCGGTGATCGGGGCCGTCGCAGCGTCGGCGCTCACGCTCGGCGTGACCGGCGTCATGGCGCAGGACAAGGGCAAGGCCAAGCCTGCCGCCACGGAACAGAAGCAGGCCGCTGGCGACCAGAAGCCTGCGGATATCTGGTACAAGCTCTGCATCGACGTCCCGGTGGCCGAAGCCACGAAGCCGGGCGAACAGCCGAAGCAGCAGAAGCCGGAAGACCTGAAGAAGGTCAACGTCTGCCTTACGCAGGTTGACGTGCGCGACAACGCGACCGCCATCCTCATCGGCAAGATCGCGGTTCGTCAGGTCGCCGGGCAGGAGAAGCCGCAGATGCTCGCCATGCTGCCGCTCGGTTCGGCCCTGCCCCCCGGAGCCCTCGTCAAGGTTGACGACAAGGAGCCGATCAAGCTCGCCTACACGACTTGCGATCAGGCCGGCTGCTACGCTGAAGCCAACATCGAGCCCGCCCTCATCGACGACATGAAGAAGGGCAAGCAGATCGCGTATCTCGGCATCGACGTGACAGGCCGCGCGCTCAGCATTCCGCTGCCGCTCGAAGGCTTCGCCAAGGCTATCGAAGGTCAGCCTGTGCCGGTCGACAAGTACAACGCCGACCAGCAGAAGATCGCGGAAGTCATCAAGCAGCGCCTCGCCACGCTTCGCGCTCAGCAGGAAGCTGCCGCGAAGAACCCGCAGGGTGCGGCGGCTCCCGCAGCTCCGAAGAAGTAACACGCCCTTCACACGCGCCGCCATCGCGGCGCGTGACGCGAGCCCCGCCTTGGCGGGGCTTTTTTTATTCGCCTCAGGGAAACGAGGTTCGGCCCGATAGAGAGGATGTCGAAATCGGGAGCCCGTACCGAAGCCAAGCTGGCTGCAAAGCGCGCCCGACTGCCGGCGCGGATTGCCCTTTCCGCAACGGAAGTCGCGCGCAATAAAAAAAAGCGACGCCAAAAGGCGCCGCCTCCAAGATCGCAAGCTGACAATTTACTTCATGGGCTCATAGGTTGAGCCGACGTGATAGTTCAGACCGAAGCGAACGGTGTGGAACGCGTCGTCCTTCGCCGTCGAACCGGCCGAGGCAAGCGTATCGTCGCCACCGAGAACCGGAACGTTTCTGCCGAAGTTCAGATATTGATATTCGGCCTTGAGCGAAAGCTTCGAGGTGAACTTGTATTCGACGCCGCCACCGAGGACGTAGCCGGTGGCCGTGTCGACATACTTGTAGATCTCGTCGCCATCCCGCGCGCCGCCCGTAAGGCTGCCATAGGCGAAGCCGCCCGTGAATTACGCGAGCGTGTTGCCCGCCGCGTAGCCAATACGGCCGCGAACTTGCCGACCATCCTGCGGGAAACGAACTCCGGCTTGACTGCATGTGTTCCCGACGCTGCAACTGAGCTGCGGGATGGCGTCGCGTCTCGATCGCTGCAGACAAAAAAAGCGACGCCCAAAGGCGCCGCTCTCGTAATTCCAGAAGAAGCCGAAGCCTACTTCAGGGGCTCGTAGCCCGTAGCGCCGAAGTGGTAGTTCAGGCCGACGCGGACGGTGTTGAAGTCGGCGTTGTCGGAATCGTTGTCACCGAGATCGGTGTACAGGTATTCAGCCTTGACCGACAGGTTCGGCGTGAACTTGTGCTCAACGCCGCCGCCAACGGTATAACCGGTCGAGGTCTTGTCTGCACCGTCAAACTCGCCATAAGCGAAACCGCCCGTAGCATAAACAAGCGAGTTGCCGAGCGCATAACCGAGGCGACCGCGAACCGTGCCGAAGTAATTCAGCTTGTCGTCGTTGTCGTTCTTGATGTCCGAACCCTGGATGTCGGTTTCGACACCAAGAACCAGCGGGCTCGTGCCGAACGCGCCCTGCCAATTGTAGCCGATCTGGCCACCACCGATGATGCCGTCGGCGTCAGCGTCGTCGTTCCAGCCGTAGCCGACGTTGAGACCAGCGTAGAAGCCGGTCCAGGTCGCAACAGGAGCAACGATCGGGCCGTCCTTGTAACCGCCAGCCTGGCCACGATAAAGGTCAGCCGAATTTGCAGAAGCGATAGCCACGACGCTAGCAAGCGTCAGGCCCGCGATGCCGGAAAGAAGTTTCATCTCAAGTTCCCCATCTAGTCTTCTGTGTTGTCAACGTATGAACCACACGTGACACCACCAGCCCTAGGCAGTGCCTGCGTTTCATTCGATAGGGGGATACTAGTCGCCGAGGCAGTGCGGTGCAACAAGCTACGGGCAAGCGGCACCACGCCTGGTATGCCAGAATTTTTGCCAAGTAAAATCTATATTTTTACATTATAACAATGCGTTATTAGTCCGTATGCTTGCATTTCGCGCATGGGTTTGGGTGGCATATAGGCAACAGGAGCGGGCAAAGCGCCCCGCTCATCAGCGCCGAAGCACCTATCACTGCGGGAAGCCGCATCGAAACGCAGCTCTTTGGTGTGGCGCGCGACTCAATGAAATAGACCGACGGTGGAAAATTGTCGCCGCACCATGCCAGAGCCGGATCAGGCTGAATCAACTATGGGCTTTTGCGGTGGACCGTAGGCCGCCCGGCCCCGCAGGACTGGCGAGACATCCCTTTTCCGGTCGCCCGCCCAAGCCAAATAGATTATTCTCGCTCGAAACTTAGACAGAACGTCAGCAGGGACCGGTTGATGGAACGGCGATATGCAGTGTGGGACGTGTTCACCGCCTCGGCGCTTTCGGGCAACCCGCTGGCCGTAGTCCTCGACTCGGGTGAACTTTCGGGCGAGCAGATGCAGGCCATCGCGCGCGAATTCAATCTCTCGGAAACCGTGTTCGTGCTGCCGCCGCGATTGCCCGCCCATACGGCCCATGTGCGCATTTTCACCCCGGCGGCCGAGTTGCCTTTTGCCGGTCACCCAACCGTCGGCGTGGCGATCCAGCTCGCGGATGACCGGATATCCGGCGCCGCCGCCGATTGCGACTGCCTGATCGTTCTGGAAGAGGAGATCGGCAGCATCCGCGTCGGCGTCGTCGGCAGGCGCGGCCGTGCGCCTTACGCGGAATTCGATGTGCCGAAGTTGCCCGAGCTTTCCGGCGCACCCGCGCATGATGATCGCATCGCGGCAGCGCTGGGCCTCGCGCCGGGGGAAATCGGCTTCGCCAATCACAAGCCATCGCAATACGACGCAGGAACTCCCTTCACCTTCGTTCCCGTGCGCGACCTAGAAGCGATGGGCCGCGCGCATATCGTGGCGCAGCATTGGGAAGAGGCCTTCCACGGCTCCGGCGGCAAGGTGTATCTCTATTGCCGCGAAACCATCCAGCATAACGCATCGTTTCACGCCCGCATGTTTTCGCCCTCACTGGGCGTGGCGGAAGACCCTGCGACCGGCTCGGCGGCCGCTGCATTTTCGGCTGTGATCCATCGCTTCGACATTCTGCCCGAGGGCACGTCTGACTTTGCCATCGAGCAAGGCATCGAGATGGGACGCCCGAGCGAAATCAAACTCGAAATCGAAATATCGTCGCGCAAGCTGAGACGCGTCCGCATTGGCGGATTCGCCCGCCTCGTCATGCGCGGAAAGCTGTCCGTGTAGGCAGTGGTGTCGTTCGCGGCACCTCGTGAGCAAATGTCGGAATCACAAGATCTCGCTGCAACCGGGACTCAAATGTCAGATTCGCTCCACTAGTCTGATCGCGCGGCGACCGAACAGGCGGTTCGGCGAAGCTCGACCTTCAACGCAAAAAGGCCGGGCAAACGCCCGGCCTTTTTCGTCTTGTATTCGCTGCGGCGTCTTACGAGACCGCCGAAAGCTCGCGCAAACCGTCGTCGTCATTTGTCGAGAACAGAAGTCGCACGTCCATATAGCGGATGCGTCCAGCAACTTTCGCCTTCTGCACGCCGAGATCGCTGAAACGGCGCGTGAAGATCGGCAGGCCAAGCGGCTGCTTGCCCTTCGCCTCGCACCACTGGCAGTAATCGTCATACAGCGCGAGCGCCGTGACGCTGGAACCGTTTTCGCGACCGACGCGCTCATCAAAATAAAGCTCCGCATCCGTCTTCGGTTGCGCGGGCTTCAGGTCGATATCCTCTTCGAACGCCAACGCGGGAAGGCGCTGGGCGGGCGCGAAGGCCGGCACCGGCATGGCAACACGAACGGGTTCAGACACGGGCAGGCCCTTCACGTCGAAGATGCGCCAGTAAGAAAACGCCGTGTAGAAGCCGAGGCTTGCGCCCAGTTCGACGAGAAGCGCGATCAGAACGGTCAGCGCCGTCTGCACGTCTTCGGTCTTGTATCCGGTCAGGCCCGCAAGCATCTGGCTCTGCGGATCGCTGGCCTTGGTCGCCGCCTCGGAGGTCAGATCGCCGAGTTCCGTGCGCAATTGCGTAACCTTCGCGTCGAGCTTGTCGGCCTGCTCCGCAACCGCAAGCTCGGCCTTTAATTTGAAGTAGCTCTCGCAATAGGTCATGCTTTTCGTGGCTGTGGCGTTCGCGCATTCACCGCTCGAAAGCCAGCGGCCGTTTTGCTTGAACGCCTCGATTTCGCCTGCGACCGTCCCGGACGGGCGGTGCTCAGGCAAAGCGGTCAAAGCTGTGCGGGCGCGCTCCAGATCGGAGCGAAGATCCGCATGCGTCTCAACCTTCAGCACGCGCTGGCTCGTCGTGTCCGCGCGATTGAGCGCCGCAAAGCCCAGCGAGGACGAGAGCGAATAGGAAAAGCACACGACGAAGAGAAGCGCGCCGCCGAGCGCCTGGCTGTAACTACGATTGCGCAGCGCCGCGAAGATGAAGAACGGCAGCAACGCCTTGAAACAGTCAGCCGCAGCGCTCGCTCCGCCGTAGAGCTGCGACTCGAACTCGGACTTGCCGAGCGTATATCCGAATTTCCAGTTCATAGCGGCAGAGACGATGAGAAGAATCGCCGCCGCCATAACGCCTGCTACACCGAGTACGTGTCTCATGCCTTGCCCCCATATGGGGCGCCGCTCCGCTGGCGGCGCCATCGCAAAGGGGGCCAGCGAATTCTGTCGGTCTGACGTGATACAAAATCCCGGGCGGCACGCCCCGCAAAGACGCGCCGATAAGCCCGGCAGAAGTCACATTTTCGTGCGCGCTTGCCTGCTCCGAGACGGGATTTCTCCCGTAAGGCTGCGATCCGCCGCTGGTCCGCAGTCTTTTCGGCACAAGATCAAGCGCTTAATTAGGCCCCCGCACTCAGGTTTAATGATTCGTGAAGTGTTAAGCGAGGATTAATTTCGCTCCACAAGATCTGGTGGGTTTGTTACTATCATTGACCTCTATATTGATTTCCACGCGCTATTCACCGAATTTTTCCGTCGTCTGGCAAAAACGGGTTGCGATTTCGCCAGCTGCAACCGAAGATTAAATTGGGCGTATCAGGATCGAATTCCGGAGGGGCCCGTTGAACTGGTGTCGGTCCTGAACTCGCATCGAGGAGTTTTATGGAATGCGCCCCCTTGTCTTACTCTTTTGCAGCGTAGCGGCATTGATCGGGTTGCCTATGCTGGCGGATCAGTTCCGCGCCGGGCCGCCGCGACCGCTCAGAACGGCCGCCTTGTCACCGAATTCGCAGGGAAAGCCGACTGCGCCGCAGCCTGCTACAAAGGACACGCCGACAGCGGGCCAGGAAGCGAAGGCGCGCGTGGACCAGCAGCCGCCCGGCGCTACACAGCCCCCCGTTCGGTCGGGCCCGGTGCTCGTGAAATCCGAGGCGAGCGCTGCCCCCGTTCCGACGACGCGACCTGAACTGATTCAGGCGATCGGCAAGGAGCTTGCGCGGCTTGGGCTGTATGAAGGGCCAGTCACGAAGGCGTGGACGAAGGACATTCGCTCGGCGGCGCAGCGCTTCAGCCGAGCGAAGAAGCCGCAACCGACGCAGGCCCTGCTCGCATCCTTGCGAGCCGCGAAGCGCGACGAGAAGTCGGCCAATGCACAGCCATCGCTCAACATGCAAACGGTAACGATCTCATTAGCGACGGTCGCCAACACCCGCCCGACCGAGAGCGTCAATGCAACGACGCATGCCCCGACCGAAGGCTATCTGCCACCTTGGGCAAGCCTCGGCGGTCAAGCGGATCAAGCGCCGCGCACCAATGCGGTTGCGCCTCGCGGTCGCGCATCGAAGAAAGCGCCGCGTGCAAGCGCGGGCAAGGCAAAGCGACTCCCGGCATCGCGCGGGTCGAAGCGCCCGTCAAAAACGAAAAGCATGTTCGCGAATTCGGGTTTCGCGTGGCCCGGGCAGTGAGGGCATCGCGCACGCCCCGCCCATTGAAGACTTAGCGGGCGCCATTCGATGCGGCATTAGCGGCGATCAGATGTCCAGCGCTTCCGGCTCGGCGAATGCGGCGCGCTCCTGAATGAACCGGAAGCGCGCTTCCGGCTTGTTCCCCATCAGTTGCTCTACGACCTCGGCCGCCGCCGTCTCTTCGGACTTTGTATCGACGCCGTTCAGGTCGCCGCCGCGCCCCGCGATCTCCACGCGGAGCATCATGCGCTTCTTTCGGTCCATCGTCGTTTCTTTCAACTGCGCGGGCATCATCTCGCCTAGGCCCTTGAAGCGGCTGACTTCGAGCTTGCCGCGTCCGTTGAAGACGGTGCGTTTCAACTCCGCGAGGTGCGCATCGTCGCGGGCATAGGCCGTCTTGCCACCTTGGCTGAGACGGTAGAGAGGCGGCACAGCGAGGAAGAGGTGGCCGTTGCGGATCAGATCTGGCATCTGGCGATAGAAAAACGTGATCAGCAGTGACGCGATATGCGCGCCGTCCACATCCGCGTCGGTCATGATGATGACGCGGTCATAGCGGAGGTCGGTGTCAATGTAATGCTTGCCTGTGCCGCAGCCGAGCGCGAGCGTCAGGTCTGACAGAAGCTGGTTCTGCGCAAGCTTGTCGCGGGAGGCGCTGGCGACGTTCAGGATCTTGCCGCGCAACGGCAGAATGGCCTGCGTAGCGCGGTCGCGCGCCTGCTTCGCCGAGCCGCCGGCCGAGTCGCCCTCGACGATGAAGATTTCGGTGTCGTCCTTCGCGTTCTTCGAGCAGTCCGCGAGCTTGCCGGGCAACCTGAGCCTGCGCGTCGCCTTTTGGCGCTGGGTTTCCTTCTCTCGCCGCTTCCGAAGGCGCTCTTCCGCGCGCTCGATGACGAATTCCAGAAGGCCGTTTGCCTGCTGCGGCGACGCGGTCAGCCAGTGATCGAACGCATCCTTGACCGTGTTCTCGACGATACGCGCGGCCTCCGCCGAGGACAGCCTGTCCTTCGTCTGCCCCTGAAATTCCGGCTCACGGAAGAAGACGGAGAGCATCGCACCGGAGGCGACGAAAACGTCGTCCGCCGTGACCTGCGCGGCGCGTTTGTTGTTCGTCAGTTCGCCGTAAGCGCGTAGCGACTTGGTGAGCGCCGCGCGCAAGCCCGCCTCGTGCGTGCCGCCTTCCGGGGTCGGGACGGTATTACAGTACGACTGCATGAAGCCGTCGTCGTCCGCGATCCAGGCGATGGCCCATTCGACGCTGCCGTGCCCGCCCTCCTTCTGAACGCGCCCCGAGAACACGTCCTTCGTGACGGTCGTCAGCTTCTCAATGCGCGAGGAAAGGAAGTCGCGAAGGCCGCCGGGGAAATGAAAGACGGCCTTCTCGGGAACGTCGGCGTCGCCCTTCAGAAGCTCCGGCGCGCAGGTCCAGCGGATTTCCACGCCGCCGAAGAGATAAGCCTTCGCGCGCGCCATCTTGAAGATGCGGACGGGGCGGAACGTGGCGCGTTCCTTGAAAATCTCGGGGTCGGGATGGAAGCGCACGGTCGTGCCGCGCCTGTTGCGGACAACGCCAACGTCTTCCAGCTTGGAAGTTGGCAAACCGCGCGCGAAAGTCTGGCGGTAAAGCTTGCCGTTTCGCGCAACCTCGACTTCGAGCTTCTCCGCAAGCGCATTCACCACCGAGATACCGACGCCGTGCAAGCCGCCGCTGGTGGAGTAAACCTTCGAGTTGAACTTGCCGCCCGAGTGCAGCGTGGTCATGATGACTTCGAGCGCGGATTTGCCGGGATATTTCGGATGCGGGTCGATCGGAATGCCGCGCCCGTTATCCGCGACGGAAAGCGTGCCGTCGGCGTCGAGCGCGACTTCGATGAAGCTCGCATATCCGGCCACGGCCTCGTCCATGGCGTTGTCGATCACCTCCGCGAAGAGGTGATGCATCGCCTTTTCGTCCGTGCCGCCGATATACATGCCGGGGCGCCGACGAACCGGCTCCAGCCCCTCCAGCACCTCGATGTCGGCTGCGGTGTAGCTTTCGGCAGGCGACGCGCCACGCGCCGCGCTACCACCCGCCTTCGGCTTTTCGGGCTCGCTGCCTTCGCCGAAAAGATCGCGTGTCACCGCTGCGCTGTGCTTGGTCATCCATCTTCCCCTTCCGCCACGCCCGCAAGGCGCAGCGAATCCAACCGGATGCGAGGAGGGAAGGTTGCAAGACGCGACCGATTTGGCAAGGGGCAGCCGTACCGAGCCGTATCAAAGCCACATGAAGTTGCCGATTATTCGAAACCCCGCGAAGACGCGTCGAAGGTAACGGGCTGCTCGCGACGGGCCGAGCCCGCTTGCGGTTCGGGCTCGCGCGCGTTTATCGTTTCTTAGCTATATCGGCTTTCTCCGCAATGCCGGCAAAATGCTGTTCTTGCGTCGCGACGGTGACTTCCCCTATCAATCAATATAGTAGCAGAACGCTTGCAGATGAAGTCAAGAGCAAATGGGACGGATACAATATATCGTCCCAATGATATCTGCTCATCCCCGAAATAATTCCCGCCATATCCTACGAGGTCTTATGGGCACCGATCTCGAAGTCTTGCGACCGCGAGGTCGCGGACGTCCGACGCTTTACGACGCGGCCTATTGCGATCGCGTGCTGGAACTCGCCGCCGAGGGCTGCTGCAAGGCCGAAATCGCCGCCGCGCTCCATGTCAGCGTGAAGACGCTCACCGCCTGGACCAAGGCACATGAGGAATTTCGCGATGCGATGACCCGCGCCAAGGAACTCGAATATGCGTGGTGGCTCGCGGCAGGCCGCAAGGGCCAGTTCATGCGCACGTGGAATGCCAGCGGCTGGGCACTTCAGATGCGAAACCGCTTCCGCAAGCGCTTCCGCGACAAACTTCCGCCGCTGCGCGAGGAAAACCCGGAGGACAGCGTGAATGCCGAGCAACTCCGCGACGAAATGGAACGCAAGCTTTCTCGCATCGCTGACGCCGGAGCGACGGGCGGAATTCCTCTCGCAACTGACGCCAAGGGAGCTGAAAAGTCTGCGGTTTGATTGGGCGTTCTGGTCGAGACCCGAGCAACTCGAACCGCCGGGCGGCTGGCATACATGGCTGATCCTGGCGGGACGCGGCGCGGGCAAGACACGCACCGGCGCGGAGTGGGTGCGCGCGTGCGTCTGCGGGCCGACGCCGCTCTCGGCCGGGCGTTATTCGCGTTTCGCGCTCGTGGCGGAGACGGCGGCGGATGCGCGCGACGTGATCGTGGAGGGGCCGAGCGGCCTTCTCGCCATCCATCCGCGCGGCTTTCGGCCGAAATTCGAGCCATCGAAGCGTCGTCTCACCTGGCCGAACGGCGCGGTTGCGATGCTCTATAATGCGACGGAGCCGGATCAATTGCGCGGCCCGCAGCATGACGCGGCATGGTGCGACGAACTCGCGAAGTGGCGCTATGCACGCGAAACCTGGGACATGTTGCAATTCGGCCTCCGGCTCGGCCATGACCCCCGTCAGATTGTGACCACAACGCCACGCCCTATTGCGATTATTCGCGAATTCCTCGGCAAAGAGGGCCATGGCGTCGTCTTGACGCGCGGCAGCACGTATGACAATCGCGCCAACTTAGCGCAAAATTACTTTAATACGATCGTGAGAAGTTACGAAGGAACAAGACTTGGGAGGCAGGAAATCAATGCAGAACTCTTGGACGACGTTGCTGGCGCTCTTTGGACGCGATCTCTGCTGGATCAGCACCGCATTGCTCGGGGAACTCCGCTTCCCCGGTTTGACCGTGTTGTGGTGGGGATCGACCCCGCGGCGCGCCCAAGCGGGGCGGGTGATAAGACTTCAGAAACTGGGATTGTCGTCTGTGGCCTCGGCGAAGACGGCCGCGGCTACGTCCTTGACGATCTCTCCAACCGACAAGGGCCAATGGGCTGGGCTCAGAAAGCGGTCGCAGGCTTCGACCTGTACGAAGCAGACGCACTGGTGGTTGAAATAAATCAGGGCGGCGCGATGGTCGAAACGGTCCTGCGCGCGGTGCGTGGTGGGCTCCCGATCCGGGCCGTTCGCGCAACCCGTGGCAAGACCGTGCGCGCGGAGCCTATCGCCGCGCTCTATGCGCAGGGCCGCGTGAGCCATGTCGGCGCGCTCCCGACGCTCGAAGACCAGATGGTGCAGTTCACGCCCTTCGGCATCGAGGGCGACGGCGCGGCCGACCGCGTCGATGCGCTCGTTTGGGCGCTGGCCGACCTGTTCCCGCGCATGATCCGCCCGGTTCCCGACGCCGCGATGTGGGACGATGAGCGCGACGGCGCCCCCAGCGGTTGGCTGGGGTAGCTTAACCCGTCTTGAAACAACTTTCCGGCCTCGAATTCCGCACCGTTCGCCATGGAGCGAGCGCCGTGACCCTATGTCCAAGTCCATAGCCCGAAGCGCGCTCGCCAGCGCCAAAGAGGTTCCCTTGCCCCAAATCGATATCGTTCGGGAGGCGCGGGAGCGCCTCGAAGCCGCATGGCTGCAGGATCGCGAGAACCGCGAAGATGCGTTCACCGATCTGAAGTTCCTCGCGGGCGACCAGTGGCCCGCCGCCGTGCGCCAGCAGCGCGAGGCGCAGAGCCGCCCATGCCTCACCATCAACCGCCTGCCGCAATTCGTGCATCAGGTGGCGAACAGCGTGCGCATGAACCCGCCGCAGATCAAGGCGATCCCGGCGGGCGGCGAGGCGACGGAAGCGCTGGCGGAGATCTATTCCGGCCTGTTCCGGCACATCCAGTATCGCTCGAACGCGACGCATGTTTTCGCGCATGCTGTGCATTACGCGGTCGCATGTGGCATCGGCCATTTCCGCCTCGCCACCGACTATATAGACGACAACGCTTTCGAGCAGGAAATCCTGATCCGGCGCATCCAGCATCCGCTTTCGGTGTTCTGGGACCCGGCGGCCATCGAGCCGAGCCGCGCCGATGCCGATTACTGCCTCGTGTCTGAGATGATCGGGAAGAAGGAATTCGAGGCGCGCTTCCCCCATGCGGCGGCGACCGATTTCGACACGCCGTCCGACGGCAACGCGGAAAGCGGCTTGTTCTGGGCGAGCCGCGATGCCGTGCGCGTGTGCGAATACTGGGTGAAGCGCCCGGTCGTGCGCACCATCGCGCGGCTCGCGAGGGGCGAAACGGTGGACATCACCGGGGTCGACCCGGCGGAACTGCCGCGCCTTGGCATCGTGGCGACGCGTAAGGTCCGCTCGCACAAGGTGGAACGCTATCTGCTTTCTGGTAGCGAAGTGCTGGAAGGCCCGAACGCCTGGGCGGGGCGCTACATCCCGATTTTCCCGGTGATCGGTGCTGAAACGGCGCTGGAGACGAAGACCGTCCGCAGCGGCCTCATCCGCGCCGCGCGCGACCCGCAGCAGCTCTATAATTTCTGGCGCTCGGCGGCGGTCGAAGCCATCGCGCTGGCACCGCGCTCACCTTTCCTCGCGACGCCCGCCATGATCGCCAAGTTCAAGGCGCAGTGGGACACGCAAAACACGGTCGCGCGCCCCTATCTCCTGTATGAGCCGGACCCGGATGCACCGGGCAGCCGTCCGACGCGCGAGCCGCCGCCGGGCGTGCCGACCGCGCTGACGCAGGAAAGCGCCATCGCCGCCGATGAGATGAAAGCCACCACCGGCATCTATGACGCCGCGCTCGGCGCGCGCTCGAACGAGATTTCGGGCGTGGCGATACGCGCGCGCGAAAGCCAGGGTGGCAACGCGGCGCTGCATTATCAGGATAATCTGATGGCGACGCTGCATCACCTCGGCAAGGCGCTGATCGACCTCGTGCCTAAGATCTACGATAGCGAGCGCACGCTTCGCATCATGCGCGAGGACGACAGCCACGATCCCGTGCGCATCAACGCCGCCGTGATGGGCGTGGACGGCAAGCCCATGCTGCTGAACGACCTTAGCCAAGGCATTTACGACGTGCGCGTGAAGATCGGGCCGGCTTACGCCACGCGCCGCTCGGAAGCCGCCGACGCGATGCTCCAGTTCATCCGCGCCGTACCGCAGGCGGCGGGCATCGCGGGCGACCTCGTCGCGAAGAACATGGACTGGCCGGGTGCGGACGAAATCGCTGCGCGGCTGAAGCGCACGTTGCCGCCGCAGGTCACGGGCGAGACGCTATCGGCCGAGGCTCAGGCCGCGCAGGCACGTCAGCAGGCGCTCGCCGAAGCCGAACTCGCACGTGCGCAGAGCATGGCCGCGAAGTCCGGGGCGGACGCCGCCAAGGCCGAGGCCGCCGCTCAGCAGGCCGCGCTTGATGCGGCGAAAGCCGAAGCCGAGCTGCGGGCGACGGCCGTTGCAGCCGAAAGCCCCGCCGCCGCCATCTAGTTTTCTTCCATCAGCAAAAGGACCGCAAATGACCACCCCCGACGACACCCCGTCGGCGGATGAAGCCGCTTTGGCTTTTTCCGCCCTTCAGGACGATGCGAGCGAGGCCGCAGACCGAGGCGGCTCCGCACAGCGCAAAGGCGCGCCCCGCAAGGCACGCGTCGACCGCCTCATACGCGACAAGGAGGTTGCGGACACCCTGGCGCAGACGAGCGCGGCACAGGCGCAGCAGCTTCGCCAGCGGTTGCAGAGCGCGGGCCGCCCGCAGGATTATCGCACGCCCGAAGACTACACCCGGGCCGTCGCCGAGCAGGCCGTGCGCGAGGTCGGCGCGGAAATCCTCGCCCGGCAGGCCGAGCAGGCCCGCGAGATCGCGGCCCGCGCCGCTTACGACGCGTGGGGCGAAGCGACCGCCGCGTTTCGCGAAAAGGTGCCGGACTTGTGGACCTGCGCTTCCCGACGAAAGACCTCACGCTCTCCATCGACCGCTTCGCCGAGCGCTACCTCAAGCATCCGATGATCGCGCTGGCGAACCAGGTCGATCTCGACGTGCTGTCGCTTTACAAGTCGGTGTGGAACTGGGTCGGCACGCCGGGGCAGACGCTCGACGGCTACAAGTCGTTCATCGCCGCGCCGCAGCGCCTCGACGAAATGGCGGTGCCGAGCCCGCGCACAGCCTGTCTCTCGCCCGCCGACTTCTACGGCATGGCGTCGAGCTTCACGAGCCTGCACGTGCCGGATGTGGCGAAGACCGCGCTTGAAAAGTCGCGCCTTCCGCTCGTCGGCAACACCGATTGTTACGCCTCGCAGAACGTCGTCAACTACACCGTGGGCGATCACGCAGGCACGCCCGTGATCTCGGCCACGGCGTCGGCGAACGGCGTCACGAACACCGGCGTAACGACCTGGCTCGCCACGAAGGACACGGACGAGACGGCGATCCTCGTGGACGGGCTGACGGAAGGCGCGACGCTCAATGCCGGCGACGTCTTCACCATCGCGGGCGTCCATGCCGTGAACCCCGTCACGAAGCAGGTGCTGCCCTATCTCCAGCAGTTCGTCGTGAAGGCGCCCGTTACGGCGACCGGCTGCGCGGACGCGGTCAAGGTGTCGCCCGCGATCATTGTTTCGAGCCAGCATCAGACCGTGAGCGCGGCCCCTGCCGCCAACGCGGCGCTCACATTCGCGGGCGCTGCGGGCGCGAACTATCCGCAGAACCTCGTCTTCCATGAGAACGCGTTCGCGCTCTGCATGGTGCCGATGGAACTGCCGGAGGGCGCGGCCAAGAAGGCGCGGCAGAGCTACAACGGCCTCTCGATCCGCGTCATCTGCGACTACGACATCGTCAACGACATCAACATGTGGCGGCTCGACATCCTCTACGGCGTGAAGCCGATCTACCCCGACCTCGCCACGCGCCTTTCCGGTTCGGCCGCGTAAGCCACGAGGGCCGGGCTTCGGCCCGGCCACTTCTCCGCCGCCAATCGCTTCACATCAGGAGACCATCCATGCCCGTTCGCCATCTCTCCGACGGCAACCCCGACGGCACCGTGCTCGGCCAGAGCCCAAGCGACCTCATCTCGTTCTACAACGCCACGCCCTCGCCGCAGCGCTCCGGCTCCGCGCAGGCTGCCGTTCCCGATGCCGCACCTACCAACGCCGCGCCCTACGGCTTCAGCGAAGCGCAGGCGCAGTCGATCGTCACGCTCCTGAACGAGATCCGCGCGACGCTCGTCGGCCTGGGCCTGATGAAAGGCGCGTGATGCACCTCGACACACGGCTCTGGATGTACCGGAGGGGCGAAGCTCGCCTTTTCGGTCATCCCGGCGACGTGCCGCACGGGGAAGGCTGGCAGCGCTTTCCGGTCTTCTTCGATGACGGCGCGGCGGCGGATTCCCCGGAAGCGGCCTCACCCGACGTCGAGCCCCTCGAAACCATGTCGCGCCGAGGGCTTCTCCAACTCGCGGCAGAGTGCGGCCTGAAGGTCAATCCCGGCTGGACGAAAGCGCGGCTTCGGCAGGCGCTCGGCGAGGTTCTGCATGACTACGGCGCGTGACGTCATCACCGGCGCGTATCGGCGGCTGGGTGTCCTGCCGCTCGGCGCGAACCTCGATCCGGCACGCGCCATCGCCGGGCTGCAAGCCTACGGCGGCATGCTGTCGGCATGGGCCGCCGATGGCATCGTCGCGGGCAGCGTGACGCCCGAGACCGCCGACCTCGACGACGATTTCCCTCTTCCGCCTCGTTTCGTGGAAGGGGCGAAAGCGCTGCTCGCGGTCGAACTGGCGAGCGAAAGCGGCATCGAGGCGCAAACGTCGATCCAGAGCCGCGCGAAGAAAGCCTACGCGGCAATGCTCGCCGCCTTTGTCTGCGCGCCGGGCGCCGCGCAGGACCGGGCGCTCACCGCGCTACCGAGCCAGCGCCGATAGAAGCACGGGGCGGCGCCTGCCGCCGCCCCTCGCTCGAAAACACACTCAACCCGTCAACCGCCGTGGCGGTCAAGCTTCCGAGGCATGTCATGGTTTCCGTCGAATTCGGTCACACGTCGAACAAGGACAAAAGCGGCTTCGTGTCGAACCAGCGCCTGCTGAACGGCTATGCCGAGGCCATGGGACGGGCGGCGAAGTCCTCGCTTCCGGTTTACGCCGTACCGGGCACGAGCCGTTTCGATCAGGGCGAGACCGGCCTCGACGGTCCATGCCGAGGCATGCTTTATGTCTATGGCAAGGGGCTTTACGTGGTCGCCGGCACCCGCGCCGCGCTGTTCGACGATGCGGGCAACGCCACAGATGTTACGGGCGAAATCGCGGGCAGCGGCATGGTCATCATGGCCGCGAACCAGGAGACGGACCCGAAGGTCGGCATCATCGCCGACAGCGTCTATTACGCGCTCGACACCGCGACGAACGCCATCGCCGCGCCCGCGATCACGACGCTTCCCGCGCCGAACAGCGTGACCTTCGTAGACGGCTATCTCGTGTTCTCCATCGCGGACGGGCGCATCTTTCACACCGCGCTGAACGACGCGGAAACAGTGAACGCACTCTCCTTCGCCACGGCCACCAGTCGCTCGGACGGGCTACGCCGCATCGTCACCCATCGCGGCGCGCTGATCGCGCTCGGCGAGGCGAGCCTCGAAATCTGGGAAAACGCAGGCACTACGCCGTTCGCCTTCGCGCCGATCCGCGCCGACATCGACATCGGCTGCATCGCGGAGCACACCGTCGCGAGCGTGGCGGATTCGCTGCTCTTCGTGGACCACAACGGCGTCGTCCGGCAACTCACCGGCTCGGAACCGCAGCGCATCTCCACGCATGCCATCGAGCGCGCCATCGCAGCGCTGTCATGGGACGAGCGGCGCTCGCTCTATGCCGTCTATACGCATTTCAACGGCCACGATTTCTACGCCATCACAAGCGCGTACTGGACGTTCGAGTTCGACGTCGCGACGGGGCTCTGGCATGAGCGGGCGAGCGGCGACCTCGAATATTGGACGGCGCGCGGGCATGCCTCCTTCAACGGCAAGGTGGTGATCGGTTCGAGCCTCGACGCGAGTCTGCACGTGCTCGACGACGCGTCTTACACGGAGAGCGGGCAGCCTTACTTGTTCGTCGCCCAGTCCGCGCCGCTGCACGCCTTCCCGAACGGCCTCATTGTCGATCAGCTCGACGTCGACATCATACCCGGCGTCGGCATCACGAGCGACGACGACGAGGCGGCCGACCCGAAGCTCATGCTCGACTGGTCAGACGATGGCGGCGCGACATGGGTTGGGGGGCGCGTCGCCGCGCTCGGCCGCGTGGGCGAGCGCTTCACTGTGGCGAGCTTCCATCAACTCGGCGCGGCGCCACGCGGCGGGCGCACGTTCCGCCTCGCCTCGTCGTCGCCGGTGATGCGCGGGATCCTGTCGGCCAAAGCGCGCGTTCGCGCCATCGCACCGTGAGGGGCGCGTCATGAGCGGAAAGGACAATCTCTTCAGCCCGTTCGGCTTTTCGGTCGACGGCAAGGGCCGCGTGGACAACAACACGCGCGCCTTCCTCACCAAGTTCAAGGGCCGCAAAGGCCCCGCCATCCCTAACCTGGCAAGCGACGCGTCGTGGACTGAGGTGGCCGCCACGACGAACGCGCTCATCCGCGAGTTTGCAGCGCAAGGCTGCATCGACAAGGGCTTCGACGCAAACGAGACGGCCTACGCCAGCGCCATTCGCGCCGTGACCATGATCCCCGCCGCGACCGAGTTCGCCTATGCGCCCTATGAGGTCGTGCGCGACCAGATCGTGACCGGCGCGGAATATGTCGCGACCGAAAACGGCTTCAGCATCTACGACCGCGAGGCGTGGCTCATCGCCTATGCCGCCGCGAAAAAGGCCGGACGCATCGGCAATACCGCGTGTGATTGGCGCACCTCGCTGGACCTGATGCAAAGCCAGTTGCCGAATGTCGGCCTCGTGAACCTGTTCGTGTCGTGGTACGGCACCGACCTTCGCGCGGGCGAGTGCAAGCTCATGCCGGGCGTCACGCGCGCGAGCTTCGAGACCATGCCGCACCCCTGGAGTTGCGCGGGCAAGTCACGCGGCGAGGTGCATGTCGTCTCGCAGGTGGACGACAACGCAGCATTCGGCGGCACACCCGACGACACGTCGCTGATCGACTGCATCAAGGACATGAAGGCGCGCAAGCTCGAAGTTGCCTTCACGCCGTTCATCCTGATGGACATTCCGACGGGGAACACGCTGCCGGACCCATATTGGGGCGGGACCGGACAATCGGTCTATCCCTGGCGCGGGCGCATCACCAAGGCTTACGCCACGGCGGACAAGTCGGCCGGGGTCGAGGCGGAAGTCGCGACGTTCGTGGAGCAGTATCGCGTGTTCGTGCTGCATTATGCGCAGCTTTGCGCCGACGCGGGTGGGGTTGATGTCTTCCTGCTCGGCACGGAGCTTCGCGGCCTCACATGGTTGCGCGGCGTGGGCGGCAGCTATCCGTTCGTGGCGGCGCTGAAGCAACTGGCGGCGGACGTGAAGGCGATCCTGCCGGGCGCGAAGCTATCATACGCGGCCGACTGGTCCGAATGGTTCGGCCACCAGCCACCGGACGGTTCGGGCGACGCAATCTTTCACCTCGACCCACTGTGGTCGGATGAAAACATCGACGCCATTGCCTTCGACAATTACTGGCCGCTGTCGGACTGGCGCGACACACCGCCCAACATCGACTGCGCGCTCAAAGACGACGGCACGCTGACCGCCCTCACCGATTACGACTTTCTGATGGGCAACATCAGGGGCGGCGAGGGCTACGACTGGTATTACGCCAGCACCGCCGACCGCGACGCGCAGGTGCGTTCGCCTATCACCGACGGCGGCTACAACAAGCCGTGGATCTACCGCTACAAGGACATCTGGGGCTGGTGGTCGAACCCGCATTACAGCCGCCACGGCGGCGTCGAGGCGGCGGAGCCAACGGCGTGGGTGCCATGCTCGAAGCCGTTCTGGTTCACCGAACTCGGCTGCCCATCCATCGACAAGGGTTCGAACCAGCCGAACGTGTTCTACGACCCGAAATCGGCGGAAAGCGCCGTTCCATATTACTCGACCGGCCTGCCCGACAACCTCATCCAGCGCCGCCACCTGCATTCCGTGCTGCGCTTCTTCGACGAGGCGGACGGCGCTTTCGAGGAAGAGAACAACCCGCAGAGCACCGTCTATGACGGCCGCATGGTCGATGTGTCCCGCATCATGATCTACACGTGGGACGCGCGGCCCTACCCGTACTTTCCGCTATTCTGGTGGGTCTGGAGCGACGCCGCGAACTGGGCTTACGGCCACTGGATCGCGGGTAAGCTATCGACCTACGCCTTGCCGACGGAGCTTGACAGCATGGCCAAGACGACGACCTACGCCCCCCGCCACCCCTATATCGTGGACCCGGCGACGGGCAAGCTCGACAAGCAGTATGCGGATTTCTTCGAGAGCATCGAGTTCGTGCGTGGCAGCCCGATCGCCAACGTGCCGCTCGAACCAACAACCTCGGAGGCGTCGGCTGCGATCAATTCGCTGCTTGCGGTGCTCCGCGCACAGAACAAGCTCGCCACATGAGCAGCGTCGTGCGCCAGGCGAGCGAGGCCGACGTCGCCCGGTTCGTGGAACTGGCCTTGCGGTTCTACGCAGAGGAAGGCGGACGCCGCGCCGATCCGCGCGCGCTCGCCCGCTTCGCCTTCGCGCAAGCTACCGAGCCGAACCGCGTGCTGCTGGCGGCGAAAGAGCCGGCGGTCGCGGTCCTCGCGGGTATGATCGCGCCGCATTACCTCACGGGCGAGCCGACCGCGTTCAAGACGGCGTGGTACGCGCTGCCCGGCGCGCGCGGGCACGGTGCAACTCTCCTCCGCGCCTTCGAGGCGTGGGCGAGGGAAAAGGGCGCCACGCGGCTCATCGTTGCCGGGCGCGCGCCGCGCACGCTCACGCTGCTCGAACGGCTTCAGTTCCAGCCCCTCGAAACAGTCTACGCAAAGGATCTTCCATGGCAGAAGCAGCAGTAACGGCCCTCCTCGGCGGCGCAACTTCGGCGGCGGCCTCCTATCTCGGCGCGCAGACGACGGCGAAGGCCGCGAAGGAGGCGTCCGCCCTTCAGCAGAAGCGTTACGATCAGGCGGTGAGCTATCAGGAGCCCTATCTCACGGCGGGCACGAACGCGCTCACGCTCTACAACAACGCGACCGGCACCAACGGATCGGACGCGCAAACGTCCTATTACGGGGGTTTCCAGACCGATCCCGGCTTCACCGCGAGCGTGAATTACGGGCTGAGCAAGATCGAGGCGTCGGCGGCGGCGA
This sequence comes from Rhodomicrobium vannielii ATCC 17100, assembly GCF_000166055.1. NCBI lineage: Bacteria > Pseudomonadati > Pseudomonadota > Alphaproteobacteria > Hyphomicrobiales > Hyphomicrobiaceae > Rhodomicrobium > Rhodomicrobium vannielii. The sequence goes on from NC_014664.1 coordinate 3,621,646, forward strand.
GCGGGATGGGGCTGTCGGGCAATACGCTCGCCGCGCTTCAGGACTACTCGCAGACGTCGCTTTCGGATGCCTACCAGACCCGGCTGAACAATCTCTACAAGACGGCGACACTCGGCGCGAACGCGGCGAACTCGCTCACGAGCGCAGCCACATCGAGCGCCTCATCGACGAGCAGCACGCTCCTTTCGGCCGCTTCGACCGAGGCGTCGGCCCTGACAAGCGCGGTCAACTCGCTCACCGGCTCAGCCAAAAGCCTCGCCTCCTATTATTACGGCTCCTGATCTCGGCAGATCCCGCGATCCGCTGCCGCCCGGGCCATCGGTCCGACGCGCAGCATAAGCGACAAGGGGCATCGCATGTGATCGGCGGGCGCGCCCCTCACCCTGCCCCTCTTCCGGTGAAGCCGGAGAGGGAACGGTCACATCGCGAACGATCCGAACCAGATGAGAAGCGAGGCGAAGCCCGCGAGGCCGAGCCCGACATGCGAATAGAGCAGCGCGATGCCGCCCTGCTTCGACCGCTGGGCGACAATCGGCGCGACGAACCCCGAGAAGAGCGAAAGCGCGAATAATGCTGCTGCAGCCGTGCCGAATTGTCCGGCGGCTGCCGCGCCACTTGGTCCGGCTCCCCGGATCAGGACCGCGACCTGCTCCAGCCCCGCCATGCCCAGAAGAATATGCACGCCGAGAATGAGATTCGCGGGGCGCCTTCGTTTCAGAAACAGGGCGAACAGATAGAGCCCGAGCGCGGCGGCTGTGGTGGTAATCGTGAGGATGACGAAAGGAATAAGCTCCGGCGACATCAACTCCCCTCCCTGATGCGAGGCTGATCGCGACTTAGGCGAATTCCAGTTTCTTTGGAACCGCTCTGGCTCGAACGTGTCTTTACACATCGAACGCGGCGCTCGTTCGTCCGTCAACCCGAACATTGTCCTGAATCGGGAAAACGGACGTCGTCCTTGGCGGGTGCGGACGGCTGCGTTCATCGCTCCCGCTTCAGGAAGAAACGAACTGGAGCAAGCAATGAATTTTCGTTACGGGCCGTGGGCCCGCACCTTCCATTGGACCATCGCACTCCTTGTTTTCTTCATGCTCGCGCTTGGCGCTTACATGACAAAGGGCATCGCCCCTGACGACCCGATACGCGGCCAGCTTTACAACCTTCACAAGGCGACCGGCGCGCTCATCCTGTTTCTGGTGCTGATCCGCCTGCTTGTGCGCTTCAACAACGAACCTCCCGTGCTCGACGATCAGCCCGCGCTGATCCGGGTCGGCTCCCGGCTGAACCATTACGCGCTGTATCTCATGCTCATCGCACAACCGCTGATCGGCATTTCCCTCTCCCAGGCTGCGGACCGGCCAGTAAGCTTCTACGGGCTATTTACGCTTCCAAAACTCATCGGCCCGCAGCCAAAGCCCGTGGTGGAAAATCTCGCCGCCGCGCACCAGATCGGCGCCGGCATCCTCGTTTTGCTGATCGCGCTCCACATCGCCGGCGCGCTGTATCACTGGCTGATCAAGCAGGACACTGTGATGCGCCGCATGGCCTGGTGGTGAGCCTCCCCCGGCGATGATTATCGGGTCGTACTTTCGTCACCGCATCGCGGGGGGTCGTGACAGGGAAGCTGATATCCGTCAAGGTGATGCCGCGAATGCGAGATTCGCGAGCATCACGGACATGAGCGAGACGGCATGACAACCGAATCCCCGGATCAAACCCTGCTTCTTACGGTTGAGGACGGCATCGCGCGCATCACGATCAACCGTCCCGAGGCCCGCAACGCTTTCACGTTCGAAATGTATGAGAAACTCGCGGAAGCTTGCGAGACCGCGAACGCGGATTCGTCGGTGCGAGCGCTCATCATCACGGGCGCAGGCGACAGGGCGTTTTCCGCCGGAACCGACATCTCGCTGTTTCGCGCGTTCCAGAAGCCGGAAGACGCCATCGGCTACGAAAGCTTCATGGAGCGCGTGCTTTCGGCCATCGAAACCTGCCGCGTCCCGACGATAGCCGCCATCGCTGGCGCGTGCACCGGGGGCGGCGGCGCGATCGCGGCGTGCTGCGACCTGCGCATCGGCACGGCGAACGCGAAGTTCGGCATACCCATCGCGCGCACGCTCGGAAATTGCCTATCGGTGGCGAACCTCGCGCGGCTTTCGGCGCTGATCGGCGTCGCGCGGGTCAAGCATATGATCCTGACCGCGCGGCTGATCGAGGCGGATGAAGCGCTCGCCATCGGCCTTCTGAACGAGGTCGTTTCCGACCGCGCCGCCCTCGATGCACGCGCCACGGAACTCGCCGCCGAGATCGCGAGCTTTGCGCCGCTAACGCTTCGCGCCACCAAGGAAGGCTTGCGGCGCGTTCTGGCGGCGAAACGACAGGCCGACGATCAGGATCTGATCCTCATGTGCTACATGAGCGAGGACTTCCGCGAGGGCATGGCGGCGTTTCTCGCGAAACGCAAACCGGACTGGAGCGGCCGTTAATCATCTCCCGGCCTGACAACGCGCAGGCCGGGTTGAATGATCCTACTGGCAGGCTTTTCCCGCCTCGGTTTCCTGAAGCAGCGAAAGCATGCAGTTTCGCGTCTTCACGTTGTGCGCTGAATAGATTTGCCCGTCGAGGAACGCCTGAAGCGGCGGCGACACCCACCAACTGAGCGACACGCTCTTATACTGCGCCTGCTCCTTTGTTTTCTCGCGGATGCGCATTGCGCGCGTTTGTTGCTTCGTGACCTCGTCCTTGTTCGAGAACTTGAGAAATTCCTTCAGAAAGAAATTCTCCCTCGGTTGCGGGCAGATGCTGATCTGCGCCACCGAGCGGACGCCGCCGTTGAGCTGCTTCACCCGGTCCGGCAGTTCGACGATGGTTCCGTAGCCGCGCGCAATGCGCGTTGAATTCAGCGTCAGGATGTCCGAGATCGCGGCGCCGGGACGGAAGTCGGCCTGATCGGGAATGCGCGGGCTGGTGCCCGGATCGCTCCCGAGGCCGCACACGCTCGTATCCTTGAACCAGTCGGGTTCGCTCGATACTTGCAGAATGAAGGGCTTCAGCCTGCTGTCCTCCGCCTTGAGCGCAGCGGCGATTTCGAGCGCGGTCACGGCACCCGAATTGTCGAAGTAGCCGCCATCGACAACGCTGTCGACGATCTGCGCGCGCCGGTCTCGGATGCCGGCATGCGGCGACACGAAGGGCGAGCGTGAACTCACGCCAGCGGCGGAACTGAGCCGTACGTCGATCGAAACGGGCTTCCTGTCCTTGCAGCGTGCGCCCGCGACCGGGCTGAAAAACGACGGCAGCGCGCGGGCGATCTCGTCGAGCGTGCCGACATCGGGAAAGGCGTTCGTGTTCGGATCGCGATAGGGCGAGCACAGAAGTTCGTGCAGGTCATAGGCGTCGATGAAGAGCGCGTCGCCGGATTTGGTCGGCTCGGTCATCCTGACGGGCGTCACGATCACGCGGCGGCCAGTTTCGTTAGACGCGGCGTTGAGGAACAGGAGCGGCGTCCAACTCGCGGGCGTCGGCGCCATGGCCAGAAGCGGCCCCGACAAGGGCGATGTCGCGCGCGTCGTCCCGTAGATGCCGTTGAAGGCGTCCTCCCAGGCCGTTTCGAGCACGCCCGCCCGGTCGAGCACGAACGGCAGCCGCGACAGGGTCAGCACGTCGCGGGCGAGAAAGCCGATGGAAACCGGCGAAATGAAATCGTTGGAGAGCGCAGCCTGAAGCGCGTCCTTGTATCCCACGAAATCGGTGAGGAAGGTGCGCGTCAGCGCTTCGCCGCCGTTGGCGCGGACAGCGTTCGCGGCCCCAAGGTTGGCCGTTGCGACATTCGGAAACCAGAGCCGCTGGCGAAACAGCGCGGCCTTGAGATCCGCGGTGCTCGTCGCCTGATGCGTCTTGAGCGCGCTTGTGTAGAAGGCCGCGCCGACAGAGCTACCCGACACGCTCGAAATTGCGAACAGCTGAAGATGGAAAGGCCGTCCTGCGTTAGTCTTCGACCGTTCGAGGCTGTCATCCTCCAATGAGCCGAGCACGCTTGCGAGGAGGAAAGCCGCACGGCTCCCGCCGCCTTCGCCCGACACGATGATGGGGCGCGGGCAATCGACGAGTTCTTTTGCGTCGGGCGCGAGCCATTCGCAGCCGCGCGCGTCCCAGCCGCTGGCAGTCTTCCAGCCTTTGACCGCGTCGGTGAAACGGGTGGGCCGGAGCGTGGGCCGCTGGTCCTCCGCTATCGTGGCGACACGAACGTCGTGCCCGTCGCCGATGAAGAACGTGAGGCCGATGGCGACGACGACGAGCGCCGCGATGAACGGAAACTGGAAGCGGTTCGAAAGCAGCGCGAGGAACGCGATGAATGGCAACCACGCGCCGAATACCACGAACAGGAACGACGCCCGCTTCAGGTAGAGCGTGTCGCCGATGAAATCGAGCACCTGCTGGACACCGGGGCTGGATGTCAGATCCGGGAACGAAAACAGCTGCTGCACCGTCTCCGAGTAGGACATGAAGTGGATCGCGACGAGGATCAGCAGGAACACCGTGAGGCGGATCATGTACCGCCACATGAATTCCTTTACGCGCTGCGCGGCGATCCATGTCTCCATGCTGAGCCACGTCGGTTTCAACCCGGACAGGTGCATGTCCATGGCGTCGAGGTCGAGCGTGGTTTTCCGCGTCCAGCGTTCGATGCGGATCAGCGAGCGCTTGAAGCCTTCGGCATCCTTGATCTCGCGGCGGGCCATCGCGCGCCCGTAGCCGCGCAGGAACACATCGCGGAAGATCACCAGCAGCAGCACCACGGCCGTGGCGATCAGAAGCGTGATGAGATGCGCTTCAAGCAGACGGCGGATCGGCGCTTCGTATTTGTTGCCACCGTCCTGCAAGGGCACGGGCAGGTTGTTCGCGGCGGCGACGATGCCGACCAGCACGGCGATGAAGGAGAAGACCACGAACAGGCTCGGCAGCCGGAAGATGTAGAACTTGAACCGCGCCTCGTTGTCTATGCCGATGACATCGTAATTCTGCTGGAGCAGGAGCCGCGACGTGAAGACGAGCGGCAGCGCCCAGATGAAGATGCCGATGGCGTAGAAGCCCGCCCAGTAGACGATCTCCTGCGCCCAGTATGGCCGCGCGTCGAATAGCAGATCCTGCACCTGCGGCAGGCTCGAAAACGCGAATAGCGCGATGACGAGGCTCAGCACGCTGAAGAAAGAGATGCCAACAGTCGCGCGAGTGAAAAGCCTGATGCGCGAGACGCGCCGGGGGGCGTGGCCGGTGGGAGCCGGCTGGCCCGTGGGTGGGGAAGCTGTCTCGGTTTCCAACATACGGCCCGCGCTCCTGGCTGAAACGGCTTAAGGAATGCGCGAGGCTTGACGCATGCATTCGGCCCGATCATGGCGAGCGGCACACGGATCGATCAATTTTGAGGGATTTGGCCAGATTGTCGCGAACTGTATCTTCGCGGTTTCGGTCCGGCCGACTGTTAGCGCGTGCGCATCGGCGCGATCGCGAGGCCGAAGAACGCAGGGTCTTCCTTCAGCATGAGGGCGACGGGCACAGCCTTCAGCCGGTCCGACATTGGCCCCTTGTTCTCGAACGCGGCACGCATCGCGCGCGGATCGGTGGCGGCGCAGCCCTTGGCGACGCTGCCGACGAGGAACACACCGTCCCACGCCGTATAGGCGAGCGTCAGGTCGCCGAGTACGCTTCCGGTGATTTCGGCGAAGAGACGGATTGTAGCCGCCGCTGCGGGATCGTACGCGGCATTGGCGCAGATGTCGCGCGCGGACAGCCCGTCATCGCGTCCGCTGAGCGCCGCGTGAAGGTCGACAAGGCCGCGCCCGGAAAGTGCATGCTCCACGGAGGGAAAAGCCGACCGCAAACCAGCAGGGGCATCGTCTGGCAGGCGCAGCGACATATGCCCCGCCTCGCTCGGACACGAAACCCACACGTTCGCCACCTTGAACAGCGCCGCCGCGCCGAAGCCGGTGCCGATATTCGCGATGAGGAGGCGCATTGCCCGGCTCAGGTCCGGTGCCGGGCCACTCAACAGCGCGTAATCCGGCTCCGTCAGTGTGAGCGCACCATAGGCCGCCGCCTCGACATCGTTGAGCAGTGTGCAGGGGGCGCCCGCCTCCGCCTCGACCTCCGCCTCGCGGATCGTCCAGGCGATGTTGGTCAGGTGAATTTCGCCCGCCGCGACAGGCCCAGCCGCACCGATGGCGACCGAAGCGCAGCCCGCAAGACCGCCGGTCTCGGCCGCATAAGCGCGCATCGCATGAATGAAGCTTTCGAAGCGCGCACCCTGATAAGCGCGGCGCTCAGCAACGACAAGGCCATCGAACACGCGCGCGAACCGCACATTCGTGCCGCCCACGTCGGCGATGAGACGCCACGGCGTCACGCCACGACCTCCGGCGCACCTTCGGCCAGCACCTTGAGGAAGCTCTTGCGCCAGAACGCGACGTCATGCGCGCGAATACGCGATATGAGAGCGGAGTGGCGCTCGACGCGTTCTTCTAGCGGCATGCGAAGCGCGGTCTGCATCGCGTTCGCCATGTCATCGATGTCGTAAGGGTTCACGATCAGCGCCTCTTCGAGTTCTTCCGCCGCGCCCGCGAATTTCGACAGCACGAGCACGCCCGGATCTTCCTCATCCTGCGCGGCCACGTATTCCTTGGCAACAAGGTTCATGCCGTCGCGCAGCGGCGTGACAAGGCCGACCTCGCTGCCCCTGAACAGAGCCGCCAGCGTATCGCGCGGCATTGCCCGGTGAACATAGCGCAAGGGCGTCCAGTCGAAATCGCCGAACTCGCCGTTGATCGCGCCGGACAGGCCCTCCAACTCCTCGCGGATGTTGGCGTAGGCTTCCACCTCGATGCGGGTCGGCGGAGCGATCTGCATCAGCGTCACGGCCTTCCAGTGCTCGGGATGCATTTCGAGGAACTTGCGAAACGCCTTGAAGCGCTCGGGCAGGCCCTTCGTGTAATCGAGGCGGTCCACGCCGATGATGTGCGAGCGCACGACCGTGCGGCGGTTGAGCCGCTCGATCTGCGAATCCGCCTCCGGCGTTTGTGCGGCGTTGGCGAATTCGTCGACATCGATGCCGATCGGAAAGGCGCGCGCGATCACGGTGCGGCCGTAAGCGCGAACCCTGTCATCGTCCAGGATTTCGCCGTTCGCGTGGTTCTCGATGAAACGATGGAAATTGCTGACGTCGTTTTCGGTCTGAAAGCCGATCACGTCGAACTGAAACAGCGCTTCGACAAGCCATTCATGCGTCGGGATGGCTTGCAGAAGTTCCGGCGGTGGAAACGGGATATGCAGGAAAAAGCCGAGCCGCTGCTTCGCGCCGAGCGCACGCAATTCGCTGGCAAAGGAAATCAGGTGATAGTCGTGCGCCCAGACGATGTCTGTGGGCCGAAGAAGCGGAGCCAGCGCCGTCGCGAAGTTGCGATTGACGCGCTTGTAGCCTTCGAAATAGGCGGGTTCGAACTGCACGAGGTCGAGCCGATAGTGGCAGACAGGCCAGAGCACCTTGTTCGCGAAGCCGAGATAATATTCTTCGTAGTCCCGCTCGGTCATCGGGATGGTGGCGGTTGTGACCGCACCGTTCTCGTTCGTCGACACCGCAGCGGGCTCGCCTTCTTCGACGAGCTTTCCGTCCCAGCCGAACCAGATGCCGCCGACCGTTCGCAACGCATCTCCCAGCGCGACCGCAAGGCCGCCTGACTGCACCTGGGCTTCGAGATCCGCGACGCGGTTCGAAACGATGACGAGACGGCTCAAACGAAAGCCTCCCATGGCTTGGACAGGCGCGTTGCCCCGTTGATGATGCCGACCATCGAATAGGTTTGAGGGAAGTTGCCCCAGGCCGCGCCCGTGACCGGATCGGTATCCTCAGACATAAGTCCCAAATGGTTACGGGCGTTCAAAAGCGACTGGAAAATTTCCCGCGCCTGCTCGCTTTTTCCAACGCGGGCCAGTGCATCGAGCCGCCAGAACGCGCAAATGTTGAAGGCTGTTTCGGGAACGCCGAAATCGTCGGCCGCTTCGTAACGCATCATGAACGGCCCGCGCCCCAGCACTTTTTCGAGCTGGGTGACGGTGGAAAGAAAGCGCGGGTCTTGCCCATCGATGAAACCGAGTTCGCCCATCAGAAGCACGCTTGCGTCCAGATGCTCGCCGCCAAAGCTCTCGACGAAAGCCTTGCGCTTATCTGACCATGCGCAGGTAACAATCTTATGCCGGATAAGTTCGGCGCGCTCACGCCAGAAAGCGACACGGTTGTGCTCGCCGACATAAGACGCGAGCTTCGCCAGACGGTCGCACGCGGCCCAGCACATGACGCTTGACGAGGTGTGCACGCGGGCGCGGTTGCGAAGCTCCCAGATGCCCGCGTCCGGTACGTCGTGCAGCTTGAACGCCTGCTCGCCGACATGTTCGAGCCGGCGGAAATCTTCCACGCCCGCGCGCGTCAGGAGGCGCTTGTCGATGAAGGCCTGCGCCGCGCCGAGGATCAGATTGCCGTAGGTGTCGTGCTGGAAATGTTCGTAGGCCTGATTGCCGATGCGCACCGGGCCGTTATCCACGCCGCTTTCGCTCTGGAAACCAGGCAGCGCCGCCGCCGTGCTCTCGAACAGCTCTTTATCGAGCGCGATCCCATAGACGGGCTGGATATGCCCATCCGAAGACGCGACGATGTTCATGATCCAGCGGTAATAATTCTCCAGCGTGCGGCCCGCCGAGAGGCTCGTCAGCGCGCGGATGACGAAATAGGCGTCGCGCACCCAGCAATAGCGATAGTCCCAGTTACGGCCCGTGCCCGGCGCTTCAGGAATGCTGGTCGTCATCGCGGCCACGATGGCGCCCGTCGGCTCGTAGGAGCAGAGCTTCAGCGTGACGGCCGCGCGGATCACCGCTTCCTGCCACTCCGGCTGAAGCGCCAGTCTGCCGCTCCAGTTCTGCCAATAGACGGTTGTCTGCTCTTCGAAATCGCGGGCAATGTTGAAGGGGCTGTCCGTCAGGGTCTCGTCCGGGCCCATCACGAAATGGATCGGTTCGGTGAGATTGAAGACGGTCTCCTCCAAAACGTAGTCGACAGGCGCGTCGATCGTCACGCGCACCGTCATGTCGGGGCCGATGAAGCGGATGTGGTTCGACCCGGATGTGATCTGCGGCTCCACCGCGCCGTAGCGGAAGCGAGGCCTGATGCGGACGCGGATGCGCGGCGACCCGTCCTTGACGGTAACGGTTCTGATCAGCGTCTTCGGGCGGAACGGGCGATTGCGCTTATAGAAGCGTGGGATGAAGTCCGTAATCTCCACGGAGCCGCTTTCCGCATGCAGCACGGTTTTCAGAATGGCCGTGTTGGGAACGTAGAACTGCTCGGTCGATTTCAGCCCCGGCATCTCGATCGTGAAAGCGCCATCGTCGGGATTGCGGTTCTTGCAGCCGAGAAGCTGATGAAACACCGGATCGCCATCGAAACGCGGAAGGCAGCACCACACGATGCGCGCGCTTGTGTCGACGAGGGCGCTGATATTGCAGTTTCCGATGAGGCCCAGATCGAGATTAGCCATTAAACTCAACGTCCTTCAAGTGTGCCGACGGTGGCGTAGAGCCAGGAGAGGAAAGTGGGGACGTCCGGGACGCGATATTGCGCTGCGCTTTCGCCCGGACCGACCTTCGCGGTGATGCCACCCAAAGCGTTCACGACGAGGATCGCGTCTTCATCGGTTGCGTCGTCGCCCGCGAAGAACGGGATGCGTCCCTCAAACGGCGGTTGTTGCATCAAGAGGGCGATGGCCGTGCCTTTCGTCGCGCGATGCAGCCGAAGCTCGATGACCATCTTGCCATGCGTGAGAACGAAGCTGGACAGGGGGGCCGCCAATACCTCCACGAGCGCAAGGCAAAGCGTTTCAAGCTCGGGGCGCAACCGATAATGGATCGCGAGCGCGCCGCGCTTTCTTTCGAGAAGAAGGCCGGGATTTTGAGCGGCGAAGTCGGCAAGCACCGCTTCTATGCGCGCGCCTGCGGCATCGTCCGACGCCTCGGTGAGCCGGAAGCCGCGCACATCCCTCAGTTCGTAACCGTGGACGCCCGCGACCGGCAGTCTGAGCGGCGCGAGGAACCTGTCGATGGTGTCGATCTCTCGACCCGTCACGATAGCGAGTGCCCCGTCCGTGCTGGCGTAGAGGCTTTCGAGGGCAGCGGGCGTGCGCGGATCGACGACGACCGCCGTGGGCGTGTCCGCGATCTCGGTCAACGTGCCGTCGAAATCGAGAAAGAATGCGTAGGCGCCGACGTTACTCAGGCTCGGCAGAAAATCCATGGGCAACGTCCGGGGAGCTCGACCGCTCGGCCTATCAACTGGGAACGAGCGGGCGGGAGTGTCAAGTGAAGGCACAGTCAATTTCTCGCGGGTAACAAAAACGAAAGCGGGCTCGGGAAACGGCCTGCCGTCGAGATATGCGGTAGCTGGAGATAAGCCGCAATAGAAGAATAAAGTGCTGATTTTATGGCATTATTTGTGAAGCCCAAGCTTCGGACGAACAATGTGCCAAGCATCGCACACCGGCTTGAAACCCAGTTTTGCGTAACAGCGGTTGGATGCCGGATTGCTTTTGTCGACATAAAGGCAGGCAAACGCGCGACCTTCGGAAAAGATCTGCCGCGCAACGACTGCGGTGATTGCGCCTGCATACCCCCGCCCGCGAAACCCTGGCAGCGTATAGACGGAATTGATCGCGCCCGCCGTGCGGTTGCGCCGTCCGATCGCCGCCATGGAGACGGGCACGCCGCCCGCGATCCACACCCAGTGACGGTGTTCTCCAAGAGCCGCGAGAAGCCGCTCATCCGACGGGCAGTCGTCGCGCGGAACCGCCTCGCGAATGAAGCCCGCGATCCAATCCCGGAAAAGCGGCAGCTCCGGCGTCGCAACAATCGAGAGAATCCTTCGACGCTCGGCGCCGTTGGCGCCTCATCGAGCGAAAGGATCGCTTGCGGAATTTCCTCGTCAAACACGATCCCGTGCTCGCGGGCGCGTTCTGGGAACTGAAGCGCGGTGTCGCCGGTGCCGACGACGTCCGCAAAATCGAGATCGGCGGTCAGATCCGCGAAGCGGCGGCATTCGTCCCGCGAAAGATTGCATAGAAGCAACGGAAAGCCCGGCGTCTGAAGCGCGCAGGCGCCCGGATCTCCAAGCGTCCAGTATTTGATGCCGCCCGCCTCGCCTTGGGTGCGCAGCCGCTCGATGATGCTCAGCGGCAGATTGTGCCTGACGGCGTCGCCCTCAAGCGCAGCCTGATGGAAATCGGCAAAGTCGATCGGATTCATCGCCGCCCCCTCTGACATCGCGATGTCCATGCGCCGCCCCGAGCCAAACGGGTGCGCTCGCGCAAACCGCTTGTGCGCGCCGGTCCAAACGGTCCGCACCGCATGCCCCCAGAGACCTTAACACAACAATGGAGCCTACGCATGGTTACGCGACTGCGTTACCCCAAGGGGTATCAGTTCTTCGACAAGAACGGCGATCCGCTTTCGCTGGGCAATCTGTACTACTATCAGGCGGGGACCACGACACTGCAAGATACGTACTTGGACGATGAAGGCACCATTGCCAACACCAATCCGCTCGTTCTCGACGGTTCGGGCCGCCTCACGACTGACGTCTATCTCGGCTCGATTGCAGACTACAAGGAAGTGCTGACGTCGTCGTCCACCACGGTTTCGCCCTGGCCCGCCGACGACATTCCGCATGCTTCTGCTTCGGAAAGCGGCGGCGGCGGTACGCCGGGCGGCTCTTCCGGTCAGATCCAATACAACAGCGCGGATGCCTTCGCCGGCGTTACCAACTCGGCGTTCGATGGCACCACACTCTCGCTCCCCTACCTGAGGAGCAATAACACGCCCACCATCACGGGCAGCGGCGCCAGCCGTGTCGGCCTTTACGCCGACCCGCTCTGGACTGTCGATGTCTCGACGCTCGACAACTACACATCGGCGTCCTACGACCTCGCCATCCGCTGCGGCGGCAATGCGAGCAACACGGATGCCTCAGCCGCCACACGCAGTGATGTGACGATGCATCTGGGCTTCAACGTCGCGCCGAACGGATACAAGAAGAACACGTCTGACGCCTCTCTCATGCTGTCGTGGGAGTCCTGTTACTGGCAGGGTGGAACGGCGTCGGACTCGATCTTCGAGTTCCACTTGCAGGAATACACGATCCAGGGGACGAGCAAGCGCCCCCTGAGCTTCATGCTGCCGCGGAACGATACGTATACCGACACGCCGCCGTGGTGCGCGATCATGGTGGACCGGCTATATCTGAACGACTGGAATGCGAACAGCCGGATCGTTTATAACCATGGAACCGGCTATACGAGCATTACGCATTTCCTCCAGACGAACTACTACTTCAACGTCAACAACGCGCCACAGCTCTGGCAGGCGAATTCCACGGCAACGCAGTTTCTCGGCCTGCCTTATATCGACTCCGGCAACTGCACCCGCGTGAATACGACGCCCCTCTATGTCAGCCCAAGCACAGTTGAATCGACCTATTCAAGCGCGTTCCTGCTGGCACCGACAACCCTCTCCGGCAATCAGAAATGCATGCACATCACCTGGAACGGGTCGGTTTCCGGCAGTGTCTACGCTCAATACGTATCGGGCAATGCAACGGGCGTCGTCTATGACTACGTCTATAACTCCGGAACTGGGCCAGTGGTGTCGCAACTGGCCGCGCAGAACTCCAACGCGAACCTCCTCTTTTCCCGCCTCAGCACGAGCAGACACTGGAACATGGGTCTTCATGCCAGTGCATCCGACTCCTTCAAGATCGCGGGATCGGCGACACTCGGCACGAATGACTATCTGACCATCGACACGAGCGGCAACGTGGTTTTCGGCAATGCCGCGCTTGCGACGACCGCGACGGCGGGGTTCATTCACGTACCGTCGAGCGCGGGCGCGCCAACCGGAACGCCCACGAGCTACACCGGCCGCGTGCCGCTGGAAATCGATACGACGAACGGGCGCCTCTACGCCTATTACGGCGGCGCCTGGCATTATGTGAGCCTCACCTAGTGCAGTGAATTTTACATTTGATTCACACCCGCTGATGGCACCGTCATCAAATGTAAAATTCGAAACTACACTAGAATCAACCGTTTGCTAGTGCTCTTGAGGCGCATGCGTTTGTTTGAGAGCGTGCAGCAATGTGTACCAAACGTATGCGCCAGAGCACTGGGCAAAAACGCGCGTTCAGCACTCCCTGAACGCGGATCAACCAATCGGTAACGATATTTCAACATCGCCGATCTCCGGCGGAGCCGGAGCGTCATTCCCGTTGCGTGGAAATGGCGCTCTGGCCTTTGTTTTAATTGCGCTTCTCGCGAAAACGCGGCCAGCGCCACCCGATGTCCTCGCGTCCTCTCTCCCACGGGAACCACCATGAAAGCCATCACCCTCACGCTCGACGAAAAAGAACTTCAGGCATTCCAGGGCCTGCTGGACGTGGCGTTACGTCAGGCGGGCCTCAACGCCCTGCCCGCCGTTTCACATTTCTCGATGCGTCTCGCGGACGCCCAGAACCAGGCGGAACCGGCCGGACTGACCGCAGCCTCGTCGGCGAAGTAGATCCGCGAACGGGCGAACCGATCTCTTTGTCCTTTGGAAGCCGGTCACGACCGGCTTTCTTCATTTATGGGAGGTGCACCATGGCGGCTGGCAATTTCGAGCGCTGCCTTGCCATCACGCTCAAATGGGAGGGGGGCTACTCCAATCACCCGGACGATCCGGGCGGCCCAACCATGCGCGGCGTGATCCAGCGCGAATACGACGCCTGGCGAAAAAGGCAGGGCAAGCGGCAAAGGCCCGTGCGGCAGATCGAAGACGCCGAGCTTCGCGCGATTTACCGTGAGAATTACTGGGACACGATGAACTGCGACGCCCTGCCGGCCGGGCTCGACCTCTGCGTTTTCGACGCGGCGGTGAACTCGGGCCCCGGCCGCGCGCGTCAATGGCTCGAACAGGCGCACTACATCAAGGCCTATTGCGATGCGCGGCTCGCCTTCCTCCAACGCCTCGGGCGACTGTGGCGCGTTTTCGGAACCGGATGGGCCCGCCGCGTCGCCGGGATCAGGATCGACGCGCGGACCATGGCGGGCCAGCCGGAAGTGCAATTGCCGTTCGACGAAACGCTCCATGCCGGGATGCGCGGTCGCGAGGTTAGCAGCCTTCAGGCCCGGCTTCGTGCCCTCGGTTATCCGGCCGGAGCGGTGGACGGGATCTTCGGCGAGCAGACCCATCGCGCGGTGATGCTGTTCCAGCACGATAACGCCCTCGACGGCGAGGCGGGCATCTGGCAGCCGAACTACGCCAAGGCGCTCGCGGAAGCGACGCCGATGCTGCCGAGGCGACGCGAAGTCTCGCGCCGCGATCTCGAAGCGGCTGGCGACAAGCCGCTGCGTCAGATGAATGTGCTGCAACGCGTCTTTGCGTGGCTTTTCGGCGCCGCGGCGGCCACCGAAACCTTCTCCAGCGACAGCGTTCTCGACAGCATCGGTGGCGCCCGCGCGGCACTCGAACCGCTTCAGGGTGTGATTGCGTGGGCCTCCACCAATCGCTGGCTGCTTCTCTGCGCCGTTCTCGTGGCGGCCATCGCAATGATCCGGCTCATTCGAAGCGAGCACGTCAAGGCCTACCGCAACTTCGACTATCAGGGCACCTCCGCCCCTACCACCTCAAACGATTGACGGGAGCCAGACACATGAACGCGCTTCTTGCTTTCATTTCATCGTCTTGGGGAACCCTTGCGGCCGTGGCGGGGAAGCTCGGCCTTTCTGTCGGCGCGCTTGCCTTTCTCGGGCCGCTGGCCCCGGCTGTCAGCGGCGTGGCGCAGTTCGTCGGCGCGCTTGTGGCCGCCATCGGGGAAATCCTCGCGGCGCTCTCGAAAAGCGCCGAGGGCCGGGTTGTGCTAGCCATCCTCGCCGCGACGCTCGGGCTTCTATATTTGCGATACTACTATATCGAAGAGGGGCGAACCATCGAGCGGGCCAGGATAGTGGCCTCCCAGAAACCATGTCCGGCGGTGAAGGCGGAGAGGCGCACGCGATGACCCTCCCCGATGACGGGCGGCTCTCGGCCATGTCGTCGGTTGCCACGGCTACCGTCAACGGTCATCACGGTGCCATACCGCTGAGCCGAATTTATCTGCCGTTCGCGATGGTGCTGACGTTCGGCGGCTTTCTGGTCGTCGCCGGATACACCGTCGGCGGCGTGATGTCGGGAATTGCGCGCGACAAGACGGAGACGGACACCCGCCTCAGCGCGATCGAAAAGGAAATGACCGCCATAAAGAATATTCTCGTCGACCGCTCGCTTTGCGTGCGGCCCAAATAACAAGACTTGCCGCGACGAAACGATGTCTGTTAGCCGCACCGTTTCGTCGCTGGCCGAACTCGACTGCTTTGAAGCGAAAGCCCTAGATGGACTCGCTCAGATCTTTGGCTGCGCGGAAAGCAACTTTCTTGCTGGCCTTGATTTCAATCGCCTCGCCCGTCGCCGGGTTGCGGCCCGTGCGGGCGGCGCGCTTGCGCACTTCGAGCGTGCCAAGTCCGGCGATACGGATACGCGCGCCCTTCTTCAGATGCTTGCCGATGCTGGAAACAGCCTCCGACAGAACCTCGTTCGCCTGCTTCTGCGAAAGGCCGTGCGCCTCGGCAACTTCCGTGGCGAGCTGACGAAGCGTCACGATCTCTGCCTTTTCCGCTTTCGCGGGTGCAGCCGCCTTTGCCGCAGCCTTGGGTTTCGCCGCCTCAGATTTCGCAGCCTTGGCCGCAGGCGCCGCTTGCGTTTTCGACATCTCGAGTTCCTTCTTGATCCATGCCTTAGAAAGAGAAATCCGGGCGTCCGTTACCGATGGCTGATCAAACCAACCCATCCCTTGAGTGCAATCGATGTTGTACGTTCGATCCACCGGGTCAAGAGCACCGATTGCGATTTAGGCCAACAGAATCAGGTCTAAATGGCCGTTTGACGCTACGCAACCTTCGAGCCGTGTAGCGCCGCGCGTCAACAACCTTTTCGAGCGGGAAACGCGCCATATGCTGGTTGGACGGCAATTTTGTAACAAAGTGTGGTTTTTTGGCCCGAAAAATCCTTATTTTACGGGCTGTTTTCCGCAGCGCTGTTAACAAACCGTCTCGGCGCCGACGGTGCTTGACACGAACGCCGGGCGCAACTAGAACATAAAGTGAACGTATTTTCTTATACCCATCCCGTGTGGAAAAGCGGATCGTGTGGGTACAGTTGTGTTTTGGGCGCTGACGCTTCATGTAAACTCGGCTGCGACTCAATGTTTGATGAAAGGAGCTCTCATGGCGGGCTCGGTGAATAAGGTCATTCTCATCGGCAATCTCGGGGCCGATCCCGAAGTGCGCCACACGCAGGATGGCCGTTCGATTTGCAATCTTCGGCTTGCGACGACGGATTCGTGGCGCGACAAACAGTCGGGAGAACGCCGCGAAAAGACGGAGTGGCACAGCATCGTCATCTTCAACGAGCAACTCGGCAAGGTCGCACAGCAATACCTCCGCAAAGGCGCGAAGGTTTATATCGAAGGCCAGTTGCAGACGCGGAAATGGCAGGACAATGCGGGTAACGACCGCTACACGACCGAGGTCGTCCTGCAAAACTACAACGGCCAGCTCACCATGCTTGACGGACGCGCAGGCGGCGGAGCGGGCGGTTACGGCGAAGGCGGCAGCGGCTTCAATGAAGGCGGCGCCAGCAGTTTCGACCGGGGCGACAGCGGCCGTAGTGGCGGAAGCGGCTTCCGGAGTGGTGGCGGTTCGGCCGCGAAGCCGCGCGACGCGGGTCAGCCGAAGCCCTTCGACAAGGATCTCGACGACGAGATCCCATTTTAACGTATGCGGGTGAATGCTTTCTGCGGCAGGATCAACGCCCGAAGCGCAAAAACAAAACAGGCGTCTCCCAAGGGGTAGATGGACAGCGTCCTTGTGCTCGCGGGGTGCAGCCTGTAAATTCCGGCCAGGTTCGACGGCAGTTTCTGGCCGTTCTTTTCATTTCACGAGACCAAGGGTCAGGTTTTGGCAGATCCGTCAGACGGCAACAAGGGCGATCGCGGAGCGGGGGACATTCGTCCCATCCTCATCACCGACGAGATGAAGCGCTCCTATCTCGATTACGCGATGAGCGTGATCGTGTCTCGCGCGCTGCCCGACGTGCGCGACGGGCTGAAACCCGTCCATCGCCGCATCCTCTTCTCGATGAGCGAGAACGGCTACTCCTGGAACAAGCCCTACCGTAAATCCGCGCGCATCGTCGGCGATGTCATCGGTAAATATCATCCTCACGGGGATCAGTCTGTTTACGACGCGCTCGTCCGCATGGTGCAGGACTTTTCCATGCGCGTGCCCCTGATCGATGGTCAGGGCAATTTCGGCTCGGTCGATGGCGATCCACCGGCGGCCATGCGTTACACCGAGGTACGCCTCCAGAAGATCTCCGACTCCCTGCTCAACGACCTTGAGAACGACACGGTCGATTTTCAGGACAACTACGACAATTCAGAGCGCGAGCCAACAGTGCTGCCCGCGCGCTTCCCGAACCTCCTCGTCAACGGCGCGGGCGGCATCGCCGTCGGCATGGCGACGAACATCCCGCCGCACAATCTCGGCGAAGTCATCGACGCCTGCCTCGCCTTTCTCGAAAATCCCGCGCTCAGCATCGAGCAGCTCATGGAGCACATTCCCGGGCCGGACTTCCCGACCGGCGGCGTGATCATGGGCCGCGCAGGCATCCGCGCCGCCTATCTCAAAGGTCGCGGCTCCGTCGTCGTGCGCGGCAAGGTGCATGTCGAAACGATCCGCAAGGATCGCGATGCGCTGATCGTTACCGAAATCCCCTATCAGGTGAACAAGGCGACGCTTCAGGAGCGCATCGCCGAACTCGTGCGCGAAAAGCGCGTCGAAGGCATTTCCGACGTGCGCGACGAGAGCGACCGCTCGGGCTATCGCGTCGTCATCGAGCTGAAGCGCGACGCCATGCCGGACGTGGTGCTGAACCAGCTTTACCGCTTCACATCGCTGCAATCGGTGTTCGCCGCCAACATGGTGGCGCTCAACAGCGGCCGCCCGGAACAGCACACCCTCCTCGACTTCATCCAGGCTTTCACGCAGTTCCGCGAAACCGTCATCACGCGGCGCACGAAATTCCTGCTCGGCAAGGCGCGTGATCGTGCGCATGTGCTTGTCGGCCTCGCCACCGCCGTCGCCAATATCGACGAGGTTATCAAGCTCATCCGCTCCGCGCCGGACCCCGCGAGCGCGCGCGAGGCGCTCATGTCGCGCGACTGGCCCGCGGACGATATCGCGCCATTGCTGCTCCTCATCGAAGATCCGCGCTCGCGCATCCACGAGGGCAACGTCTACCGTCTGTCCATCGATCAGGCGAAGGCGATCCTCGAACTGCGCCTGCAGCGCCTGACCGCGCTAGGCCGCGACGAAATCGCCGATGAACTTAAGGCGCTTGCCGACAAGATCCGCGACTATCTCAATATCCTCTCTTCGCGCGCCCGCGTGATCTCCATCGTCCGCGACGAACTCACCGCCATCAAGGAAGAGTTCGCCACGCCACGCCGCACCGAAATCCTCGATGTCGAGGGCGAGGTCGACGACGAAGACCTGATCCAGAAAGAGGATATGGTCGTCACCGTCAGCCATCGCGGCTACATCAAGCGCGTGCCGCTGTCGACCTATCGGGCGCAACGTCGCGGCGGCAAGGGCCGCTCCGGCATGACGACGCGCGATGAGGATTTCGTCACGCGCCTGTTCGTCGCGAATACCCACACGCCCGTGCTGTTCCTCTCCTCGCGCGGCATGGCTTACAAGATGAAGGTCTGGCGGCTGCCGCTGTCCGCCCCGCAGGCGCGCGGCAAGGCGCTCATCAACCTGCTGCCGCTTCAGCAGGACGAGACGATCACCTCCATCCTGCCGCTGCCCGAGGAGCGCGATGAGTCCGGCGTCTTCATTCTATTCGCGACGCGCTCCGGCAATGTGCGGCGCAACGAACTCGCCGACTTCGCGGAGGTCCGCCAAAACGGCAAGATCGCGATGAAGCTCGATCCGGGCGACGATATCGCCGGCGCGCAGCTCTGCCGCGAGACCGACGACATTCTCCTCACGACAGCCAACGGTCAGGCGATCCGCTTCCCGGTGACGGACGTGCGCATCTTCAAGGGCCGCGAGTCGACCGGCGTCCGCGGCGTTCGCCTTGATGAGGACGACACCGTTATTTCGCTCGCCATCCTCCGGCATATGAACGCGACGCCCGCCGAGCGCGCCGCCTATCTCAAGCAGGCGAACGCCATGCGCCGCGCCGCCGCCGGTGAACGCGCCGCTACCGAGGGCGACATCGTCGAGCAGGAGGCCGCAGCGGCCGCCGAGGCGGTGGAAGCCCTCGACGACGGCGAGGCGATTGAAAGCACCGACATCGCCGATCTCACGCCCGCGCGTTATGGCGAAATGGGCGCGGCCGAGCAATATGTGCTGACCATGTCGGAGCGGGGCTTCGGCAAACGCACATCGTCCTACGAGTACCGGACGTCGGGTCGCGGCGGCAAAGGCATCATCGCCATGGCCGTCAACGAGCGAAACGGCCGCCTCATCGCGTCCTTCCCCGTGGAAGACACGGACCAGATCATGCTCGTGACGAATGGCGGCAAGCTGATCCGCTGCCCCATCGAAGGCATCTCGATCACCGGCCGGTCCGCGCAGGGCGTCACAATCTTCCGCACCGATCAGGACGAACGCGTCGTCTCGGCCGAACTCATCAGCGATGACGGAACCGGCAACGGCAATGGCGACGGCCCGGATGCCGGCGGCGATGCCGAGGGCGAGGAACCAACCGAATGATCGCGAGGTAACGCCGCATGCGTTCCGGTTTCTACGCTGGCAGCTTTGACCCGCCGACACTCGGCCACAGGGACATCATGGCTCGCGGTCTGGCCCTGTTCGACCGGCTGGTCGTCGGCGTGGGGGTGCACCCGTCGAAAGCGCCGCTTTTCACGGCCGAAGAGCGCGCGGAGATGCTGTGCGACGAACTTTCGAGCCTCGGCGCGGGCGAACGCGGCGGGGTGGCTTTCTTCGACCGCCTGACGGTTGACGCGGCGCGCGCGCACGGAGCGGCCTTCATGCTGCGGGGCGTGCGCGATGCTGCGGACCTCGGCTACGAGACGCAACTTTTCGGCATGAATCGGGCCATGGCGCCGGGCATCGACACCGTGTTTCTTGCCGCCACACCCGGCTTCGCACATATTACCGCGACACTCGTCCGCCAGATTGCTCAGCTCGGCGGCGATGTTTCGCCATTCGTTTCTCCTGGCGTGCTCCAGCGCATCGTTGCAAAGGTCGGCAGGACAGCTAACGGCCCCAATGCCGCCCCTATGGCGCGCTAGTGGAGCGAATTTGACATTTGAGTTCCGGTTGCCGCTAGCTCAGATGTTAAATCCAAAAGCTCTTCTAGAAACAAAGAGTTACTAATGGTCCTCCGGATTCCAACATTGCTCGCGAGCGTACTGCAAACGGACGCAAATGTCGGGATCAGACCATTAGGCCCTCGAAATCGCATACGAAATCGATAAGCAAAGGGTTTCCATGTTCCGTTCCCTGATGTTAGTAGCGCTGCTTGCCGTCGCCACTCTCGGCCTTTTCGCTCGGCCAGCCAGCGCAGCGAGCCCCGAGAACACGCTCTACCTCGACCTGAAGGATGGCCGCGTGGTCATCGAGCTTCTCCCCAACGTCGCGCCAAAGCACATCGAGCGCGTCAAGAAACTCGTTCGCGAGGGCTTCTACAACGGCCTGCCGTTCCATCGCGTCATCACGGGCTTCATGGCCCAGACGGGTGACCCCAAAGGCGACGGCACCGGCGGTTCGAAATATGCCGACCTTCCGGCGGAGTTCAATTCCACGCCATTCAAGCGCGGCACCATCGGCGCGGCGCGCACGGGCAACCCCAATTCGGCGAACAGCCAGTTTTTCATTTGTCTTGAGGACACACCGCATCTCAACGGGCAATACACCGTCTGGGGCCGCGTGACCGAAGGCATGCAGTTCGTCGACCGGATCAAAAAGGGAGCAGGCGGCGACGGACGCGTGTTCAATCCGGACAAGATCATCAAGATGCAGCTTGCGTCCGACGCCCGCTGATCACCACATTCCTGATGAGATAATAATGTCGCCGCACCTCAGGTTGGCGTAGATCCGGTCAAGGCGGCGCGAGGAAAGAGCTTGAACATGACATCTTCCGATAAAGAAAATCTGGTTCTGGAAACAACCAAGGGGCGCGTCGTAATTGAACTGCGCCCCGATCTTGCGCCGAACCATGTCGCGCGCATCAAGGAGCTTGCCGACGAGAAGTTTTACGACGGCGTTGTTTTCCACCGCGTCATAGACGGCTTCATGGCGCAGACGGGAGACCCAACGGGAACCGGGCGCGGCGGTTCGGGCAAGAACCTCAAGGCCGAATTCAGCCGGGAAAGCCATCAGCGTGGCGTCGTTTCCATGGCGCGCGCGAACCACCCCGATAGCGCCGACAGCCAGTTCTTCATCTGCTTCGACGATGCATCGTTCCTCGACGGGAAATATACCGTGTGGGGCAAGGTAATCGAGGGCATGGATAACGTCGACAAGATCGAGCGCGGCGAGCCGGTGAAAAACCCCGACAAGATCGTGACCGCTCGCGTTGAAAAGGCCGCCTAGCCCGAAATCGCGAACAATTCCTCGAGAACCGAGCGCTAGTGTCCGGCAGGACGCGGGCGCTCATCTTTTATTTTGGCACCTGCCCACCCCTGGGCTTGCCGTTTCTTCGGCGACGCATTGTGCACCTCACGGACTTCGACTTCGAGCTTCCCAAATCGGCGATCGCGCTCCGGCCCGCGAGCCCGCGCGACGCCGCGCGGTTGCTACGCGTCGATCCCGCCGCGCCGCAGCCGCTCTCCGAAGCCACGATCCGCGACCTTCCCGCCTTTTTCCGTCCCGGCGACATCATGGTGTTCAACGACACCCGCGTCCTGTCCGCCGAGCTGTCAGGCACCCGCCCGCCGCGCGATGCGGATGCGCCCGCGGTGGACGTCTCCCTGAACCTGATCGAACGTGAAGCGTCCGGCTCGTGGAAAGCCTTTGCGCGGCCCGCGCGGCGGCTACGGCCGGGCGACGCGATCCACTTCGAGACAGGCGGACACGCGTCCCGGCTGATCGTTGTCGCCAAGTCCGACGAGGGCGAAATCACCCTCGCCGCGCCAGACGGCGACAGCGTCGAGGCCATCATGCAGCGCCACGGCGCGATGCCGCTCCCGCCCTATATCGCCCGCCAGCGCCCCGCCGACGAACGCGACCGCTCGGACTATCAAACCGTTTTCGCGCGCAACGAAGGAGCCGTCGCCGCGCCTACGGCCGGGCTCCACTTCACGCCGGAGCTTCTCGCGCGGCTTGCCGAACGCGGCATAGAGACCGCCTTCGTCACGCTCCACGTGGGCGCGGGCACCTTCCTGCCGGTGAAGTCGGAGACGGTCGAGGATCACGAAATCCATGCAGAGTGGTTCGAGATCGGCGACGCAACGGCGCGCGCCATCAACGCGGCGCGCGAGCGCGGCGGCCGCATTATTGCCGCCGGCACGACCTCGCTACGTGTACTTGAGACGGCCACGCGCGAAGACGGCTTTATTGAGCCCGCCAAAGGCTTTACAAGGATCTTCATCAAGCCCGGCCACTGTTTCAGAAGCGCGGACCTCCTCGTGACGAATTTCCATCTGCCGAAATCGACGCTGTTCATGCTCGTCTGCGCCTTCTCCGGCACCGACCTCATGAAGCGCGCCTACGCCCACGCCGTCGAAGCGGGCTTCCGCTTCTATTCCTACGGCGACGCGTGCCTTCTCGCGCGTGCGGACGCGCAGCCCTCGACGGCCCGCCCATGACGCAGCCCTTCTCCTACAAGCTCCTCGCGCAGGACGGCGCGGCCCGCCTCGGCGAAATCGCGACACCGCGCGGCGTCATCCGCACCCCCGCCTTCATGCCGGTCGGCACCACCGCGTCAGTGAAGGCCGTCTTCCTCGACGATGTGAAGGCGGCGGGCTCGGACATCATCCTCGGCAACACCTATCACCTGATGCTGCGCCCCGGCGCGGAGCGCATCGCGAAACTCGGCGGCCTTCACAGCTTCATGCGCTGGGATGGGCCGATCCTCACCGATTCCGGCGGCTTTCAGGTGATGTCGCTCGCGCAGCTTCGGAAGCTGACCGAGAAGGGCGTCACCTTCCGCTCGCATATCGACGGCGCGATGTATGAATTGACGCCCGAGCGCTCCATCGAGGTGCAAAACCTTCTCGGCTCCGACATCCAGATGCAGTTCGACGAATGCACGCCGTTCCCGGCGACCTTCGATGAGGCGGAAAGCTCGATGCGGCTGTCGCTCAGGTGGGCGGAGCGCTCGCTCGCGGCGTTCGCGCAGTACGGTCGGCCGGGGCGTGCACTGTTCGGCATCGTCCAGGGCAGCACCTTCCCCGAGCTTCGCAGAGAGTCGGCGGCGAAGCTTACGTCAATGGATTTTCACGGCTACTCGGTCGGCGGGCTCGCGGTCGGCGAAGGCCAGCGCGCCATGTTCGATACGCTGGATTTCACCACGCCGCTGTTGCCCACGAACAAGCCGCGCTACCTCATGGGCGTCGGCACGCCGGCGGACATCGTGGGCGCTGTCGAGCGCGGCATAGACATGTTCGACTGCGTGATGCCAACGCGATCGGGCCGCCACGGGCAGGCGTTCACATGGGCGGGCAAGCTCAACATCAAGAACGCGGCGCATATCGAGGATTTGCGCCCGCTCGACGAGACGAGCACCTGCCCCGCCTCGCGCGATTATTCCCGCGCCTATATCCACCACCTGTTCCGCTCGGGCGAGTATCTTGCGCCGATGATCCTGTCATGGGCGAACATCGGCTTCTATCAGGAGCTTATGGCCGCGATCCGCAAATCCATCGCGGAAGGCACTTTCGCAGATGTCGCCGCTCGCGTGCGCGCCGTCTACCCGTCCACCGTGGAAGACGACGCGGGCGCGGACGCCGAAGCAGCCCGCTCCCTGAAGAGCAAATAGATCCCCGACGCCACGATGATTGCCGCCCCGACGAGCGTCCAGATGTCCGGCACATCGCCGAACACGAGGTAGCCGAGGCACGTCACGAGCAGCAGGTTGATGTAGGTGAATGGCGCGATCACGGGCGCGGGCGCACGGTCATGCGCGAGGATCAGGAACCAGTGCCCCATCCCGCCGAGAAGCCCCATGCTCAGCAAAATGCCCCAGGCGAGCGCGTTCGGCGGCATCTGCCAATTCCAAAGCGCGACCGGCGCCATGATGACCGCTCCCGCGAGCGGCGTATAGACGAGCGTCGTTCGCGGCGCGTCGAAGCGGGCGAGATAGCGCGTCCACAGGCTGTAGAGCGAGTGGCAGAACACCGAGCCGAGCGCGAGCGCCACCGCCCAGTGGATGCCGCCGAAGCCCGGCTTCGTCACGAAGATGATGCCGGTAAAGCCCACGCAGATCGCCGCGAGCCGATGCCAGCCCACCCATTCGCCGAGCAGCGGACCGGCAAGCGCAGCCACGAAGAACGGCGCGAGGAAGTAGATCGTCGATGTCTGATCGAGCTGGAGAAACTGAAGCGCCGCGAAATTGAACGCCGTCGTCGCGAGGAGCAACGCGCTCCGCAGGATCTGCTGACCGGGCCTTTTCGACGGCGCGGCGCGCATCACTCCCCGAGGCCGGAGCATCACGACGATAAGCACCGCGTTCATCAGAAAGCGCACCCAGATGATCTCGACCACGGGGATGTGTTCGATGGTGCCGAGAAACTTCGCGCTCGTGTCGAGGAAGGCAAAGAAGCTCACCGCCGTCAGCATGAAGCCGATGCCGACGAGGCGGCGGTCGGAAGAAGGACGCTGGGCGGCGGAAGCCGGTGCCGTCGCGGCGGGCTTCGTGAGGAGATCGGTCATGAGAGGGTAGGCAAGGGCCAGGTTGGTTGCGAGGCGGAACGCTGCCGTTTCCCTGCAAGGCGACGGTGCGACATTTCAACATAGCATTGATGAGCGCAGAATGTGACCAGCCGATGATGGCGTCGTAGGCTTGCCCGCATAGCGAATTTGCAACGCCGGGCAAAACTTCGGCGTGTCGGGGTTGGCACGAAGCTATTCACCTTCCTATATCGTCAGTATGAAAATCATTGTCTTTGGAGCGACGGGCGGCACGGGCCGCGCAACCGTCGAAAAACTTCTCGCCGACGGGCACCAGGTGACGGCACTCGTGCGCGATCCGTCGAAATTGCCATCCGACAACGCGCTCACCGTCGTCAAGGGCGATGCGTTGTCCGCCGAGGATGTCGCGCGCGTGCTTCCGGGCCACGACGTCTGCGTCATCAGCCTCGGAAATTCCCGCAGCACGCAGGGAAGAAAACGCACGATCAACCCGCACATCTGCGAATATGGAACGCGCAATATTCTCGCGGCCGCCGACCCCGGCTTGCGGCTGATCGCGGTGACAGCCTTCGGCATCGGCGACACGCGGGACAAAAAATCGTTCCTGTTTTCCATCGCCGCGGCGCTGTTCATGCGGGCAATCCTCGCCGACAAGGAAAAGCAGGAAGCCGCGATCAAGGCAGCGCCGAACGATTTCGTTCTGGTTCAGCCCGTGGGACTGACGAATGGCCCAGCGACCGGAGATTATCTCGCGAGCACGGACCGAAAGGCGCGCAAGATGACCGTCTCGCGCGCGGACGTCGCCGACTTCATCGCGAAGGAAATCGCCTCGCCCGAGCATCACCGGCAGACGGTGGCCCTATCCGGCTAGGCGCGCGGCCTGGGTCGATCAAACGTCGAGGATCTTTCTGAAACCGCCGAAAATCATGCGCATTCCATCGAAAGGCATCTCGCCGATCTGCTGCATGCGCGGATCGGTCCTCATTTTCTCATTTGCGGCATCGCGCGCTTCTTTGGAGGGATATTCGATCCAGCTGAAGACGATGGCTTCGCCCGGCTCAGCCTTCACCGCCATGCGAAAATCGGTCACCTTGCCGTCCTTGATGTCGTCCTCCCAGCATTCCACCATCCGCGTTGCGCCGAATTCCTTGAACAGGGGCACGGCGGCCTCCGCCATGGCGAGGTAGGCATCCTTTTTCGACGCCGGAACGGCGAGAAGAAAGCCTTCGACATAGGTCATCTTGTTTCCTCCTGGTGGTCCGATTCCGACATTTGCATCCCTTGCGGCACCCCTCGCGAGCAAATGTCGGAATCGCAAGGACCAGTCGTTACTTTTTGATCAGGTGGAGCTTTTGAATTTGGTATTCGAGCGCGACCTCACGGCGACCGGATCTCAAGTGTCAAATTCGCTCCACTTGGTGACGTTCGGCCGCGTTGGCCAAATCTTGTTGTCTGATACGTTGATATCAACATAATGACCCGACCATGTCAAATCACCTCGCCACGCAACACTCGGTCCCTTACGACATTACGCTTCTGGTGCGTGACACTTGCCTGTGCCTGCATGCACAGCGCGCGGCGCGCGCGCTTGCCCGGCGGTTCGATGCGGAGCTGAAAGATACTGGCATCACCAGCGGTCAGTTTTCGCTTCTCATGGCGTTGAACCGTCCCGCGCCGCCGAGGCTCGGCAGTGTCGCGGCGCTGCTCGCGATGGACCGCACGACGCTCACGGCCAACCTCAAGCCTCTTGAGCGCTCCGGCATGATCGAGGTCTTCCCCGATAATCGCGACCGCCGCACCCGCCTTCTGCGCATCACGCCGATGGGGCTGGAAGTGCTCGCTCGGGCCGTGCCCGTCTGGCAAAGAACGCATGCGGCGATCGATGCCGAATTGGGCACGCAGCGTGCGGATCGCCTTCGCATGGATCTCGACGCGCTATGCGCCCGTGACGTCAGCGAGGGCGGCACGGCAGGATATAAGTGAACCCCTTGAAACCGGAATAGTCGGCATCGTCGAAGAAGGGAGCGATCTCAACGCGTTTGTCGGCGTGGATTCCTCGATGTCGCCCGAGCATATATAGCGGGTCGATCAACTCGGCCGTCTTGTTGAGGAAGTATTTCAAGCCGTTCGATTTCTCGACCCACTCGATCTCATCGGGATCGTCCACCTCGTAGATCTCCCAATGGACTTCCGGCAGATAGATCCTGTTGCTTCCCGGTGTGGTCACGCGGCCGATCACCTGCCCGCGCTCGATCCTGTCTCCCTCCTGAAGCCGTTTGACTTCATTCCAGCGAAGATGGTCGAACTCGGAATAATAGTAGGGAGCGCCGCCGGACATGTTCAGATCCTCGCGGCTATGCAAAATGAGGAGCGACGCTTCCTGACCCCAACCGAAATTGGTCTTCCAGGCAGCCACGACCCGACCGGGCCCGGGAGCATGAATTGTATCGCCGAGCTTGCCGCCATCGACGCCCGAATGCGCCTCGGAGCGGCGCGTCCCGTCGACATCGATCCAGCTCGCGTAGAGCGAGGTAAGCTGCGAGCAAACGAAGCCGCCCGGGTAGGCGGGCTTTAGCCCGGTCGGCTTTAGGCCGATCCCTTTGATAGTCGCCTCTTCTGTATCCGCTGTCGCTGCCATGATTGGCGTTATAACAAGGGCGAGCAAAAAAAGCGTTGCCTTGCAGATCGATAGCCGTTCTGGCGTGCTCGGCCGGAACTGATCATTTGCTTTCCCGATGTTCAGCATGTTTCGGTCAGTCCAGATGCTTGCAGGCCACCTTACCGCTAGGCCGCCCGGCAGCTAAGGCGGCGAACTGGATAATGCCTCACGCCCCTTTCAAAATTGTCGCCCGTAGCAGCATTCGCATTTCATTACCGGACGCCCCCCGTATGCGCAGTCTCAAAGCGAGATATTGACAATTTTACAACTATGCCGGGTTATCATGAGGATAATAACTACCTTTGATTGTGGATTGCGGGCGAATCGCGGCTTTCTTTCCTTGCAAAGCAAACGGTGGGAACGGGGATATTTGCATGAAGAACTTTTCGCCGGCGGCTGTCTTTGCCCTGCCGCTTATTCTCTCCCTCAACCCGGCGATAGCGCAGGGTACAGATGATGAGGCTCCGCCAATATCTGCTGCGCTGTGGCAAGGTACAGACATCGCCAACCGTTCGACTGCTGTCTGGGCAGGTGGCGCATACGCCGTCAACAACGATTTGACGACACACGGCTTCATGCTGCGCGCCGATGCCGAATACAATGAATACAGCTATTTCACCAATGACCTCGGGAAGGTCAACGGCAAGGAATGGCAAGGCGACGTGATGCTCGGCTATCAGCTGGTCTACACGACTTTTTCGGCGGGACTGTATCTCGGTGTCGATTTCCGTGACGATCACCTCAGTCCGCGCGACCTCTCGAACAGCGTGAGAGGCAATGAGGTCGGCTTCAAGGTCGACGCCGATTTCGAGACGGAAACGGAACTTCCGTATTATTTCGGCGCGGACGGTTACTACTCCACCGCCTTCTATAGTTACCTCGCGCGCGGTCGCGTCGGCGTCAAGGTGATTGAGGAACTTGATGCCAACTTCAAGCAGATCTTCGTCGGCGCCGAAGGGTACGCGCTCGGCAACGAGGAAAGCGACGCCCAGCGTGCAGGCGGCTTCCTGAAGTTCGAGCTTTCCAATCTCCTCGTTCGAACTGCGTCGATCACGCTGTCCGGCGGCTACCAATTCGTGAATGGCAACGACAACGGGACGGGAACCACGTCCACCTCAACGGCCGGTGGCGAAGGCGGCTACGGAATGATCGAATTCAAATATCTCTTCCGTCCGTAAGCGACAGGGTGCGTCGCTTCAACCGGAATCCCCAGCGCGGAACGACGTTCCCCGACTATCGAAGGCAAGCATCCAGATTGCGGGCGACATTTCATCTTGACGGATGAAGAGTGCGTCGCGTTGAACAGAAGGCAAGCTCATGCGCTTATCCGTCAAAGCACTCCTTTTATCCTCATTTCTCGTCGCGCCGAGTAGCGCATTGCTGGCCCAGACCGCCGATTACGATCTCTGCCGGGACGATGAGTCCGAGGCTGGGCTTAGAATTGCCGCCTGCTCCCGTGTGATAGACGATACCAAGATGCCACAGGATTTTCGCGCCGATGCGTATCTCAATCGCGGCGAAGCCTTGGCCGATAAGGGCGATTTCGACGCCGCCATCGCCGACGAGACTATCGCGCTGAAGATCAAGCCCAACTTCGCCGAGGCGCATAATCTGCGCGCCTGGATCTACTTCAAGGCCGGCAAGTCACGCGAAGGGCTGCCGGACGCGGAGCGAGCCGTCACTTTGGCACCGTTGGACGCCCATGCGCTCGACACGCGCGCCCATATCTACGAGGCGCTCGGCCGAAAGGAAGAGGCGCTGGCCGATTATCGCAGGGCGCTGTCGATCGATGCGGACTTGACCGAAAGCAAGGACGGCGTAGCGCGCTTGCTGGCAGCTCGCCCCGCACTTTGACAACGATGGACGGCTTTTCGCAGTCGTCCGAGCCGATGGACGCCTCTCACGATCTGGCCGGGATAAGCGCGCCGCTTGGCGCGTTTTTCATTTCGCTTCAGTCGGGCCGGATCGTTTCGGAACAGCCGGTTGAAGCGGCAGGCAGCCCCCGGCGCATTATTTGCGTTCTGATACCGCAAGACGCGCGTCATGGTCTCGCTGCGTCTCTCTCATCCTGCCTCGACGCGAAAGACCTTCGCGACATCGGACGCTACAAGAAGCGCGAGCGGCAACTCGGCATGGCGGCCGCACGCGTCGCGCTCAAGGCTTCTCTCCATGATCTGGCACGTCAGCGCCTTCCCGCCGATGTCGCGCTCGGAAAGACCGGGCACGGAAGGCCGGTGGTTGCGCGCCCCCAAGGCTTTTATATAAGCATCTCTCACACCGAAGGCATCGATGCGGTTGCTCTTGCCAAGGGGATCAACCTTGGCCTCGACGTAGAGGCCGCCAACATCGCTCCCGCAGAGACCATGCTTGCGGCCTTTCTTCCGCGAAGCGAAATCCTGACGCTTCGAGAAGTCGGCGCCGATCTGAGGCATGATCGCTTTCTCAAGCTGTGGACCGTGAAGGAGGCGCTTGCCAAGCTCACCGGCGAAGGGCTGAGCGAAACCGTTTCCGGCTGCGAAGTGCCGGATCACGACGGGGCGTTTCTTCATGCCGAGGCTGACGGCCACCGTTGCGTCGTCTACTCCGCGCGTATCGCCGATCTGACAGGCGGGCGCGAGCGTGGCCGTCTGGCGCTGGCCATCGACGCGCGTTGCCGCGACGGAGAGGACATCGTCCGGCTTGAATTTCGCATGGCGCTTCGCACCGCCGGGCGAACTGCGGAGGATAGCCTGAACCAGCGCATTCAATCTGCGGCTGAGATGAAGCCCGCCCTTTGAGGTGAAGGCGGCCTCCCGATCCTTTCCAATGCGGTAAGCCGTCAAGCGGCGTTCGCATGCTCAAGGCTACGCTCGGCCGACACGCCACCGCCTTTCGTCTCAAGAACCGGCAGGCGTTTCAGCGCGTCCGCCCGAGCGACTGGTGAGGCCGGAATGCCAACCGAATACGATCCCGGCGCCAGCGTTTCGCCCTTCATCAGCACCGACAGTGGCCCAAGCACCGCGCCCCGTTCCATGGACGTGCTGTAGAGCACAACGGCCATGTTCCCGACGGTGCACCCTTCGCCGATCACGAGTTTATCAGCCTTCATCACGCGATCTTCGAAAAGGTGGGTCTGGACGGTCGCGCCCAGGTTGAGGGCAGCATGGTCGCGGATCTCCACGAGGTCGAATTCGGAGAAGAGGGTTGTGTCCACGAACACCCAGCGGCCCACCTTGCAGCCGAACAGCCCGAGGCATGGCCCCGCATACGGCGTCCCGAGAACCGGCTCCATGATGTTGGCCGCAAGCGTCTCGAATACGCCGTTTATCACCTCCGTGAACCACACGTAGCTCGACCACAGCGGCTTGATCACGGGATGGAACGTCCCGCGCAGCGCCACCTTCACTGCGGCGGCTGCGAACAGCAACCCCAGCGCCGACGCGAAGGAAAGCAGCGGACTGAACAGGACTGTTTCTTCGAGGGAGTGCGAGTTGCGGATGGCAATCAGCGCATAGCAGAATGCGACAAGGGCCGCGCCGGAGAGCCATCCCGGCAGGCAGATGCGTAGGAAGTCGACGCAAGCGCGCGCGAACACCATCGAACGCGACGGCTTGTAGGTTTTCGAGTCCGCGAAAGCGCAGCTTGGCTGGACCACGGGCGAGGGCAATTCGAAACCCGGCGAGCCAAGCCAGCGGCTGTTGGCCTCCAGCGGCTCTTTCGTCTGCGGCGGTGTCGACAGGACGCCGACGAGGCTGTCGTCGCCGATCGTTGCGCCGCCGGGGACGAAGGCGCTGTTGCCGACGAAGGTCCGCGCGCCGATGTTCACCGCCTCGATCGACAGCGCACCGCGATGGATGCGAGCGCCTCCCACGATGCAGGCATCCGCCAGAAAGCTTCCGCCCTTCACTGTTAGGAGGTCGGGCGTAAACTGCATTACCGTCGATACCTCGACGCCCTTGCCGATCTTCGCGCCCAGCAGCCGCAGGACGGCCGGAAAGAACAGCGTTGAATAGAGCGGCTGAAGGATTTCGCGCGTGTTGTTCAGGAGATAGCTCAGGAACCAGTGCCGCAGATAGGTCAGGCTGCGCACCGAATATGTTCCGGGCCGTATCCTCCTCAGCACGACACGCTTCATCAGCACGGCGCAGGCGATGTACCACGCGACCGCGAGCGGCACCGCCACGAGAAGCGCGACAGCGCCGGCATAAACCCCGTAGTTGATGAGGACGAGGGCCACGAGAGCGATCGGCGGAAGCAGCGCGACGATCAGGAAATAGCCCATGACATAGACGAGGGCGAGATGGATCAGTCCCCACACCGCCTCGCCGCCACGGCGCGCCGTATTGGCCGGCGGCAGGTCGAAGTCGGCCGAAGCCGCAGGCACGCCGCGCAACTTCATGTCGGGCTGAAGGCGCGCGCCATCAGTGAGGAGGGACATGTCGTCGAGCGCGGAACCCGCCGCCATCTCGACATTGAGGCCAAGCGCGCAGTGCTGACCGATGAAGCAGTTTTCCCCGATGGTGATAGGCGCGATGACGAGCATTCCGTCTTCAACGCGGCAACCAAGGAACTGGGTTTCCGCGCCAATGCAAGCGCCGTCGCCGATGGAGACGAGATCGAAGGCCGAGCAATGCGCCGTCCCGATGACGCAGTTCTTGCCGACGCGCGCTCCCATCGCGCGAAAATAGAGGCTCATCAGCGGCGAGCCGACGAACATGGACGACCAACTCAGGCTCTGGAACTTGCCCACGAACCACCAGCGGAAATAATACAGGCCCCATAGCGGGTAGCGGCCCGGCTTGTATCGGCCAATCACGAGCCATTTCAACACGATGCTCAACGACAGCATGGTCGGCCAGATCAGGAAACCGGCCGCGGTCAGGATCAGCGCCGCATCCTCGGTTGTGGTCGCGCCTTCATAGGCCGATTTGAGAACGAGCACGGTCAGCGTCACAGGCGCGCTCAGGACGAGGTAGTAAAGCGCGATCGAAAGCGTTTGCAGCCCCACGCAGAGCCAACGCTCCCAGGGCGAAACGAGTTTGAACGCAAGCAGGCTCGGCAGTTCCTCTTGCGGACCTTCCCGGGATCGTTCATCGCGCGCTGGTTGCACATGGTCGCCGAGCGCCGCCGCGAGGGCGCGGATCGTGCGGTGCTGGTAGAGGTGGCGCACCGACACCGACGGCAGTCCGAGGCGCTCGCGCATTTCGGTGGCGACGCGCGCCGCCAGCAGCGAATGACCGCCGAGATCGAGAAAGAAGTCGTCCTCGACCGACACCGACGTGACGCCGAGGCACGTCCCCCAGACCTCGGCGATCCCGCGCTCTAGGTCGGTTTCCGGGGCCACGATCTGTTGTTCGCCCTTCAGCAACGTCTGGGGGAGCGGAAGCTGCCTGCGGTCCACCTTGCCGCTCGTCATCAACGGCAGCGCGTCGATCACATCGAGATACTTCGGAACCATGTATTCCGGCACGCGACGGCGAAGCAGGTCCGCAAGCTCGACACGGATTTCGCTGGTGATTTCCGCATTCGGCACGATGAATGCGCCAAGCTCCTTGGAGCCGTTCACGTCGAAGACATTAACCGAAGAGGCCGCGACCTGCGGATGGTCGAGAAGAACGGCTTCGATCTCCGGCAACTCGATCCTGAAGCCGCGAAGCTTGATCTGCCCGTCGATGCGTCCGAGGAAGTACAGTTCTCCATCGTACCCGAGCCGCACCAGATCGGACGTGCGGTAGAGCCGCCCGCGCGTGCCGGAGATGCGATCGGGCAGGAAGCGCTCGGCTGTCTGGCTCGCACGGTTGATGTAACCGGGCGATACGGCCGCGCCACCGATGTAAAGCTCGCCCTCCTCGCCGGGGCGCACCGGGTTGCCTCGTTCGTCGAGGACGTGGATCGCGTAGCCGGGAATGGCGGTTCCGATGCTGACGGGCTGGCCCGCCACGCATTCCGCGAGCGTTGCCACCACCGTCGCCTCGGTCGGGCCGTAAGTGTTCAGCATGCGACGGCCGGGCTTCGCCCAGCGGTTGACGAGATCGGGCGGGCAAGCTTCGCCGCCGAGTACGAGAAGCCGCACGTTCGGCAGATCGCGCGGAATCATCGCGAGAAACGACGGCACGGTCGAGAAATAGGAGACGCCCTCCTGCTCGATGAAGTCGGCCGCATCGGACGGGGAGCGGCCGATGTCCTCCGTCGGGATGACGAGCGTCGCACCGGTTGAAAAGGCCGCCCAGATTTCTTCGACCGACGCATCGAACGCCACCGAAAATCCCTGATAGATTCGGTCGCTTTTCTTGACGCCGTAGCAGGCTTTCATCGCCTTGACGAAGGCCAGCGCATTCTTGTGCGTGATCTTGACGCCCTTCGGCCGCCCGGTCGAGCCCGAGGTGTAGATGGCATAGGCCGCGCTTGTCGGCCGCACCGCGAGCGGGGCGAAGCGAACGGCCCGGATGCGTCGGCGCGCGGCGCGTTCTTCATCGGCGTCGAGGAGCAACCACTCGACGCTGTCGATCGTCTCCGCGATCTCACGCCCCAAGGTACCTTCGGACAGCACCAGCGACACGCGCGCGTCATCGCAGATATCGATAATCCTTTCCGCGGGGAATTTCGGGTCCAACGGAACGTAACCGGCGCCTGCTTTCAAAACGCCGAGGATCGCAGCGAAGAGATTCACCGACTTTTGGAAGTATATCCCTACGAGGCTGCCCGGCTTCACGCCCTTGTCGATGCAGCGGCGGGCGATTTTCGACGAAAGTCGGTCAAGCTGTGAATATGTAAGCGAAAAGCCGTCGCATTTTACCGCAACGCTGTGGGGCCACCTCTTCGCCTGCTGTTCGAACACGTGATGCAAAAGCATCGGTCTGCGCATTCTATCGTAAAGCAAATGTCTTCTCGCCATCGTTCGGCTCCCGCGTACGCGCAACGCTGCGCCCCGGTTCAGGTCGAGCTTTAAGGTTCTATGAAAATGTCTCGTTGGCCGGCGAGCCGGGCGGTGTCCGCCTCGTCAAGCGAGGCTTGCCTTTTCAGATGCAGAGCGCCGGACAGGTTTCCCGCCTGATGGCAAGGCAGGTTCCGTTGCGAAAGCCCGGGACGGAGCTTCTAATACTAACTCGGAAATTAACGATCCGGTTTTCTTTTGGCGATGTACATTTCATGGGATTCGTGTTCACTCATCAACTTTAATAATCCGACTTATAGTGCAAATATATAAACGCACGTCTAAGATGATGCTTTTTCATTATGTGAATTGCTTGTAGAGAATTATGAATTGCATTAGCGCTTCGATTATTTGTATGAAGAACCCTTCAGACTGACGCCGCAGCCGGTCGCGATCTGTGCCGCGCGTTTTGTCCGGTTTTCCGCAATCGTCGCGCGGGTGCCTTGCTTTCCGCGTTTGCGCTTCCTAAAACCATTCAAGAGAACAAGCGCGCTCGCCAGCCCGAGCGGAACGGACCGATCATGGCAAAGACACTTTACGATAAAATCTGGGACGACCACGTCGTTGAAACGCAAGCGGACGGCACGAGCCTTCTCTATATAGACCGCCATCTCGTGCATGAGGTGACGAGCCCGCAGGCGTTCGAGGGGCTTCGCACTGCCGGCCGCCGCGTTCGCGCGCCGCAGAAGACGCTGGCGGTTGTGGATCACAATGTGCCGACGACCGACCGCAGCCACGGCATCGACGACCCGGAAGCAGCCCTTCAGGTGCAGACGCTCGGCGAGAACTGCGCCGAATTCGGCATCGAATATTATAATGAACTCGACAAGCGCCAGGGCGTCGTCCACATCGTCGGCCCGGAACAGGGCTTCACGCTCCCCGGCACGACCATCGTATGCGGCGACAGCCATACCTCGACGCATGGCGCTTTCGGCTCGCTCGCGCATGGCATCGGCACGTCCGAAGTCGAGCATGTGCTCGCCACGCAGACGCTGATCCAGAAAAAGGCGAAGAACATGCGCGTGACGGTCGACGGCATTTTGCCGGACGGCGTGACCGCGAAGGACATCATCCTCGCCATCATCGGCGAGATCGGCACGGCGGGCGGCACGGGCTATGTCATCGAATATGCGGGCGAGGCCATCCGCGCGCTGTCGATGGAAGGCCGCATGACGGTCTGCAACATGTCGATCGAGGCGGGCGCGCGCGCTGGCCTCGTCGCGCCGGACGAGAAGACGTTCGCCTATATCGCGGGCCGTCCGCGCGCACCGAAAGGCGCCGCCTGGGAACTCGCGCGGAAATACTGGGAGACGCTGCCCTCCGATGAAGGCGCGCATTTCGACCGCGAAGTGAAGCTCGACGCCGCCGCGCTGCCGCCCATCGTAACCTGGGGCACGAGCCCGGAAGACGTGGTGGCGATCACCGGCACCGTGCCCGATCCGGCGAAGGTCGCCGACGACGGCAAGCGTGCCGCCGTATCCCGCGCCCTCGCCTATATGGGCCTTGAGCCGGGCGTGAAGATGACGGACATCGCCATCGATCGCGTGTTCATCGGCTCATGCACGAACGGCCGCATCGAGGATCTGCGCGCAGCCGCCGCGATCGTCGAAGGCCGTCGCGTTGCCGAAACGGTGAACGCCATGGTCGTGCCGGGCTCCGGCCTCGTGAAGGAGCAGGCCGAGGCGGAAGGGCTCGACGAGATTTTCCTCGCGGCGGGCTTCGAGTGGCGCGAACCGGGCTGCTCGATGTGCCTCGCAATGAACGCCGACAAGCTCAGCCCCGGTGAGCGCTGCGCCTCAACCTCGAACCGAAATTTCGAGGGACGGCAAGGCTTCAAGGGCCGCACGCATCTCGTCTCGCCAGCGATGGCAGCGGCGGCGGCGGTCGCTGGCCACTTTGTGGACGTGCGCGAGTTCGGCAAGAGCTGAGCACGCTTCAACGAAGCCGATCCCGCGTGTGTCGATGCTGCGCGGGATCGCAAAACCGTCAGGCGGATGGCGCTGGACGATAAAAGGCCGCTGGCCACCTCGGTTCGGCGGCCGATGAGTGGGTGGCCCGCGCCCCGGCTGCTCGCTCAGCAGCAATCTGAGTCGGCGGTTTGCGCGCCGGAGTTCGCCTTCAGCGGTACGGGATAGGCGGCCGGCACCGAAGCAATCGCGCTCACGGCTTCGACGTAATCGGCCGGCAGCCCGCAGGCCTTCGCGCCTTCCACGACATAGGCGAGATATTCCGTGCTCGGCGCGCGCTCGTCGCGAAGCGCGGCCTTGCGGTACATGACGGCGGTATGAACCGCCCCTTCCGCGTCGATGACTTCGACGGGATAGTGAAAGTAGGTGCCGGTGCCGTTGAGGCGAACGCCCTGAGCGGCGTCGAGCCGGTCTACATCCAGCCCCGAAACCTTGTAGATCACCCCCCAAAGGGCCTGTCCCGGCGCGGGCAAGGCGGCTTCTTCGGCGCCGTCCCAAACCTGCGTATAGCCGTGGAACGACAGCCTGTGGTCGGGCAGGCGCGCCAGCGTTACCCGCTCCGCGCGTATGCCGCGCTCGGCGAGCCAGGCGGGGTTCATGGCAGCGCCATAGATGAACGCGAGGACGGGCACTCTTCGCGGCGAGGGTTTGGCGTGCTTCGAGGAAGACGGCGGCCTTGCCGATAGAAGGGTTACGGACGATGTCATGTCATTCTCTCCTTATGCGCAGCCGCCGGACAGGCTGGCAGGCGCGCGGCGGCGCGACGTATCGCAGCCGGGGCGCCTTGTGACGGTGGCTTTCACGCCATGGGCGGGCGGCTCAAGCGTGACGATGGCGGCGTCAAGGTCGAGTTCTGCGACGCGCTGCATGAACCAGCGCGGGACGTGATCGCAGATGATTTCGAGCGTTTCGAACGGCGTCTGCGACAGAATCGGGATCAGAGCCTGACGCGAGTTGAGAAGCGGGTTCTTCTTGAGTTCTGAAGCGAGGTCGAAGCGGAAATGCCCCTCGCCGAGATCTTCGGCCGGGATGAGCGGCTCGGCGGCAGTGACGGGCTGCAACTGCACGAGCTTCTTCCCTTTGGAACCGCATCCGCCGGTATTGCACCCCTCGTGCGCGCTCGCGCAGTTGGCTGCGGCTTCGGCCTTTGCGCGCTCGCCCTTCTCGACGGTCGGCAGCGCATCGAGCACCGTCTCGCCCGACTTCCAGCTCGCGACGCCAAGCTCAGCGAAATAGGAATAAAAGAAGCCGCGCGCTTCGCTTGAGAGGATCACCTTGCACTCGCCGAACGATGTGGCGGCGGTCTCGATGGTTTCGCGCACGTTGGGCAGCGAGGCGTCCGCGCTCATCTCGAAGGGGATGTCGCCGATGGTCCGCCAGGTCTTCGCCTCGCCCTCGTAGAGCCGGAACCGGCCCTTTTTGTAAAGGCTGGTCAGTTCGCCGTCGTCGTTGACATAAGCTGCGATCTTCATCTCTGGCCTCGTTCCCGGTCTCGCGGCACTTGCACGAGCGCTTCGGGCTTCAGTCGGTCGTCATGAATTCGAGAATGCCGCCCGGACCCTCCCGAGGAAGCGGAGGGTCCGGTGGCGTTCGCGCCGCTCCGAAGGAGGAAGAAGCCGGCGCGTGAGAGGAGGCGGGGCTGGCGCTACCAGACGTTCAGCACCCACTCCTTGTTCTTCTTGTTTTCCATGTCCTGGAACAGCGTGTTGGCCATCTGCTCTGCAAGCCACGCCGCGCCGTTGTAGCCGACGACGGGATAGCGATAGAGGCCCGCGCGGTCGTAGGTCGGGAAGCCGACGCGCACCATCGGGATGCCGTAGTCGATGGAAATGAAGCGGCCCTTCGAGTGACCGAGGATGAGGTCGAGTTCGAGGCCCTTGTTCTTGATGCGGTCCTCAAGTTCCCAGAAGTCGGCGTTGGTCACGATTTCCATCTCGTGATCGACGTTCTCCTGAAGCGCCTTGATGCGCGGATCGTCGACATACTTCGAGTTGTCGTCGCCGAGCAGCAGGAGCTTCGGGCGCATTTCGAGGTCGAGGCAGAACTCGGCGAGGCCGATCACGAGGTCCGGCGCGCCGTAGATCGCGACCTTTTTTTCGGCGAGGAACATGTGGCTGATGTCGGCGATGGCGTCGAGCGCAACGCCGCGTTCGTGGACGAGCTTCTTCGGGATCGGCTTGCCCGTCACGTCTGACAATTGCTTCAGGAACGTGTCGGTGTTGCGGATGCCGATCGGCGTCGGCCCGATCACGGACGGCACCTTGTGCTTCTTCTTCAGGAAGTCGGCCGCCTTCCCGCCTTCGTAGCGGTTCAGCACGAAGGTTGCCTTTGCATTCGCCGTGTCGCGCAGGTCTTCGACCGTGGTATTGCCGTGGTTGACGTTGTCCTTCGACGGCAGGAGCGGCGAGTCGAAGCTTTCGATCTCGAAGAGAACGTTCGCCTCGATCTCCATCTCCTTGAGGAGATGCTTCAGCTCCTTCACGTCGCCGGGGTTCACCCAGCCCGTGATGAGGGTGATCTTCTCGGACGGCTCGCCTTTCTCCGCGAACTTCTTCACGAAGTCACGCACGGCGAGGTCGTAGCCGGAGATCATGGAACCGACGAAGCTCGGCTGATGCATCGCAAGCAGATGAACTTCGCGGCCTGCGAACTTCTCGGCCAGAAGCCCCTCTTCTAGCTTCGTGATGACGCCGTCCACGTCGTCGCCGATAACTTCGGTCGAGCAGGTGGTGATGATCGGCACCACCTTCACATGCGGATAGCGCGAGAGCAGCACGTCCACGGCTTCCTCGACGCGGTTCAGCGCGCCGAACACCGCGCCGTCTTCGTGCAGAGACGACGACGCGATTTCAAAGCTTTCCTTCAGATGCTGCGAGATAAGGAGCCGCACGAACATCACGCAGCCCTGGCCGCCGTGCACGATCCCGATGCAATCCTTCACGCCGATGGACGCGAACTGCGCGCCCGCCGGCTGGCAGGTGAAGATCGGGTTGACGACGCCGGCCCTTTCCTTCGGCACTACATGGCAAGTCATTGTCTGTGGTCCTTTTCTAGTAGTGCTGAACGGTCAGTTCTTCGTTGAGCGAGCCGTCGATGGTGAGGAAGTCGAGGCGCTCATGCAGAGCCTTGATCAGCGCCTTGATTTCGTCGTGCGACAGTTCGTTGATCCAGGGGAAGCGCGCGCGATACTCGCGGGCGAGGAGCACGGCATCCACCCAGTAGCATTTGTCGTTCGCCGTCTCGTGCACCGGTGTCTCGCCGCACAGAAGCTGCGCCGTCTGCCCCAGAATGCCCGCGTTCTGCTTGCGGCGGTCCCAAGCTCGTGAGTTGAACTGCCAGAGACACTTCTTCATGATGTAGTTGAGAAGTTGCTCGACGCGGTCTTTTGTCAGATCGTCCATTGGTCCTTGTCTCTCTGTTACTCGGCCGCAACCGGAGCGGGTTCTTTCTTTGGGAAGACCGGGTAAGTCTTCGCGCGAAGGTCCGGGATGGGGTCCAGCTTGCCGTCGTATTGCTTGAGGATCGGATCGTTGACGACTTCCGGCGGCAGGGTCGCGTCGGAGATCATCTTGCGGGTGAGGAAGCCCTTGTCGGTCGGGATCTCGTCCTTCGAGATGTCGAGGTTCGACAACTGGTGCATCGGCGAGTAGATCGCGTTGTAGATGTCGCGCGCGAAGCGGACCCACCCCTCGTAACCCTTGTAAGGGCCGTTGTGATAGCCGTGCGCGTTGAGGTACGGAACGCCCGCCTTCTTCGCGACTTCGCCCGGACGCTTGCCGGTGAAGATGACGTCCGGCTTCAGCATCTCGATAGCTTCGAGACCTTCAAGCTCGTTCGGGTCGTCGATGGCGAGAGCGCCCTCGGAGCAACGCGAGATGCCCTTTTCCATGTCGCCCTGATGGCCGAACTTCGTGTAGACCGAGACGACCTTGAGGCCCATTTCCTCTTCGATGACGTGCGCCCAGTGCCAGAGCTTCGAGCCGCCCGGCCACAGGCAAACGCGCTTGCCCTTGAGGCGCTCCTTGTACCAGTCGAGCTGCGGCTTCCACTTCGCGGTTTCTTCCGCGATGATAGCTTCCGCGCGGTCTTCGATGCCGAAGAACAGGCCGATCTTGCGCAGCGAGCCGGAGAGCGGCTCGAAGCCGAAGCCGTCGATGTCGAGGCGCGGGATGCCGTAGCGGGCGCGCAGCTCGTCGCAGATATATTCGGCGGAGCGGGCGCATTCGAGCACGTTCAGATGAGCGCGATGCATGGCGCGCAGGCCGTCATAGCTGCCGTTGCCGGTGAACGTCGACAGCACCTGGATGCCCATGCGATTGAAGAAGTCGAGCATCACTTCCTGGTCGCCCTGGATGTTATACTCGCCGACGTAGTTGATCACATAGTCGCTCGTGATCTCCGGCTCGACGGTGCCGACCTTCTGGTTGATCCACGCGATGTTGATCTTGTGGTGACCGCCCGACTGGGACGGACCGGCAAAGCCCGGCGAGTTGCAGACGAAGATGTCCACGTCGGGCCGCTCTTCCATCACTTCCTGTGCGATGGCGTCGATGTCGTCGCCGATCAGCGCGGTGGCGCAGGTTTGATAGATCGTCATGCGCTTGATTTCGGGGAACGCGTCGAAAGCTTCGTGAATGTTCTTCTTCAGAAGCGGCTCCGCGCCGAACACGATGTGCTTTTCCTTCACGTCGGTCGCGAAGGTATATTTGAGCTGGAAGTTGTTGTTGTCCGAGATGTAGCGCTTCGTCTGCCACGTGTCGTAGGTGCAGCCGACGGGGCCGTGACTGATATGGATCACGTCCTTCATCGGCGTGCCGATCACGTGCTTCGCGCCGCAATAGGCGCAGCCGCGTTCGGAAATCGAACCCGGAATGGTGTTGAGATATCCCTTCGGCAGCGCATGGCTCAGGTCTTCGCCCGGGCCCTTGATGACCGCATGCTGCTTCCGCTCGGGAATGCACTTGCTGGCTTCAAATTCATGATACGGCATGGTTCGGTTCCGTCCGGTGTCTTGGGTCGCGTTTTGTGTGGACGAGCCGCTTGAGAGGCGCGCCCGACCCGCGAGGCGGCATGAGTCGCCCGTGCCCCCCGGACGTGTCCGGATTGCCCGTATTCTCGCGATGTCGGTGCGTTCTCTTTCGCGGCTCGTCCGCGAAGGACGTCAGTCGAGCAGGCCGTACTTCACGACCATCGATTCCAGTTCGTCCATGTTGAGCGGCTTCGGAATGACGAAGTCCTTGTTCTCAAGGATTTCCTTGCCAAGCTGCTTGTATTCCTGCGCCTGCTTGGCCTCGGGATCGAATTCCGTCACCGTCTTCTTGTTGAATTCGGCCTTCTGCACGATGTTGTCGCGCGGAACGAAATGGATCATCTTCGTGCCGATGGCGGCGGTGAATTCGTTCAGGAATTCCTTTTCCCCGTCGACCATGCGGCTGTTGCAGATGATGCCGCCGAGGCGCACGCCGGATTGCTTGGCGTATTTCACGAGGCCCTTCGCGATGTTGTTCGCCGCGTAGATCGCCATCATCTCGCCGGAGGCGACAATGTAGACTTCCTGCGCCTTGCCATCACGGATCGGCATCGCGAAGCCGCCGCAAACCACGTCGCCCAGCACGTCGAAGAACACGAAGTCGAGGTCTTCGGTGTAGGCATCGTTCTCTTCCATCAGGTCGATGGCGGTGATGACGCCGCGGCCTGCGCAACCAACTCCCGGCTCCGGGCCGCCCGATTCCACGCAGCGGATTTCCTTGAACCCGGTCTTCACGACCTTATCGAGCGTGACCTTCTCCGCGCCGTGAATGCGCAGCGTATCCATCACGGTTTCCTGCATCTGGCCGCCAAGGATGAGACGCGTCGAGTCTGCCTTGGGGTCGCAGCCGTGGATGAAGATGTGCTTGTCATGGAAAAAGGCGAGCGCGGCCGCGGTGTTCTGCGTCGTGGTAGATTTACCGATGCCGCCCTTGCCATAAATGGCAACCTTGCGAGTCATAAAGGGGTGCTCCTGAGAGTGATCTTGCGTTGGCGGCCATCTCGCCGCCTTCACACCCCTACAATAGCAACCTGCGTGCCAATACTGTCGATGCGGGCGAAAAAATAAGAATGACACCAAAAAATATTTCAAAGATCGGCTGAAGTGCCATTTATACTCACAATAATAACAGGAATGAAAAAATAGAACGCCTTTTTACATCCGTGTAAATTCTCGACTCGCTGCCTTCCTCTTCCTTCCGGCCTGGCAAAGCCCTAACGGTAAATCTCGCCCGGCTTTCGACCAAAATTGTAAATTCCCCTATCGGTCACGTTTGGGGCACGGTTTCACGAATGTCCGAGGGTGCTTAAAAAAAGCCGAGCATGTGATGGGCTTCGTCCGGGCGACAAAATCCGCAAGCGGCCGATGCGCCTTTCGCGGCCGCCGTGGAGCGATCGGGAATTTCGATGGTGGGGAGTGCGCTCGCCTGAGCTTTGCGGCAGCGACGTTTTGTCGGCTTTGCGATGCACCGGAACGTGACGCGGCGGAGGGGCATGCGGCCGAAGCGCGGCGCTAAAGCATGGTCGCCGTTTTTCACGCCCAACAATGAGAGGGCGCTTTTGATTTCATCAAAGCGATAACGCCTAACGTATGCCCGCGTTCACCTTGTCGGAGCGCTCGCTCCCGCTTCCATTCTGCGGCTTGTACGCGCCCGAGCGGAAGTTCTTGTAATTGATGCCGTATTTCTCCATCCGCACGCCGAGCATCCGGCGCGTAAGCCCAAGCTCCTGCGCGGCCGTGCCGATGTTACCGTTGGAGCTTTTCAGCGCCTCGACGATCATCTCGTATTCGACCGCTCGCACCTTTTCTTCAAGCCCGACACCGAAGCCCGTGCCGCTTTCCTTCGGCGTCTGCAGCGAGGGCGGCAAATTGTAGGCGTGGATCACCTCGTCATCGGAGAGGATGACCGCGCGCTCGATGACATTTTCCAATTCGCGCACATTTCCAGGCCAATGATACGCCATCAGCATATTCAGCGCGGGCGTCGAGATACGCTTCACGCTGCGCCCGTTGGCCTCGCAGGACTTCGCGACGAAATAATCGGCGAGCAGGATCACGTCCGAGCCGCGCTCACGAAGCGGCGGCACGGTGATCGGCACAACGTTGAGGCGATAGAACAGGTCTTCGCGGAACAGGCCGTTTTCCACCATCTCGGGAAGATTGCGGTTCGTCGCGGCGATGATGCGCAGATCGACCTTGATGGATTTGCCGCTGCCGACGCGCTCGACGGTGCGATCCTGAAGCACGCGCAAGAGTTTTGCCTGCACGGTGAGGCTCAGTTCGCCGACCTCGTCGAGAAAGATCGAGCCGCCGTCCGCTTGCTCGAAACTGCCCTTGTGCGTCTGAAGCGCGCCGGTGAACGAGCCCTTCTCGTGGCCGAACAACTCGCTCTCGGCGAGCGCTTCGGGGATCGCGGCGCAGTTGAACTTCACGAACGGGCCGTCGGCGCTTGCGCTATTATAGTGAATGGCGTTCGCCACCAACTCCTTGCCGACACCGCTTTCGCCGAGGATCAAGATTGTCGCGCGCGTCGAGGCAACCTTGCCGATGAGGTTATAGACCTCCTCCACCATCGGCTTGGAATTGCCGA
This sequence comes from Rhodomicrobium vannielii ATCC 17100, assembly GCF_000166055.1. Classification (NCBI taxonomy): domain Bacteria; kingdom Pseudomonadati; phylum Pseudomonadota; class Alphaproteobacteria; order Hyphomicrobiales; family Hyphomicrobiaceae; genus Rhodomicrobium; species Rhodomicrobium vannielii. The sequence goes on from NC_014664.1 coordinate 3,665,850, forward strand.
TGATGTTCTTTGGCTTGTAACGCTCCTTCAGCGCGTTCTTGAGGCGGCGATTCTCGTTTTCGAGCCGCACCTTGTCGTTATTCGCGATGAGATAAAGCTCGACGGCCGGCGCGATCATGAGCGCGATGGCCGCGAGAAATTCCGCGTCCTGCTTGAAAAGATGGGGGTTCAGATAGACGCGTTCCGCGCCGATGGCTCCGAGAACGCGCTGGCCGAGCAGGATCGGCACGCAGAAAAATGTCGCCTTCGGGTGTTTGCGGTCCTCGTGCGCCTTCGTGCGGTCGAGGAAATCGGTGCTGTCATGCAGGCGCGGCACAACGATGAGCTTGCCGCTTTCCACCACCTTTCCGGTGACGCCTTCGCCAAGCGAATAGATGCCGCGCTGCTTCTGCTCATCGGTGAGGCCAAAGCTGTCGTGGATGAAGATCGTCTCGGACTGGCGGTCGTAAAGCGTGATCGCGCCGCGATGCATGCGCAGCGTCTCGCGCATGACGTCGAGGATGATGCGCAGCGGCTCGGTCAGATCCTGCGCGGAAGAAATCGCGCGGTTCAGCCTGTAGAGGATCGGCAAGACGTTCGCGCGGCACTCGCCGGTGAAGCAATGCGTGAAGTCATCGACGGGCGAACCCATGTCGAGGTCGAGTACCAGTGTGTCGTCCATTTATCCTGCCTTCAGAGCTCCTGCGATCACGGCCGACCCGCCAAGGCGGCATTCCCGGGGGGCCGGCCGATTCCGTCGAGCTGAGCCACGTGTCGCCGCGTGTTGAAGACGCGGACCGCTCGGTGACGCAGGCATGCAAACTATACGCCAAGCTGTATCGATAAGGGAATAGCTTTATTCGTTCCAAATCCAATTTTCAGCGCCTGCCGAAAAACGGGTTACGCGTTCGTGGGGGAGATCAGCGCCATCAGATTGTCGTCAAGCCGACGCGCGGCTTCGTTGAAGGCTGGTAGCCGCGCTTCCGTCTCGCCTTCCAGCACCGATCCGGGATGTCGCGCCATTCGGGCACCGCTTCGGGCGTGCGATACTGGAAACCGTAGGCGTGGCGGCCGATGCGGATCGCCTGGGTTCGGACGATACGACCATCACAAACTTTTATCGGTCGCCTATCAGCCCTCTTCAACTGCTCAGTTGCAGCCGGCTCTCCGCGCGCGGACGGCTATCGCCTCACGGTCTCGCGCGCAGACGGCTGCTCGTCTCTCGCCCTCGAACTGAAAAGCGACGACAGCGGCGCGCTCTGGCTGACCCCGCCCGTGTAGGCCTGCAAAACCTTCACCTTGGTCCCGACCTTCGCGATTGAGGCCAAATGCACGACATGCTCGTTCTTCAGGCGAAAGCAGCCCGACGAGTTCGCCTGTCCGACGGTGCGCTCGTTGTTGGTGCCGTGGATGCGATAGACGGTATTGCCGAGGTAAAGCGCTCGCGCTCCTTGCGGATTGCGCAGGCCTCCTGACACCGTAATCGGCAGACCGGGCTGGCGCTTGTGCATCTCCTGCGGCGGCGTCCAGGACGGCCACTCCGCGATGCGCGTGATACGTTCCGTCCCCGACCAGGTAAACCCATCGCGGCCGACCGAAATCGGATACTCATAGGCTCTTTTGCCGGGCAGCACGAAATAGAGTTTGCGGCTCTGCGTATCGACGATGATGGAGCCGACTTCCTCGTTCTGGTTGAAGTAGATGATCGATGGCTCGGCAGGCGCAATGTCGGGACGAGCGCCGCCATCCATGTACTTCGGGTAGACGACCGGTTTGCGCCGCTCGACACGCTGCGCCTCATCCTGTTCCGCCTGCCTTCGGATGTCGCTCTCGAAAACCGGGCGGCCGTCGGTCCAATTCTCCAGCGCGAGTGCCGAAACCTGCCCTGCCACGAGCCCGGCCACAAGCGCCGATAGAAACGCGCTCCAACGTCTCATACCTTCCCCCCGTACTTGCCCAGACGCCGCCATGCCCAGTTGCGTCGATATGCCGACAATCCAATACCGAGCCTGGCTCGCAGCAACAAGTCCGTGCCGACTTTCGCGGTCCATTGCCACCCGAGACTGTGGCTATTTCGCAATGAAAATTGTCATCAATCGATGCCGCGGCCCAGCGCTGGCAATGTGGCGAGCAGAAGATTGAGCGCTGGCGAAAGCCACGTCGATTCATACGAGGTCTGACTATCGTTGAGCCACAGCGCAATCACTGCAAACAATAATAGCGGCAGAGGAAACCACGCAAATACCGGCCGCGCCTCCTGACTCACGAAGCGCGCTTTGCTCTTGGAGTAATCATTCATGGGCCATACGCAGGCCGATAGCTCATTCCTTTCTGGGGAGCGTACAACCTCGCGATGGCATGTCCAACTCCCGGCGCAGGCGACCCGCGCTTTCAACCGCTGTTTTGCAAAAGCCATAAGCCCGGATTGCATCCGCCGCGCGAGGCTGTAGTGTCGCGCTCCCCAGGAGCGGCGCCAGCGCCACGTTTGAAAAGCGCGATGATGAGTTCTTCGATCGGTATCGATTTCGGCACCACCAATACTGTGCTTGCCGCGAAGACGGCGGATGGGATCGTGCAGCCCGTGACATTCCAGCATGCCGATGCGGAGTTCTCGTCCTTTCGATCCGTGCTTGCCTTCTGGCGGGAGGAAGGCGAATGGCTGCCGGAAACGCTTTGCGAAGCGGGGCCGTGGGCCATTGACGCCTTCATCGCCTACCCGACTGAAACGCGCTTTTTCCAGTCCTTCAAGACTTACGCCGCGAACAGAGGTTTTCAGCACACCCAAGTCTATGGAAAGCGCTATCGTTTCGAGGACATCCTCGCCGCATTCTTCGAACAGGTGAACGCGCGCGCGGGCGGGGCCGCGCCTCTGCCGCGTCGTCTTGTGCTCGGGCGGCCCGTGAAATTCGCTGGCCCGAAGCCGGATGCCGCGCTCGCCCAGCAGCGCTATGAGGCTGCGTTCAGGCGCTTCGGCTTCGAGGAAATCCATCACGTCATGGAGCCCATTGCGGCCGCCTACTACTATGCCCACAAGCAGACGCGGGCCTCGACTGTGCTGGTTGGCGATTTCGGCGGCGGCACCAGCGACTTTTCCATCGTCTCATTCGAGCCGACGCCAAGCGGCATGCATGCCCGGCCCGTCGCGTTCTCCGGCGTCGGCATAGCGGGCGACACGTTCGATTTCCGCATCATCGAGCATGTCGTCGCGCCAGTACTCGGCAAGGGCTCGAAATACAGAAGCTTCGAGAAGTTGCTCGACATGCCGCAAAGCTACTATCACAGCTTCGCGCGCTGGAGCGATCTCTGCCTCATGCGCTCGTCCGGCGCGGTCGCGGAGTTGAAGAGGCTGGCTGCGGCGAGCGTCGAGCCGGAGAAGATCGAGCGCTTCATCGCGCTCATCGAGGGCAACGTCGCCTATTCGCTTTACAAGGCAGTGTCGGAGGCCAAGACGCAGCTGTCTCGCGACGAGAGCGCGAGGCTGACGTTTGCCGCCGCTGGCGTAGAGCTTGATGCGCAAATCGCGCGCGCGGATTTCGAGCGCTGGATCGCGAGAGACCTCGCCCACATCTCCGCCAGCATCGACGACGCGCTCGCAAAGGCCGGACTTGCGGCGGACGCCATCGATCGAGTGTTTCTCACCGGCGGCACGTCCTTCGTGCCCGCCGTGCGACGGCTGTTTACCAAGCGCTTCGGCGTGGAGAAGGTCGATTCCGGCGACGAGTTCGTGTCGATTGCCAACGGGTTGGCGCTGATCGGCGAGGAAGAGGATATTGCGCGCTGGACCGTCGACGAATGCGCCACCGGGAATGGCGTGGCTTGACCGCCAGTTTCACAAGATGAGTTGCGGTATCGACGGACGTCAGAAATCGGGGACGTGGGCGGATCGATGGCTCATCGATCCGGTGCGGCGGGGCTATGACGGCATCGGGTTCTATCCCGATCCCGCTGACACGGGAGCCCCAGAGGGCCATTACAATCTCTGGAAAGGCTTCGATTTCGAGGCACGGCAGAAGGTCAAGCGCTACTCCGTTTTCCGCGACCATCTTAGTCGATGTAGGTGAACCCTCGCCATGCACCGCGCCCGTCGAGACGCATCCGGCGCCGGACCCGCTCGCTGCGGATGCAGACGGCGCCTGGAAGATTCACATGCGCTATCGATAGATTTACCGGCCAGTTTTCATCTCGACTGCGATTCGTCCAAGGCTGCGGATCGCGGCGTCAACATCTGGCGTAAGGCACCGCCCAACGCTGAGACGAAAGGCGTTGTCAAACCGCCCCGATGCCGAAAAGATAGGGCCGGGTGCGATCGAAATGCCTTCGGCAATCGCGAGTTCGCTGAAGCGCATTGCGTCGAATGGTGCGGGAATTTCCACCCAGAAGACAAATCCACCGCCCGGCTCACTTATCAGGGTTCCGATGGGGAAGCTTTCCAGCACGAGCGTACGGATCGCAGATGCCTGCGACCCGAATAATCGGCGCAGCCCGTCGAGGTGCCGACGATAAGCGCGCCCGTCAAGATAAACGGCAAGGGCTCTCTGCGTGAGCGTGGTGACGCCTGCGTTGCAGGGGGCTCGCACACGTTCGAAACTTTCGGCAAAACGCCCCGGCACACACCATCCGATGCGGAAACCAGGCGCGAGCGTCTTCGAGAATGAAGAGCAATAAAAAACCCACCCTTCCCGGTCGAAGCTCTTCATCGGCAGCCTGCCACGCCCGGCATGATGGAGTTCGCCATAGACGTCGTCTTCGATCACCGGCAGTCGGTGGCGCTCAACAACTGACATGAGACGCGCCATCGCTTCTGGCGGCATGGCAAAGCCGAAAGGATTATGAAATGTCGGGTTAAGCGCAAGCGCCGCGAGTGGCATGGCTTCTGCGATACGCTCCAACTCGTCGATGTCTATGCCGCGATGCGGATCGGTTGCGATCTCGACAGCGCGGAGGCCCAGCGTCTCGATCCATTGCAGGATGCCAAAAAAGCATGGGGATTCGACCGCGACCGCAGCGCCGGGAGAGGTCAGCGCCATCAAAGCCAGTCCGAGCGCCTCGCTCTCTCCCGTGGTCACAACGATGTCGTCCGGGACGAGCGACACCCCACGCAATCCAAGAATATGGACGATGCGCCGGCGCAGATCAGGATCGCCGTTTCGATGCCCGTAGGCGAGAAGCGATGCACCGCCTTCTCTAACCGCTCTTGCAACGGCAACGGCAAGTTCCTTGTGAGGCAGCAGTGCTTCGTCCAATTCAGCCGCGCCGAGAGGCATGACGCGGCCAGCCGCGCCTGCGCTGATCGTGGCCCTGAAAATCCGGCCGATCAGCGCATTGACATTGGCCGAAGCGGGTATCGGCGCTGTCCGCGTTGCGGAAGGTGTGTTTCGCTGCCGCGTCCTGCTGCAGACATAAAACCCCGAACGGGCGCGCGCTTCAACGAAGCCGTTCTGTTCGAGTTCAATGAGCACGCGCGCCGCCGTCGTGGCGCTGACCTGGTGCGTTTTCGCCAGCGTCCTGACTGAGGGAAGCCGCTCACCTTCGCGATAGAGACCGGCCTCAATCTGGGCTCCGATCTGCTCGGCAATTTCGCGGTAAAGAAGTTGGGAGTTACTGCTCATGAAGGCGGCCATCGCAAACTGTGCCGCTCAGTTTTCACGAAACTGCTCCTGCCGCAAGCCGCGGCCGCACGCTAAACCGGCCTCATCAGAGGGGGAGCAAAGCCACAATGTGGAAGGATTTCTCGTTTTCGGCGACAGTTGCCGGGTTCATCGCGGTTGTCGTCTCGTACGCGGGGCCGTCGCTCATCATCTTTCAGGCGGCGAGCGCGGCCCATCTCAGCCACACGGAGCTATCTTCCTGGATATGGGCGATCTCCATCGGGGCGGGCATCTCGGCTATCGGGCTATCGCTGTTTTTTCGCGCACCGGTCATCACGGCATGGTCGACGCCGGGCGCGGCGCTGCTCGTTACCTCATTGCCAGCCTATTCCTATCCAGAGGCTATCGGAGCCTTCGTCTTCGCCGCCGCGCTCATCATGGTGATCGGCATCTCGGGGCTGTTCGATGCGGTGATGGCACGCATTCCGAAATCCATCGCGGCCGCCATGCTCGCGGGCATCCTGTTTCGGTTCGGCACGGATGTCTTCACGAATTTCCCGGCTTCGCCCGTCCTGGTCGGCACGCTCTTCGCCGCTTATATCGTGCTGAAACGTCTTCTGCCCCGCTATGCCATCGCGCTGGTGTTGGTTCTGGGCGTCGGGCTTTCCGCGATCGGTGGCGAACTTCATTTCGACGCCTTCCATCTTGAACTGGCGCGACCCGTCTGGACCACGCCGGAATTCTCGCTGGCCGCCATCATCGGGCTCGGTGTTCCGCTGGCCCTCGTGACGCTGACAGGACAGTTCCTTACAGGCGTCGCGGTGTTGCGCGCCTTCGGATACGGCACACCGTCGGGGCCGCTCGTCTGGAGCACATCGGCGCTCTCGGTCGTGATGGCGCCGTTCGGTTCGCATGGAGTCAATCTCGCGGCGATCACGGCGGCGATCTGTTCCGGCACCGAAGCCAATCACGATGCTGGCAAGCGCTACATCGCGGGCGTCGCCCTCGGCGTCATTTATATCATCGTTGGCTTGTTTGGAGCGACGCTCGCCTCTCTTTTCGCGTCGTTGCCGAAAGAACTGGTGGCGGCCGTGGCGGGCCTCGCTCTGCTCGGCGCGATCATGAACGGCCTTGCTGGCGCGATGGACGTCGAACGGGAGCGCGAACCCGCTCTTCTCACCTTTCTGGTGACGGCCTCCGGCATGTCCTTCCTTGGGATCGGTTCTGCTTTCTGGGGGCTCGCGGTCGGCGTCATGGCAGCGCTTGTTCTTCTACCGCGTGTGACGACCCGAACCGAACATTCAGGAAAGGTCGTCGTGACATCGGCCACGCGATGACCTCGGTGGCTAGTGGTCCGATCACGCGCTCAGCCGTGACCTCCGCAGATTCCGCGACCCTCGTGCGTCCTCCCCGACGATCGCCTGAATACGAGGATCGCCAAGAAGGCGCGAAGCCGTTGTGGCTGCACTCTTTTCCGCATATCCCGCTCGCTTGACGCTCAATGTTTGTGGATATGCGGATTGCGTAACGCAAGCGAATAGTGCGTAACAAAATACTACGCACTATCGGGAAAAATTAGGAAGAGGGCGGAGCTACAAGGCTCTGATTTTCCTAGGGCTTTGGTAGCGGAGGAGGGACTCGAACCCCCGACACGCGGATTATGATTCCGCTGCTCTAACCAACTGAGCTACTCCGCCAAAACGGCCATTGCCAACGCATCACTGCGCCGCGTCGAACCTGTATAAGGAGACACGCTCGCGCCGTCAATATTCCGAACGCCTACGCTATCCGACTTTCTTCAGCCTGAGAAGGGTGAAGACCCCGAGCGGCGCGGCGTCGGTGGCGTCGATGAGTTCGAAGCCAGGCGCTTCGGTCACGTTCTGAATCGGGAAGATCGGATGCCAGCCGAGGCTGCGCGAATATTTCGCAAGCCACTTCTCCACCCCGGCTCGCGCACCCTTCTCGCGGCTGAAGTGGTTGACGATGATGGCGGTTCCGCCGGGCTTCAGCACGCGCCGCAGTTCGGCCATCACGGCGGCGGGTTCCGGCACCACGGTCATCACATACATGACCGCAGCGGCGTCGAAGCTTTCGTCGGCGAAGGACAGGCGGCTTGCGTCCATCACAAGCAGCGTCTTGCGGCGAAGGCCGAGCCGGTTCACGCGCTGCGCCGCCTTCGACAGCATTTCCGGCGACAGGTCGATGCCGGTCACGTCGAGATCGGTGCGATAGCGCGGCAGCGAGAGCCCCGTTCCAACGCCCACTTCGAGAATGCGCCCGTGCTCTTCGTTCAGCTTGTCCACCGCGAGCCGGCGTCCCGGCCCCGCGATCACGCCGAAGCTGTAATCGTAGATGGGCGCCCACCAGCGATAGGCTTCACGCACCGCATTGTCGTCAAGCGACGGCTGATTGACCGTCTTCGTTTCCGTGCTCACGCCGCAACCCTTTCGATAAATCCGCCGCCCAGCACACGTGCCGCGCCACCCGCGCGGTCATAAAAGACACAAGCCTGACCTGCCGCGACGCCAAATTCGCCGCCTGCCAGGTCCACCCCGACACCACCACGCTCCGCGAAAAGGCGTGCCTCGCGCGGGGGCTGCGTCGAGCGCACCTTCACGAACAGCGACCGCCCACCGGCCACGGCCTCATCGAGCGAGCCGCCGCCGATCCAGTTCACGTCGCGCAGGGAAAGACGCGCGGTCCGCAGCATCTCGCGCGGGCCTACGATCACACGTCTTGCCGATGGCTCGATCCGAATCACGAACAGCGGTTCTCCCGTTGCAATGCCGAGGCCCTTGCGTTGGCCCACAGTAAAATTGATAATGCCAGGGTGCTGGCCCAGCACACGCCCGTCCGCATGGACGATCTCGCCCGGCTCGCCGCTTTCCGGCCTGAGCTTCCGTATGATCGACGCGTAGTCGCCGGAGGGCACGAAGCAGATATCCTGACTATCGGGCTTCGATGCAACAGGCAAATGGAGGGCTGCGGCCATCTCTCGCGTCTCGGTCTTCGTCATGCCGCCGAGCGGAAATCGAAGAAAGTCAAGCTGCGCCTGCGTGGTAGCGAAGAGAAAGTAGCTCTGATCGCGGTCCGGGTCGGCTGCCTGATGCATCTCTATGCCGCGCGGCCCCGGCACGCTTCGCACATAATGGCCCGTGACAAGTGCCGATGCGCCAAGCTCACGCGCCGCGCCGAGGAGATCGCGAAACTTGACCGTCTGGTTGCAGCGCACGCACGGAACGGGCGTCTCGCCCGCGAGGTAGCTGTCGGCGAAATCGTCGATCACGGACTGGCGGAAACGATCCTCGTAGTCGAGGACGTAATGCGGAACGCCGAGCCTGTCCGCCACGCCGCGCGCGTCCATGATGTCCTGCCCGGCGCAGCACGCGCCCTTTCGCGCCATCGCCTCGCCGTGGTCGTAAAGCTGGAGCGTGATGCCGACGGTGTCATAGCCCGCGCGCTTCACAAGTGCGGCCGTCAGCGACGAGTCCACGCCGCCCGACATGGCCACGACGATGCGATGGCTCGACGGCGATCCCGTGAGCCCGAGTGCGGCGGGAGAAATGTCCGGGTCGCGTCCCGCGAGCGGTGCGGGCGCGTCGGCGATGGTTGTCGGCATGTCGGAGCTTTTTGGTTCTCGTTACGAAGCAACATATAAGGTAGAGGCGACGCCTCGCCAAATGCCCCGATGCAATCTGTCGCTGGCGACCGGCGCGACACGTCACCGAAGCCACCGCTGCGGGCGCCGCCGGCACGGGTTGCGCAATTTCGCTCTCGGACGTGGCAAGCGGCGCAGCGCTGTTGCTTAACCTTGGTCCGGCGTTCTACATTGCTATTCCAGTTCCGCATGGCTGACACGCGTCAGCTTTAATCCAGCTTGAGCACGAGAGAAAAATGATCGACGGCTGGGTCATCATAGGGTGTTCCTTCTTCTACATCGGAGCGCTCTTTGCAATTGCATGGTACGGAGACCGCGCCGGCAAGAAATACCGCACCCTGTACGGGCGCCCCTATGTCTACGCGCTCGCCCTCGCGGTTTATTGCACGTCATGGACGTTTTTCGGCAGTATCGGGTCCGCCTCCGAGAAAGGCTTCGACTTCATCGCGGTCTATCTCGGGCCGATCATCGCCTTCACAGCGGCAATGCCGCTGTTGCGACGGCTCATCGTACTTTCGAAATCGCAGAACATCACTTCGATCGCCGACTTCATCGCCGCGCGATACGGCAAGAACCCCGCCGTCGCCGCTGTCGTGACGATTGTCGCGGTGGTGGGAATGCTCCCTTACATCGCGCTGCAACTGAAGGCGATCTCGCAAGCCATCGCGGTGCTTCTCGCAAACTCATCCTCGACCGCGGCCGGGTTGCCTTCCGCCCCCTCGCCGAACACCGATTTCGCGGTCGCGCTCGTGCTCGCGGCGTTCACGATCCTGTTCGGCGCGCGCGACAGCGACGCGACCGAGCATCAGCGCGGCCTGATGCTCGCCGTGGCCGTGGAATCGCTCGTCAAACTCGCGGCCTTTCTCGCGGTCGGCATGTTCATCGTCTACGGCATGTTCGACGGCATAGGCCCGCTCGTCACCAAGGCCATGGCCGATCCGCACATCAGCCAGATCTTCAGCACCGGCCTTCACGGCGGTACGCTGCTCACCGTGGCATGGCTCAGCTTCGTCTGCATTTTCCTGTTGCCGCGCCAATTCCATGTAACGGTCGTCGAGAACGTCTCCGACGAAGAGCTGAAGCGCGCATCGTGGCTGTTCCCGCTCTATCTCGTGGCGATCAACCTCTTCGTCGTGCCGGTGGCGATGGCGGGAACGCTCATCTTTCAGGGCCAGAACGTCCCGCATGACATGTATCTGCTCGCGCTGCCGCTGAGCGCCGGAAGCCAGTTCTTCACGTTCATCGCGTTTCTCGGCGGCCTGTCGGCGGCGACCGCGATGGTGGTGGTGGAAACGGTCGCGCTGTCGGTGATGGTCTGCAACGACCTCCTGATGCCGCTGATCCTAAAGCGCCGCGCCAACGTGGTGCAGAACCGGCGCGACATGAGCGGTGTGCTGCTCGACATTCGCCGCGTGGCGATGCTGGCGGTCATCCTGCTCGCCTACCTGCTCTACGATCATATCGGCAACGCGTCGCTCGCGGAAATCGGGCTGTTGTCCTTCTCCGCCATTGCGCAGTTCTCGCCCGCGTTCTTCCTCGGGTTGGTATGGCGCAGGGCGACGGCGCGCGGCGCGGTCGCGGGCATCCTCGCGGGCTTCGCGGTGTGGGCTTACACGCTCCTGCTGCCGAAGCTCATCGGTTCCTCAGTGGAAGGCGCTGCCTTCCTGAAGGACGGCCCCTTCGGCATCGCGTTTTTACGCCCCGAAATGCTGTTCTACATGAACTTCGACCAGCTGACGCATGGCGTCGTCTGGAGCCTCGCGGTCAACCTCTTCGCCTTCGTCACCGTCTCGCTGCTGCGACCGCTCGAGCCCATCGAGCGCCTTCAGACGAACGTCTTCATCGAAGACCCGAACCCGCAGCCCTCCAGCGGCCCCGCTTTCAAGCCCTGGCGCACGACGGTATCCTTCGAGGAACTCATCGGCACGGTATCGCGCTATCTCGGCGAGGAGCGAACGCAGCGCTCCTTTTCGGACTATATGGAGAGCCGGGGCATCGACAGGACCGGCCATCCACAGGGTGACGTTCACGCGCTGCGCTTCACCGAGAACCTGCTCGCGAGCGCCATCGGCGCGCCGTCCTCGCGGCTTGTCATGTCGCTGATGCTGAGGCGTCTCAATGTCGGGCGCGAATCTGCGCTGCGGCTCCTCGACGAGGCGTCCGAGGCGGTCCAATACAACCGCGACCTTTTGCAATTGGCGCTCGATCACGTGCGTCAGGGCATCGCCGTGTTCGACAAGAACATGCAGCTCATCTGCTGGAACCGGCAATTTCGCGAGATCCTCATTCTGCCGCAGCAATTCGGCCGCGTCGGCGCGCCGCTCGATGAAATTCTGCGCTACATGGCCCAGCGCGTGCATCAAAACCCGACGGCGGCCGAGGAACTCGTCACGGACCGCATCGCGAAGTATCAGCTTACCATGGAGAGCTTCCACGAGCGGTCCATCGAAGGGCGCGTGCTTCAGGTGCGAACCAACGCCATGCCGCAGGGTGGCATCGTGGTGACCTACACCGACATTACCGAGCGCGAAACGGCCGCCGAAGCGTTGGCGCGGGCGAACGAGACGCTCGAAAGGCGTGTCGAAGCGCGCACGCAGGAACTCGCCATCGCGAAGGCCAAGGCGGACGAGGCGAACCTCTCGAAGACGCGCTTCCTCGCGGCGGCGAGCCATGACGTGCTCCAGCCGCTGAACGCCGCACGGCTCTACGCTGCGAGCCTGATCGAACGGTCGCCACCCGCCGAACTAGGCCGCCTTGCCCGCAACATCGATGCCTCGCTCGACGGCGTGGAAGAAATCCTGAACGCGCTGCTCGACATTTCGCGGCTCGACTCGGGCGCGATGAAGCCGGAGTTCACCGTTTTCCCGATCAAGGATCTGCTCGAACAGATCCGCATCGACTTTGAGCCGATCGCGAAGGCGCGCGGCATCTCGTTCAAGATCCTCGATTCCGGCGCGCTCGTTCGCTCGGACCGGAAACTCTTGCGGCGCATCCTGCAAAACCTGATCTCGAACGCGCTGAAATACAACCGCGAGAAGGGCCGCGCGGTGCTCGGCTGCCGCCGTCATGGCCGCGACCTCGTCATTGAGGTGCACGACAGCGGCCCCGGCATCCCGGAGCACCAGCGCGACCTCATCTTCAAGGAATTCCAGCGGCTCGACCATCACATTCACGCGCCGGGCCTTGGCCTTGGCCTGTCCATCGTGGAGCGTATGTGCCGCGTGCTCGGTCACGAACTCGCCCTGCGCTCGAAGCTCGAACACGGCTCGACGTTCACCGTCAATGTACCGCTCGCGCGCTGGGTAGACATGGAGCAGCCACGCGTCTTCCCCGCCCGCCCTGCATCCTATGGCGACCTACGCGGCACGATCGTTCTCTGCATCGACAACGAGCGCAGCATCATCGACGGCATGAGCACGCTGCTTTCGGGCTGGCAATGCCAGGTCATGACGGCGCTCAACGCGGAAGACGCGATCAGCCAGCTTCAGAAAGCGATGATCGTGCCGCATATCATCGTGTCGGACTACCACCTGGACCGGGCGGATGGCTGCACGGCGATCAAGAATATCTGCGCCGCCTGCGAGACGGAGTTGCCCGGCATCATCGTCACGGCGGACGGCTCCTACGAGGTGCGGCGCATCGTCAGCGAAGCGAGTTATGCCTTCCTGCAGAAGCCCGTGAAACCGGCGGCGCTGCGCGCGCTCATAACGTCGATGGTGATGCAGCGCCACGCGGCGGAGTAGGCGGCGGGATGCGCAGCTAAAGGCTCAGCGTTTCCAGCACGAGCGCGTTGACGGCGTTCATGTCATAGAAGCGGAGCGCGAGGCGGCGCGAGTCCTCCGCCATCAACGGCATGAGATCCGGCCTCTGCAAGATCTGGATCATCGCGCGGACGAGCGCCTCGGGGTCGCGGACGGGTACCTTGTAGCCGTTCAGCCCCTGTTGGACGAAGTCGCGGCAGCTTCTCGTGTCCGTGGTGATGACCGGCCGCCCGAGGGCCAGCGCCTGAAACAGCGAACGCGGCGCGCCGTTGCCCCACGAGGGCGCGACCAGCACGTGACATTTCGAGATGAGCGAACCCGCATCGTCGATCGGGCCGATATACTGCACGAACTCGCGATACTGCTTCAGGATGGCGGTGCCGACCGGCGCGATAGCCTCGCCCGGCGTGGACGCGAGGAAGAACCGCGCGCGGCGCGCCTTTAGGCGCATCGTTTTCGCAGCCTCACAATATTCGAGAATGCCCTGAAGCTGGTCGAGCGGCGCGGCCATCAGGAACAGCACACCGCGATCGAGCGGCGGCAGGGACCGCTGCACGTGGCGGTGCAAATCCTCGCCCCAGCCGCCAACCGCGACCGCTGACTTCGACGGCGGCAGAAGCTTCGTGTCGTCCGCGAATTTCATGTCGTGCGCGCTGTGGAACACCACCGCGTCGCTCCACGAGAAAACCGTGCGGAAGACGGTCTTCATCGCCTGCCGGTGGCTCCACGCGGACGCACCCGCCGCGCCCTCCATGAAGGCCGGGCCAAAGCTCGGCACCACCGTCACGACGTGCGGGATTTTCGCGATCTTCGCTGCCGCGACAGTCACCATGCCGTTTCGGGCGGACTCGACGAGAAGCACGTCCGGCGCTAGGTCGCCGAACAGGTTCGAGAGTTCGCGCATGCGCCGGTACTTGTCCCAGAGCGCGAGCTGCGTCGGCAGGGAGTAGGCCTCCGCGCCGATGTGCGAGAGGATGCGCAAGTCGCTGTTCGACAGTTCGGGTGCGAACGCGAAGACGCGGTGGCCACGATTGACCATGTCGAGGATCAGGCCATGGCAGAAATTGATGAGCGCGCCAGCCGAGGACGCCGTCACCGCCACCCGCTTCCGATGCGAGGGCAGCGGCAGATAAGGCTGCGATGGATAGGGCGCGTATTCGATGACGGAGAATTCGGTCGGAGGGATGTTTTCAGAAGCGAAACGCATCACGAGCAACGCACCGGGTCAAAAGGCCTGCGCCGCCGATCATGCGGCATGAAGCGTTGAATTTTAGTATGTTTGCGCCGTTGCGTCAAAGTCTCCGGCTGCCTGGAACCGGGGCATCGCGGCGCGGGTAGAGCCGTTGAGGCCGTCTACCGCGCTGTCACGCGTTGCCGGTTCCCGGCGATCACGCTGCTGAGGAACGCGACGCCGCGACCGTGTTTTGATAATAATAATCTATTTCGCGTTCGAAATAAGCCTATGCAAGCTAATGCACAGCCGCCGAGGTTTCCGCGCTGGATGCGGCGAGCGCATCGCGCTTGATACGCTGCACCATCGACGCAAGCCCGTTCGAGCGTTGCGGCGTCAGATGATCGTTGAGCCCAAGCTTCATGAAGACGGCCTTCTCGTCCGTCGAAAGGATTTCGCGCGCCGTCCGACCCGAGAACAGCGTCAGCACCACCGCGATCAGCCCCTTGACCAGATGCGCGTCGCTGTCGCCGCGCAACTCGATCACCGTGTCGGGACCGGCGCCTGTCGCCTTGCTGACAACCCAGACCTGGCTCGCGCAGCCGCGCACCTTGGTGACATCGTTGCGCTCGGTGTCATCGAGCGGGGCAAGCGCGCGGCCAAGCTCGATCAGATAGCGGTAACGGTCCTCCCAATCATCGAGGAAACCGAAATTCTCGACGAGTTCGTCGATGTTTGCTGAGCCGGTCATAATCTTTCCTGTCTGAGCGCGTTCCGCCCAAAAATTCGTTTGTGCTCCCTGATGCAAATATCTTGCCGCCACTGCGATTTCGCAAGGCGCCGAGCCTCAATAGGGCTTGATCAGGCGTTCGAGGTAATCGAGTTCCAGCATGGGCCGCGTCGGCTCGCCGAGCCGCTTGCGAAGCTCGTCCATGATGGCGCGCGCACGCTGACCGCTCGACTCGTCCGGGATTTTCACATCGTCGCCCGCGTTGTCGAGCGGGCCGTTCTGCTTGCGCCCCATAGGATCGCGATTGGCTTGATTGCCCGTTCCCGTCCCGCCAGCCGAGCGCATCATCTGCTCGGCGAGCGCGCGTGTGCCTTGCCTCAGGCTTTCGACCGCGCGCCCTTCCTCTTCGCCCGCGTCGCCAAGCTGCTTCTGACGGAGCGAGTCGACAGCGTCGCCCATCGCCTCATCCGCCTCGCGAAGCTTCTGTTGCACCGGGTCTTTCCCGTCGGCGTTCATGCCGGAGAGAAGCTCCTGCAACTGTTTCTGCAAGTCTTCCTGACGCCGGTCGAGTTCGGCCGAGCTTTTCGGGCTGGCTTGTCCCTGCTTCTGGCCACGCTGTCCCTGTCCCTGCCGCGGCTGAGCGCCCTTCTCGTCGTCGGCGTTCTCGTCCTGATTTTGCTGCTCGCGGAATGTGTCATCGAGAAGCTGTTGTTGCTTGCGCAGGAGATCGGTCATCTCGTCAAGCTTCTGAAGGCTCTCCGCGTCCTCTTCCTGGCTTTGGCCGCTGCCCTGCGCATTTTGCAGCGATTCGAGGATGTCGCGGAGCTGGTTCAGCATTTGTGCCGCGGCATCGGCGGAGCCCGATTTCGCGAGGTTCTCGATCTTGTCAAGCATCTGCGCGAGGTCTTGCGGCGAGATCGTCTTCGCGTTCGGCGAGGCGGCCGCGCGGTCGGCGTTCTTGTTCTGCTGCTGCCTGAGCGCCTGCAAATAGCTGTTCAGCGCCTGCCGAAGCTCGGCCATGAGCTTCTGGATTTCCTCACGCGGCGCGCCCCGTTCCAAGGCGTCCTTCAGACGCTCCTGCGCGGCGCGAAGCTCCCGCTCCGCCGCCGACAAATTGCCGTCCTCGATACGGATGGCCACATCCCAAAGCTGTTCGACCACATCCTCAATGTCGGCGATTGTTGGCTCGTTCTTCAGCCGCCAGAAGGCCGAGCGCAGGCCCAGATAGATCGGCGCGGCGGTGCCTTCATCCTGTGCGGCAGCGGCGAGCGCGTCGAGATTTTGGGCGACGCGGGCCGTGTCAGCCGGGTTCTGCACGAGCGAACGGCGCTGGTCGATGGTGCCGCGTGCGAGCGTCTTCGTGAATTTCCGCTCGGGGAGGATCATGCCGCGTGGCGCGCTCAACCCTTCATGTCCGGCCTCGTCCTTCGCCGCGAGCGAGATCACTACGGGCAAACCCGCCCACGGATGCGATGTCAGATCCTTGTAGGTCTTCGCGTCGGCGGCCTTGACCGGCGCATGCGGGAGCGAGAGCGGGAACACAGGCGGCTTGCCGATCTGCGGAAGGGCCGGCGGGGGCGCTTCCACGGCCTCGCTGTCCCTCTCGCTGACCGACGGGATGATGACGCGCTCCACGCGCGCTTCCGCGCTCGCGACGCCATAATCGTCGTCCACCTTGTATTTGAGGAGCATCACCGCGCGAGGCGATACCTCGATCGGGCCGTGAAATGCGATCCGCGGCGCGCTGTCCGGCACGACGCTCAGGCGCCAGGTCCGCTCCGAGCCGAGCGTCCAGCCGATGGAAAGCGTCACGTCTTCATCGATGGCACTCGTGTATTCGGCATAGGTGTCGGTTGACTGCGCTGTCGGCGTAATCGGCTGCTTGCCGCCGGGCGACGCCAGCGCAACGCTGTAGCCCTTCGCGTCGGCTCCGTTGATCTTGACGGTGAGCGTGGAGCCCTGCGGCACGGGCACGGCCTCTGTGGCCGAAGCGTTCGCCGAAAGCACGAAGGGTTCCTTGCGCGTGTAAGTGGGCGGGGAAACCCACGCGTCGATGCGGAGGCCATTGCCGATGAGGGGAAGATCGGGCACCGCGAAAGCGGCGCGGATGCGGTTCGGCAGGTCGGCTTGAGTCGATGCGAGCGCGGCGACGAGCAGAAGCACGAGAAGCGCGCGAAGTGCGAACGGGTCGTAACGGTCGACACGCGGCCGCGCTTCGCCCGTCTTGAGCTTCGCGAGCGACCGGGCCGCGCGTGCCCGATGCGCCTCCCATAGCGCGCGCGTGGCGGGCGAAGCATCCTGCGAAAGCGTATCCTGAAAGGCGGTCAGCGGGCGATGATCGAGGGCAGAGGCGCGTTCGATCCGGTCAAGCGCATCCTGCCGCGACGGAGGCCGCCAGAACACGAGTGGCACCAGCGAGAAGACGAACCCCGCGCCGAATCCCCAAAGCAGCCCGAAATGCGCGGCGGGCGGCAGCATCTGCCACACCTCGAACGCCGAGAGCAGCACGAAAACGCCGACCACCGCGAGCGGCAGCCAGACGCGCGGCCACAGCTTCTCGAAAAGCATCGCGCGGTTTGCGGTGCGCACCTTCCGCCTCAGAAGAAGTTCCTCGTGAGACGGCGATGCCTCGACGCCGTTCCTGGCCCCGGCCTCGTTTTCGGACTTGCTACTCTGCGTCGTCATTCCAACACGTTACCACAGGAAAGAGAGCGACCGTAAGGCGAGTGCTGCGCGCGCAGCGTGTGCGAATCAGATCGGCTGACGAAGCTTGATCGCGGCAGCGAGCGTTCCTTCGTCGAGATAGTCCAATTCGCCGCCGATGGGCACGCCGCGCGCAAGACGCGTCACCTTCAGCGGCAAGCCTTCCAGCTCTGCCGCAATGTAATGCGCCGTCGATTGACCTTCCACCGTGGCGTTGAGCGCGAGGATGATTTCGTTAACGCCGGGCTGGCGCGCGCGCTCCATCAGCTTGACGAGGAAGAGGTCGTCCGGCCCGCGCCCGTCGAGCGGCGACAGCGTGCCGCCGAGCACGTGATAGCGCGAGCGCACGATGGCCGCCCGCTCCAGCGCCCACAGGTCGCCCACCTCCTCAACCACGCAGATCGTGGAGGCGTCGCGGCTCGCGTCCGCGCAAATCGCGCAGGGCTGCTGCGTGTCGATGTTGCCGCATTCCTTGCAGATCGCGATCTTGTCGGCGGCGACGCCCAACGCGCGGGCGAGCGGCAGGAGAAGCTGCTCGCGCTTCTTGATGAGGTGGAGCGCCGCGCGGCGTGCGGAGCGTGGTCCGAGCCCCGGCAGCTTTGCGAGCAGCGCGATCAGCTCTTCGATTTCGGCGCCAGAGGATTTCTTTTGCGGTGGCAGCATGGCGATTTACGTAACGAAGTGGCGCACGATCCGCAACCGCGCCGCGCCTACTTCTCCGTGAGCTTCAGTTCGATGCGGCGGTTGCGGCGCAGGTCGGCGTCGGTGTAGCCGCTCGTGAGCGGTTGATATTCGCCGAAGCCCGCCGCGACGAGCCGGTTCGGCGGCACGCCCTTCGACACGAGATATTTCACGACCGAAATGGCGCGCTGCGAGGAAAGCTCCCAGTTCGAGCGGAACGCCGCCGTCGCGATCGGGCGCACATCGGTGTGGCCGTCGATGCGAAGAACCCAGTTGATATCGCGCGGGATCTTGTTTTCGAGGTCTCTCAGCGCGGTGCCGAGCTTGTCGAGTTCGGCGTAACCGAGCGGCGAGAGGTCCGCCGAGCCGCTATCGAAGAAGATTTCGGACTGGAACACGAAGCGGTCGCCGACGACCTGAATGTCGTCGCGGTCGCCGAGCGATTTCTTGAGTTCGCCGAAGAACGTCGAACGGTATTGCGAAAGCTCCTGCACGCGTTTCGCGAGCGCCACATTCAGCCGCTGGCCGAGATCGGAGATTTGCGCCTGAGCCTGCTTGTCGCGCTTGTCCGAGTCGCCGAGCGAATTTTCGAGCGCGGCGAGCTGTTTCCTGAGCGCGAGGATCTGCTGGTTCAGAAGCTCCACCTGCGCGAGCGCCTGCGCGGTGATGCTTTTCTGCTCATCGAGTTGCGTCGTGACCGCCGCGACGCGGGCGTCGCCGCTCTTCGCCGAATCGACCGACAGGAGGCTTGTGAGCCGCTTGTTCTCGGCGCTGGAGGCGGCAAGCGTCTCGCGAAGCCCGCTCGTTTCTTCCATCGCGGTCTTCTTCTGCGAGCGTTCGAGCGAAAGGAGGTCGGCCATTTGCGCGATCTGGCGCTGAAGCTTGGCGAGCGCCGTGTCCTTGCCGCTCGCGTCCTGCGCCGCGAAATATTGCGCGACCATGAACAGGACCATGAGAAACGTCACGACGAGGAGCAGCGTCGACAGCGCGTCGACAAAGCCCGGCCAGTAATCGACGGCGTGCGGGCGGCGGCGCTTCGAAAGGGCCATCGGTGATCCTCCGGGGCTACCGGTCCACGGGGTCGCGGCGGGCGCGCGCGGCGATCTCGCGAAGCGCACCGGCGAGGCGGTTTTGCTCTCTCAACACGGAGGCAAGCTCGCCCTGATTGTGCGACTGCTCATCCACCCACTCGCGCAAGACCTTTTGCTCCGCGCGCATCTGTTGCACGAGCTTGTCGATGCCATCAGAAAGCTTGGCGAGGTGTTCGCTGTTCGCGCCGCCCCCGCGTATGAACCCGTGCTCGATCTTTTCGGCGAGGTCGGAGATGCTGCGCTGCATGTCGAGGAGTGCGAACCTGAGCTGAGCCTGCGAGCCGGGCGCGTCGGCCGGGCCTTCGGAGCGAAGTTCGGTGATGGTCGAGAGCCACTCTTCGAGTTCGTTGTAGAAGCGGGCCTGTGCCTGTCCGGCCTGAAGGTCGAGGAAGCCGAGGATGAGCGAGCCCGCAAGGCCGAACAGCGAGGCCGAGAACGCCGTGCCCATGCCGCGCAACGGCGCTTCAAGGCCGGTCTTCAGTTCCTGAAAGACTTCCGCCGTTTCCTTGCCTTCGGTGTTCAGCGCGGAAATGGTCTGGCCCACCGATCCCGTCGTTTCGAGCAGGCCCCAGAATGTGCCGAGCAGGCCGAGGAAGATGAGCAGACCGACGAGATAGCGCGTGGTTTCGCGGCTTTCGTCGAGCCGGGAGGCGATGGAATCGAGGATCGAGCGCATCGCGAAGGGCGAAATCGTGCCCTGCCCCTGCCGCCGCTGCAACAGCGTCGCCATCGGTGCGAGCATGGCCGGCGAGCGATCCGTCGCCACGGGATCCGAGAGGCGGAAATTGTTCACCCAGCGCACTTCGGGGAAGAGGCGGAACACCTGCTGGAAGGTGTAGAGGATGCCGAATATCAGCACGCCCACGATCAGCGTGTTCAACGGGCGGTTGTGGTCGAAATTCTCGATGATTGGTTTGTGGATGATGAAACCGACCAAACCGGCGAGGATCAGGAACAGGAGCATGCGGCCGACGAACCGTCCGGGGCCGGATAACGTCTTGTAGTAGGGCGATTTACTCATGATCAGCGTGTCCCGCGGTCGCGTCGATCCGTGCAAAACTCAAGCTTTGGGACGCCCTATACACCATTTGTGGAAAGCGCGGAATACAACTTCACCCTGAAAAACGCAACCTTGCTAAGCTTTAATGGCGATGCGTTTCAAAATCGCCGCATGAATCGACTCATTTCCGCAGACTATGGTGCCGGACTTCAGCATGTTGGAGCGGCCTTCTGCGTCGGACACGTAGCCGCCCGCCTCGCGAACGATGACGATGCCCGCAGCCATGTCCCACGACTGGATGTTGCGCTCCCAATAGCCATCGAAGCGCCCCTGCGCCACCCACGCCAGATCGACCGACGCCGCGCCCGTGCGACGGATACCGGCTGCATCCACCATGACGTTGTAAATCTCGTGCAGGTTCTGCTCCTGCCCCGGCTTGCCGCGATGCGCGATGCCAGTGGCGATTACAGCCGCGTCGAGGTTATCGCGCGCGGCCACCCGCAGGCGGCGCGAGTCGTTGAAAAACGCGCCCTTGCCCTTCTCGGCGGTGTAAAGATCGCCCGTCGCCGGATTGTAAATGAGGCCCGCCACGAGTTCGCCCTCGCGTTCGAGCGCGATGGAGATGGAGAACAGCGGGATGCCATGCAGGAAGTTCGTCGTGCCGTCGAGCGGATCGATGATCCAGACGTGCGACTTGTCCGGTCCTTCGACGAGGCCGCGCTCTTCCATCAGGAAGCAATAGCCGTGGCGCGCCTTCGACAGTTCCTCATAGAGGATCGTTTCGGCGCGGTGATCGGCGGCGGAGACGAAATTCGCCGGGCCTTTCACGCTGACCTGAAGGTGTTCGACCTCGCCGAAGTCGCGCGCGAGGCTGCGTCCCGCTTTCCGGGCTGCGTTGATCATGATCGTCATCAGCGCTGATGCGGGCATGGCGGGGCACTCCACGATGTCGGCGGCGGCTTGGGCCGGCCGAAAAAATCTGAAAACGACGTGTTCGCGGGAGCGTAACACTTCCGCGTTGCGTCTTCGCGACAATGCCGGACGCCAGCTCAAGGCCGGTTCCGGCATGCGAAAACCGCGCTCCGATTGCATCGCGTCGAAGAGTGCGATGCTGACAAGGAAGCGCGTTATGAGGGTAGTCTACTCCGCGCGGCGGATATAGGCGATCTCGTTCGTATCGACGACGATCTTCTCGCCCGAGGAGATAAAGGGCGGGACCATGACACGCACGCCGTTTTCGAGCAATGCGGGCTTGTAGGACGAGGCCGCCGTCTGGCCCTTCACGACCGGATCGGCTTCCACGATGGTCAGCGTCACCTGATCGGGAAGTTCGATGCCGATAGCGCGGCCCTCATGCATCTCCACGATGACCTTCATGCCGTCCTGAAGGAAAGCCGAGCGCTCGCCGACGAAATCCTTCGCAAGCTCGATCTGCTCGTAGGATTCGGTATCCATGAAAACCAGCATGTCTTCCTGATTATACAGGAACTGGAAGTCTTTCTGTTCGAGGCGAACCTTTTCCACCGTCTCGGACGACCGGAAGCGCTCATTGAGCTTCGAGCCGTTGATGAGGTTTTTCAACTCGACCTGATTGTAAGCCGGACCCTTGCCGGGCTTCACGGCCTGCGTCTTAACCGCAACCCAAAGGCTGTTGTTGTGCTCGATGACGTTGCCGGGACGGATTTCGTTGCCGTTGATTTTCATGGAAGCGCTCGCGCGTAAGAATTCATTGCGCAAGGTGTGGCGGATGCGCCGGGGTTGTGTCAAGGGCAAGCGGACGAAACACCGCAGCGAACCTTGCAGGCAGCCGCCGAGTTATTCGCTTTCCTCCGCCGTTTCCCGGTTCGCGGCCGCCTTCGTGAAATAGTCGGGCGAGCGCATCTCGATGAGGCGCGATGCTGTGCGCTCGAAAAGCTCCGAGCCGTCGCCCGCCTTGTAGAGATCGTCCGGCTGCGCATCGGCCGAGGCGACGAAGCCGGTCCGCGCATCGTAAAGCGTATCGATGAAGGTGATGAAGCGGCGCGCGGCGTTGCGGTCTGCGGGTGTCAGGACCGGAATGCCATCCACGAAAATCGTGTGGTAGTGCCGGACGAGCGCCAGATAATCGGAGGCGGCGGTCGGCTGCTGGAAAAGCTCCGCGAAGGTGAAGCGCGCGGCGCCGAGGCATGCGCGCGGAACGTGAAGCTCGCGGCCGAGCACCGGGATGGCTTCGGGCGCACAAGGTTCGCCAAAGGTGAGCTTCTTCCAAAGCTCGTCCATGGCGACTTTCGCGGCCGAGTCGGCGGGCGTGAAATACAGCGCGCCGTGGGTGAGGTGCTGAAGGCGATAATCCTGCGCGGATTCCAGTTGCAGAACCTCCATCGTGTTCTCGATCAGATGGATGAAGGGCACGAACTGGTCGCGGTTGCGCCCGTTCTTGTAAAGCTGCATCGGGTGCGCGTTCGAGGTGAAGACGACGACCGTCCCCGCATCGAACAGCGTGGCGAACAGGCGGCTGACGATGGTGGCGTCGGCGATGTCGGTCACGAACAGCTCATCGAGGCACAGAAGCCGCGCCTCCGCCGCGATGGACTTCGCCACGGACACGATCGGATCGTCCTTCGCCGCGCGCCGCGCCACCGTCAGCGCGGCATGGACATCGGCCATGAACTCGTGGAAGTGCGCGCGGCGCTTCTTCTCGACCTGCGCTTCCTGATAGAAAAGGTCCATCAGCATCGTCTTGCCGCGCCCGACCGCGCCGTAGACGTAAAGCCCTTTCGGCACCTCGCCGCGCTTCCGCGTGAAGAAGGAGAAGAAGTCCGTCTTCGTCGGCGCGACATAGAGCGCGAGCCGGTTTGTGAGGATTTGCAGTTTCTCGACGGCGAGCGCCTGCGCGGGGTCAGGTGAGATCTTACCGTCAGCCAGAAGGCGGCGGTAGCGTTCCAGGAGACCGGCTGTCATTATCGGTTAACGGACTTTCTTGAGCGCGAGTTCGATGGAAGACAATGTCGGACTTGGCGAGACCAGTTCAATATCGAAATCTTCGCGCTGCCTCGACCTTATCTTGGTTGTTCCACTGCGAAGCGCGGCGGAGTATTCGCGGTCGAGCGCGGGATCGCGATCCTTGATGGTGATCGTGAAGTCCGGCATTTTGACCTTGCGCTTTGACGTGTTGTAAATGGCCCCGCTGACGAGAAGCGTCGGTTTGCCGTCCGTAAGCGTCCATTTGTATGTGACGGCATCGAATGAGAGCGGCTGAACCGTGACGGGCATTCCGAACGCGCTATAGAGCGGCGCAAGGCCCGGCGCTGAGTCGGCGACGATATCGCGAAAAGCGAAAAGGCCAACCACGAGCCCGGCGGCGACGGTCACGAAAAGCCCCCACGCCGCAGCGACCGCGAGGCTCCCGAAGCCACGGCGCGCCACGCCAGACGTTTCCTGTGTTTCCTCGATTTCGCGCGCGAGGCGAGGATCGAAACTCGCTTCCTCCGCTTCCTCGGCGGCCGGATAAGCATCCTCGGCCGGTGCGATCGGCGCGCGTACCTGCGGGCGTTTCCAGATCGCCGCGAGATCGCCTTGAAGATCGTCTTCGGCGCGCACTTCCTCGCGTGGCCCAGCCGCAGCGCGGAGATGGCTCTCCAGCTCCTCGGCCAGTTCCTTGTCGTCCGAAGCTTCGGAAAATTGCGACTGCATCGCTTTCCGCAGCTCGGCCTCGGGATCGGCGGACGAGACTGCGTGCTCTTGCGCGGGCGTCCAGCGAGGGGCGGCGGAAGCGGCGCTGCCGGTAGCCGCCGAGCCTGCGCTTTCTTCCCTGCGCTCGTCTTCGGGAGCCCGCCAGGCGTTGCGATCATACTTGCCTTCGCGCCACTCACCCAAGCCTTGGGTTACGGGCGCGCCTGCATCCTTACCGCTCGCGGACAAATCGCTGTTGCGCGCCGCCTCGCTGACTGGCGCTGTCATGGGCGAGGAAAAGGAATGGCCCGCAAGGGACGGGCGGCCGTCGCCGAGGCTCGAAAACACGCCGCGAACGGCTGCGCGTGCTTCCTCCAGCGTGCGAAGATCGGGTTCGGCAGGCTCAGCCGTGTCGGCTCCAGCAACGTGCGGCTGGCGCGGAAAGGGGATCGTTTCGGCGATTTGGGGCGAAGCGGCCGCTTCCTTGGCTAATGTGGAAGCTTCGGCGTCTTTCTGCTTGCGGCGACGGCGGAAGCTGCCAAACCAGCTCACCTTGCCGTCCTCAGGCGGAGCATCCTGCCCGCTCACGTCCTCGGCATCTGGAGCCTGCGGCTTGGCAGAAGACACCGCCTCCTCGGCGGGCACATCCTCTGCGGGCTCTCGCGCCGCCTGCGGCTCATGCTGAGCAACCTCCGGCGCGTCGCGCTCGTCGTCCGACGAAGGCGCGACACTGGCGGCCGCCTCCGTCTCGGCTTCCGGGCGAACATCGGGTTCGTCGGGCAAATCGGCGTCGTCGCGGCGCCAACCTTCACCGAAAGAGGCGTAACGCGTTTCCGGCACGGTGTCGTCTTGCGCGGGCTCCTCGGCGAGATGCTGCTGCACCGCTGCTTCGATATCCGCATCGGCATGAGCATCCGGCGCGGCCTCCTCGCGCTTCGGCTGGGGAGCGGCTTCCGCGGCCCATTGCCGCCGCAGTTCTGCGGCGAGATCGCGCTTCTGACGCTCCACCTCGGGAACGGAGGGCTCTTCCTCGGCAACACGCTGCGTTCCGGCGCCTTGAAACTCCAGCGGCTCCGCCACCGCGTCAGGCAGCGCGCGCCAGACCGTGCCGCATTTGGCACAACGGACGGAGCGGCCTTCCGGCGGCAGTGTGGCCTTGATGTCATAGCGCGTCGTGCAGGCCGGGCATTCGATGATCATCGGATCAACTCTGTTCTTCGTTTTCCGCTACCGCCGTCTCGGCTTTGTCGAAATCAATTGCTAGATCGACCCGGGCTTATCATAAATCGGCTCGGGAGCGAACAGCAGGGTTGAGGTTGTGAATACCGGTCATGCTCTTATTCGATTCGAGAACGTCGGTCTCCGTTATGGGGCCGGCCAGGAAGTCCTGCGCGACGTAAATTTTCATCTGCATCCTGGCTCGTTTCACTTCCTGACCGGAGCGTCCGGCGCCGGGAAGACAACGCTCCTCCGCATGCTTTTCATGTCGCTCAGGCCAACGCGCGGCCTCGTCTATCTTTTCGGACGAAATATCGCCAAGAATACGACCAGTCAGCGCGCGGATCTCCGGCGACGCATCGGCATCGTCTTTCAGGATTTTCGCCTGCTCGACCATCTCACGACATGGGAGAACGTGGCGCTTCCGCTCCGCGTGATGGGCCGCAAGCAGAGCGACTATCAGGACGATGTGACGGAACTTCTGCGCTGGGTCGGTCTCGGCGACCGCATGCACGCCTTCCCGGCAGTGCTTTCGGGCGGTGAGAAGCAACGCGCCGCCATCGCGCGGGCCGTGATCGCGAAGCCCGAACTGCTCCTCGCCGACGAACCGACCGGCAACGTCGACCCGCAAATGGCGCGCCGCCTTCTCCGTCTTTTCATCGAGTTGAATCGGCTCGGCACGTCGATCATCATCGCGACCCACGATTATCAGCTCATGTCGCAATTCCCGGCAGCGCGCATGCAGCTTGAAAGCGGCCGGCTGGAAATGCACGAGTAGCGATGTGGCCATGAGTACCGTCGAATCATGAGTACCGTCCAACCCGCGTCCTCGCTTCCCGTCCCCTACAAGACGCGCAAGCAGTCGCAGCCCAAATATGCGCGGTCGAACGCTCCCATCGTGCCGCCGGGATCGGTCACGGGCCACTCGCTCGCGCTCGTGATCGCGATCATGGGCTTTTTGGCCTCGATCACGGCGTGCGGTGTGTATGTCGTCTTCAACGCCGCGAATGTCTGGACAAATCGCATCTCGGCCGAGATCACCATCCAGGTCCAGCCACGTGCCGACTCTTCCAGCGACGACAGAACCGCCGAGATCGTGCAGTTCCTGAAGGGCCAGAACGGCATCGCTCGCGTCACGCCATTTACACAGGAACAGTCGCTGAAGCTGGTCGAACCGTGGATCGGCCGCTCCGAGGTGCTCAAGAGCTTCGCGATTCCAAAGCTCATCGCGGTGCAGATCGATATGTCGAGCCCGCCCGACATCGCCACGCTCAAGACAGTGCTCGAATCGAAGTTTCCGGGTGCGCTGCTCGACGACCATGGGCTATGGCGCAACGAAATTCGGCGTCTCACGCGGCTCCTCGAAATCGGCGGCATCGGCATGCTGTTCCTGATGGCGATGGCGACGGCGGCGGTGATCGTGGCCGCCGCTACGAGTGCTCTCGCTTCGAACCGCGAGATCGTGTCTGTGCTGAACCTTGTGGGCGCCGAGGAAAAATTCATCGCGCGACAGTTCGAGACGCACTTCGTCAAGGTTGGTGTGCGGGCCGGGATTTTCGGCGCGGGGCTGGCTGGCCTACTCTTCTTCTGCCTCCCATACATCACCGAGGGCATCAGCACATCCGCGACATCGGCGGCCGAGATTCGCCGCCTCGTTGGCGCGGGCACGCTCGACATCGGCGGATACGCCGTGCTGGTGGTGGTGGTGGTAGCCGTCGCCCTCATCTGCAAACTTACCTCGCGCTACGGTGTGCGGAGGATCCTCAACAACCAGAACATTTAAGGTTAATGAGAGAGGAACGCGATCCAAAAATAATAGGCAATTCCGCAGCCCGGCGCTATACTGCCGGAGCAATGAGCACCGACGGCGACAGGAATTGCCCGCGTAATCTGCTCTCTCCCAGAGCGATCTTCCGTCGCGCCGTGCGTATAACCGCACTTTTTTCTTTTGCCATCATGTGCGGCTTTTTCATCTTCGCATATTCCGTCAGCATCATGCCGTCGACGAGGCTGAAGGACGCCGACGCCATCGTCGCGCTCACGGGTGACGAGGAGCGCATCGCCGCCGCCGTGCGCCTTCTGTCGGAGGGCAAGGCGCGTCGGCTTCTGATTTCGGGCGTGCACAAGACGACACGCGCACCGCAGATCATGAGCCTCACCACATCTCGCGGGTCGCGAAGCTGGTCGCTGTTTTCCTGCTGCGTCGATCTCGACAACGCGCACAACACCGAAGCCAACGCGGCCGAGACCACGAACTGGGTGCGAAAACGCGGCTACCGATCGATCATCGTCGTCACGTCCACCTATCATATGCCGCGCGCGCTGATCGAACTTCATCAGGCGATGCGGGATGTGGAGCTTGTTCCGTATCCTGTCAGGGCGCCGCGTCTCGACGAGCGCTGGTGGCGCGATTCGCGCACTGCGTGGGTTCTCTGGAAGGAGTATATGAAGTACATCACGGCGATGGCGCGTTACGGCGCGAACTCCATCTCCAACGCCTCCGCCAGAGTCGAACACGAGCCACAGTTGATCAATGCGCGCGCCAGCTAAAGCCCTCCTCTATTTCCGATCCGCGCTGTTCATTCCGATCCTCTACATTAGCTGGGCGATATTTCTGATCCTCGGAAGCTGGCTGCTGCTGCCTTTCGTGCCGCGCAGTTGGGCGATGGCGGCGCTGAAATTGCACGGCGACGTCTCGCAATGGCTGTTGCGCGTGATCTGCGGCACGAAAATGGAGGTTCGCGGGCGAGAGAAGCTTCTGCCGGGCCCGTGCATCGTCGCAGCGAAACATCAGGCCACGTGGGACACCTTCGCGCCGCTCTCGCTCATGCGCGACCCGGCGCTTGTGATGAAGGCGGAACTGCTGTCGATCCCGCTCTACGGCCGGTTCTGCAAGAAATTCGAGCTCATCCCGATCCAGCGCGAGCTTGGCCCGGCAGCGCTGCGCCAGATGATGCGCGAGGCGCGCGGCCGCGTCGCGCAAGGCCGCGAGATCGTGATTTTTCCCGAGGGCACGCGAGCCGCGCCGGGCGCTGCCCCCAATTACAAGCCGGGCATCATCGTCCTCTATCAGGATCTGAAAGTGCCCGTGTGCCCGATGGCGCTCAACTCCGGCATGTTCTGGCGGCGCAATTCTTTCCTGCGCTATCCCGGCACCATCGTGGTGGAATTCCTCGACCCGATCCCGCCGGGGCTGCCGAAGCAGGAGTTCATGCAGCGGCTCGAAAGCGAGATCGAAACGGCATCGGAGCGCCTACGCCTCGAAGCGCGCCGCGAGCTTGAGGCGCGTGGCCTCGCGCAGCCCGCGACTGCGCATCCGTCATTTGTCGACAAGGAAAGCCGCGCCGTGCGCGAGTGATCGCGGCGTGCGTGAGGGGGTCGATTTTCTTCGCGGCCGTCATCGCGCGGGCATTCTTGTCATCATTCGGGTGATGCGCAAAACGGCATCGCGGAAATCTGGCGCGACGCAAAAATTCGCGAGAATCCTCGTCATTTCAATGGCTTTGCACTAAAGTAGCGCCATCAGAAATTCATCAGCGCGGCTCGCACTTACCATGACCGAGGGATTGAAACAGGCAACGCTTGCTCTTCGCGGCGGCATCACCGCGCGGCAGCCCGGCGTCTCGGTAACACCGGACATCGTGCCCGGATCGAGCTTTTACGCCGATGCGGAAGGTGTGGGCTTCTCTGCGAACGAACTCACCGGCTCGCCGCCGCCCTTTTACACGCGCTGGGGCAACCCCACGCTGACGCTGCTCGAAGACCGCCTCACCGCGCTTGAAGGCGGCGCGGGCTCCGTCGTTTTCGGCAGCGGCATGGGCGCGATTTCGGCGCTGTTCCTGTCGCGGCTGAAGTCGGGCGACCATCTCGTGCTGTCGAACGTGTGTTATGCAGGAGCCGCCGAACTCGCGCTGGACATCCTGCCCGGATACGGCATTGAGGTGACGCGCGTCGATACCTCTAAAACCGAGTCCGTTGCCGCCGCGATCCGTCCCGGAAAGACGCGGCTCGTGCATATCGAGACGCCCGCGAATCCGATCCTGCGGGTCAGCGACATCGCCGCCATCGCGGAGATCGCACATCGCGCAGGGGCGGAATTTTCCGTCGACTCGACCATTGCCACGCCCGTCGCCACGCAGCCGCTGTTGCTCGGCGCGGATTATGTCGTGCATTCGCTCACGAAATATCTGGTCGGGCATGGCGACGCGCTTGGCGGGTCGATCACCGCGCGAGACATTGAAAATGCGACCGCCTTGCGCGCCGGTCCGCTCATCCATTTCGGTGCCGTGCTCTCGCCTTTCGCGGCATGGCTGATCCTGCGCGGGATTGAAACGCTGCCAGCGCGCATGCGCATCCACGAGGAAAACGCGCGCTCCGTCGCCCGCTACCTCGAAGGCCATCCTGCTGTTGCGAGCGTGCTTTGGCCGGGGCTCGAAAGCCATCCGCAGGCCGAGATCGCGCGGCGGCAGATGAAGAACTTCTCGAGCTTGCTTTCGTTCACGGTGAAGGGCGACGCCAAGGCGCTCGCCTCCCGTTTTGCCCGCGAGCTTCAGGTGATCTCCTACGCTGTGTCGCTTGGCAAGACGGTGAGCCTGCTGTTCTACATCCCGACCGACGACCTGCTGCGCTCCGCCTTCCGGCTGGAAGGAGAAGCCCAGGCCGATTATCGGGCAGCGGCTGGCGAAGGCGTGTTCCGCCTGTCGGTTGGGCTGGAAGACGCGGACGATTTGATCGCCGACCTCGCGCGGGTGCTTGATTGACGTACTGCTAGGAGGTCATGGAAAAAGCGCGGGCTTAGCGAGTGAAAACCGCGCCGGATGAGAAGCGACGGTAGCTTAATCCGCGCCCGTCGCGCGCCGGGACCGATGCTTTTGATCAACGAGGGGCGACGCGCGCGCCTCGCACACCGCAGGTGCGCCCGCCCAAGGCCGTCTAGGGAAGCGGCTTCGTCAGCGTGAACGCCCCTCGGATGTCGCCCGCACTGTAGCCCGTCGCCTTGTCGTCGGGATAGAGCTCCGCGAGTTTCGCCTTGACGGGTTCGGCCAGGTTCGTCCCGTGACACGCCAGGCATGGTTCGGCCGCCGTTGGGATCGCCTTCATGTAGCGGAAGTTGCGCTGGCCACCGCTTTCCACGACTTCGGCCCTTTCGAGTTTCGTCGGGTCCGCGCCGCCCGCTTTCGCCGCGTCGAAACGAGCGAGCGTCTCCGCCTCCCACGCGTCGGGTGCGGTCGCGGGATTGCGAAGCTTTAGCGATGTACGCCGGACAATCCAACCGCCGGTCGACGCTTCGGAAGCGATCGCGGGTGCCGCAGTGTTGCACACGCTAATGGCGGCGACCGGGCCGCCCTCTTTCATCGCGCCGACGAGTTCACCCTTCAGCTTGTCGGCGAAACGACCGACGATACCGCGCGCTTCGACCGCAAGAGCCTCGGGGCTCGCTGCTTCCTCCGCCTCCGCCGCCGCGACGCCCAGAATCGCCATGGCGATCGCGATCCCGCCCGTTCGAAAAGCCATTTCAACGCTCCCTGTTTTGTTGCGCTGCCCCGGCGGGCCTGCGCCTTCGTATTCATGATGGCGCATATATAGCACGGGCGCGAACGCCGGAAGACCGCAAAAAGTAAGGGCTTACACAGGCGTCATGGTGGCGGGGATATGCGCATTTGAGAATATGCCCGGTTCGTCCGACACCGGCCCGCCACGTGGCACGAGCCTTTCCCGCAACGCGACGACCGTGCCGAGGATCACAAGCGCCGGGCCGACAATCCCCTCGCTCGCTGCCGCTCCGGCGATGGTCTCGACCGTGCCCGTCACGACGCGCTGATTCGGTCGCGTACCGTTTTCCACGATGGCGGCGGGAAGCGCCGGGTTGCCGCCATGCGCCACGAATTGATGCATAAGCGACTCGAGCTGCCCAAGCCCCATGAAAATCACGACCGTCTGATGCGGCTGCACGAGCGCCTCCCAGCCGAGGCTCAGGCCACCGCCGCTTCGCGCGTGTCCTGTGACGAAAACGCAGGCCTGCGCGTGATCGCGATGCGTCAGCGGAATGCCCGCATAGGCCGAGCAGCCCGCCGCCGAGGTCACGCCAGGCACGACCTGCACCGAAATACCCGCAGCGGCCAACGCCTCGATCTCTTCGCCGCCGCGCCCGAACATGAACGGATCGCCGCCCTTGAGGCGCAGCACGCGCTTTCCCTCTTTCGCAAGCCGCACGAGCTTCGCGGAAATTTCCTCCTGCGGGACGGCGTGCCTATCCGGCTCCTTGCCGACATAGATGTGCTCGGCTTCACGGCGCACGAGGTTCAGGATGCCGGGCGGCAGGAGGCGATCATAGAGCACGACATCGGCGCGTTGCATGAGGCGGAGCGCGCGAAAGGTCAGAAGGTCCGGGTCGCCCGGCCCTGCGCCGACGAGATAGACCTCGCCCTGAGCAAGCTCGGTATCGTCCGCCGCGTCGAGCGCGCGTTCGAGTTCGGCCCGCGCCTCGTCCTCGCGCCCCGCGAGAAAGCGATCCGCGACGCGGCCTTCGAGCGCCCTCTCCCAGAAGCGGCGGCGCTGCGAAAGATCCGAAAGCCGCTGGCCCAGTCGCTCGCGATATGAGCCGACCAGCGCGACGAGGCGGCCATAGGCGGTGGGAATCGTGCTTTCGAGGCGGGCGCGGATCATGCGGGCGAAGATGGGCGACGCGCCGCCGGTCGAGATGGCGATCACGAGCGGATCGCGGTCTACGATGGCGGGCATGATAAAGTCGCAAAGCTCGGGCGTGTCGGCGACGTTGATGGGCACGCGCGCCTCGCGGGCAAGCGCGGCCATCGCCTCGTCGGACGCGCGGTCGCCGGTCGCGGCGAAGGCAAGCGCGAGACCTGCCATGTCGGCAGCCGACGGGGCACGCGTTTCATGCACGAAATGCGGATCGTCAACGATTGCGCGAAAGTCGTCGCCGAGATGGGTGGCGAAGACGCTGACGCGCGCGCCCGCGCGAAGGGCAAGCTCGGCGCGACGAGCGGCGGGCGCGCCGCCACCGGCTACGGCGACGGTTTTGCCCTTGAGTTGAAAGAAGATGGGAAGCTGTTCCACGGGTCGGCTCACTTTTTGGGCTGTAGGGCTAACCCATCGCGCGCGGTTTTGCGCGAGAAAAATGCGAAGTGGAGATTCCACCGCCCGTCAAACACCCCCTCCGCTGCCCGAACACGAAAAAGGCCCGCGGTGAGGCGAGCCTTTTTGTGCGGCTTGAGCCGCGCGAACATCGAAATTAGTGAAGCGAGCGATGCCACTCGTCAACCTGACGCTCCGCTTCCTCTTTCGAAACGCCGTAGCGTTCCTGAATTTTGCCCGCGAGTACTTGCGCATCGCCTTTGGCTTCGGTCAAGTCGTCGTGGGTCAGCTTGCCCCATTGCTGTTGCACCTTGCCCTCGAACTGCTTCCAGTTTCCCGAAATCTGATCCCAATTCATGGATTGTCCTCCAATTGACTGTTGGGTGAACGATTGCCACCTGCAAATGTTCCCCAAGGCACGCTCCCGAACCTTTGGCAAAGCTTAAGTTTGTTGGCGATTGCTCACCTAGAGAAGGGAACGAGACCGCCCAAGCTTTGTTTCGCGCGAAGGAGGACTGCAACATGCAAACAGACCGAACGGATGCGATAACTCCCGGCCGCAAGCTGATATCGAGCGATGATGTCGAAGGTGCTTACGTCTATGGCGCCGGCGACGAGCGGATCGGGACCATCGAGGAAATCATGATCGATTGCGTGGGCGGGCGTGTCGCTTACGCCGTAGTCGACTTTGGCGGCTTTC
Organism: Rhodomicrobium vannielii ATCC 17100; assembly: GCF_000166055.1. NCBI lineage: Bacteria > Pseudomonadati > Pseudomonadota > Alphaproteobacteria > Hyphomicrobiales > Hyphomicrobiaceae > Rhodomicrobium > Rhodomicrobium vannielii. Next base: position 3,698,876 of record NC_014664.1, read on the forward strand.
TGGGAATCGGCCGTAGCGAGCGCCCGATCCCGTGGTCGGCGCTCCGCTATGACGAGGATCTCGACGCTTTCCGCACCAACATAACCAAGGAGCAGCTTGAGAACTCGCCGCCGCTCGACGACGAGGCCTTCGCGAGCACGGACTGGGAAAGCCGCACGCACGAGCATTATACCGTCCAGCCCTATTGGTCGAACCCATCGATCAATCGCTGAGGCCCTGATCGCATACCGGAGCGCCAGCGCTCCGGTATGGCTCTTGCGCCGTCAAACCTTGGTGAGCGCCTGCGCGATGTCGGTGATGAGATCGTCCGCGTGCTCAAGCCCCACCGAGAGCCTGAGCGTTCCCGCCGTGATACCAAGCTCCGCCTTCGCTTCGTCTGACAATTTCTGATGCGTGGTCGTGGCCGGATGCGCGATCAGCGATTTCGCATCGCCGAGATTGTTGGAGATCTTGATGACCCGCAGCGCGTCCAGAAACCGGAACGTGGCGTCCTTGTCTCCGTCGAGCGAGAAAGCCACGAGCGGCCCGCCTGACGCCATCTGCCGTTTCGCGAGCGCCGCCTGTGGGTGATCGGCGCGGCCCGGATACATCACGCGCGCGATGCCGCGTTGTTCGCTCAGAAAGTCCGCGATCTTCGCCGCGCTGGCGCTTTCGCGCTCGACACGCACGGTCAGCGTTTCGAGGCCCTTCAGCATCACCCAGGCGTTGAAAGCCGAGAGCGTCGGGCCGGTCTGGCGCAGGAAGCCCTGCACGTGCTCCTCGATGAATTTCGTCGTCGATAGAATGACGCCACCGAGACATCGCCCCTGCCCGTCGATGTGCTTCGTCGCCGAGTAGATGACGACATCGGCGCCGAACTTGAGAGGCCGTTGCAGAAGCGGCGTCGCGAAGACGTTGTCCACCATCAGGATCGCGCCCGCGTCATGCGCGATGCCAGCGACGCCTTCGATGTCGACGATGTCGAGCGTGGGGTTGGCGGGGCTTTCGCAGAACAGCACGCGCGTGTTCGGGCGAATGGCCGCGCGCCAGGCGTCGAGGTCGCGACCGTCGACAACGGTGGATTCGATGCCGAAGCGCGGGAGGATTTCCTCGATGATGGCGCGGCTTGCACCGAACACGGCCTTCGCGCCGATCACATGATCGCCAGCCCGGAGATACGAGGCGAGCGAGGCGAACACTGCCGCCATGCCCGACGCCGTACCGCGCGCCGCCTCTGCGCCCTCAAGCGCGGCGATGCGCGTCTCGAACATGGTGACGGTCGGGTTGCCGTAGCGGCTGTAGACGTAGCCTTCGGCTTCGCCCTTGAAGCGGGCTTCGGCCTCGGCGGCGCTCTCATAGGTAAAGCCTGAGTTCAGATACAACGCTTCGGACGTCTCGCCGTGGGGCGAGCGCAACGTGCCGGAATGGACGAGAAGCGTATCGGGATGAAGGCCGTCAAGCCCCGTATGATCGGACATTATAACCCCTCATGGGCGCTAAAATGCCGTAAGCCTTCAAGAGAGAGGGCGAGCGGCCTTTTAGCAATTTGTTTAGCGTGGCTGCAAGCCGGCCGGCAAAGGGACCACGTTCGAAGGCCAGCTAACACCCGCGTGCACTTTCCCGTCAAGGGCAACCGCCGAAGAAATATGCCCGCCCTATGAAACCGCGCACCGAAAAAAGATCGACGCGCGTATCCCATCGGGTCGGGCATGAGATTTCGTGTCACGCAGCGAGCGAGGCGGCGCGCTCCGCCGCTATCGGCCGTGCGCAGGCCCACTTCGCCACCTGCTGGATGTCGTAGAAGCGGCACGCCTCCATCAGCATCCGGCATTCGGTCCAAACGTCGCCATCCACGATGGGCATGAACAGGTCGTGGATATTGTCGACGCCGAGATAGGTCCGCACCCCCGCCGCGAGCAGCTTCGGGAACGGCGCGATGGAATTGTGCAGCGGCGCCGTCATCGGCAGTTGCGCCATGCTGAGCGCGGCGGACGGGCAGATCACGATGCCCATATCGGCGTCGAGGATCTTCTGGATGATGCGGTCCTGCTCGCGCTCGCTTTTCGCGCCGAGCGAAATCGCATGCACACCGAAGACGCGGCCCTGCATGCCATGCTCAATGGTCTTTTCGGCGAGAAGCTCCGTCTCGTTTTCGAGCGGGTTGTTCTCCTGATCCACGTGCACATCCACCGGCTTGCCGAGGCGTTTCGCGAGGTCGAGGATCGTATCGAGATGCGCCTCGGGGCGTGGACGGTCGCGCGAGGGCAGCCCGCCGCAATAATCGGCCATCGCGCAGGCTTCGGCATATTGCTCGTAGGACGCGGGGTCGAGCACGCCTTGCAGCGGCTGAACGCCAACCTCGAAGTGAATTTGATCCGCATAGCGCTTCTTCACCTCGACCGCCGCCTTGATCGGCAGCAGGCCCACGGTGGAGTCCGCGTCGACCATCGTTCGGCAATAGGTCACGCCTTGCGCGATCATCGTCTCAAGGCCGCGGCTGATGCGCTCGACGAGATCGTCGTGGGTGTAGTTTTCCTTGAGGTAGCGGTAAATCTCCCACTTCTTCTGCATGTCGACCTGGCTGAGCCGCAGGTTATCCATGTTCACGAGGTAGGCCTTGTCGAAATGCGCGTGATGGCTCGCGAAACCGCCAAGCTTCTCGACCGCTTCCATGAAGTGAAGCCGAAGGTTCCACGGCTCGGAATTATCGGAGAGCTTGTAGCGGAACGTGCCCTTGTTCGTGTCCCGCACGATCTGCTGCAAGGTTTCGATGCCGACATCGCAATCGGTGATAAGCGGAATGCCGTTCTCGATACAGAGCTTGCGGATGAGCTTCGCGTCCGACGATTCGTCGTAGTCGTTGTCGCCCGTCAGCACGTTGATGACGAGGTCGAAGCGGTTCTCGTTCAGAAATGTGCGGATGTTCGGCGCGCGGCCGTCGGTGATCTTGTGAATCTCGACCGTGTCGATGCCGTGACGCGTGAGAAATCTGTGCGTGCCCGGCGTTGCAAAAACGTCGACTTCAAGGCTTAGAAATTGCTTGATCGCGGGAAGCATTCTTGCCTTGTCGTCCTCCTTGCCCGCACTGATAAGGACTTTCTTTCTGCTCTTTCGCCCCAAAAGCTTAAGATTGAAGGCGAGCATTTCCAGCGATATACCGTCGTTCATTCCATTTACCCCTTGCGTGACGTTCCCCCCTCGTGCTAGTTTTCCGGCTTCTCCTTCTCACATGCGCCGATGAACTTGCCGAAACTTGCCCCTCCGCAAATGGCCGCATGGTGATGAAATGCGCCTCACTCGTCAATGGCGAAATGGCGCTTTCGCGAAAATTCACAATTTTGGGAATAAACACCGGCGTTCGACGCGCGTTGAACGAAGCTTTTGACGGGACTGCGAGCGCAGTTCGCGGCAAGGAATACGCGGCGTCGGCGCGAACGCCGCCTTTGCCGCTCGATCGGCGCGCGGTTTGAAGACGTACGGTCGAATTTCGCCAGCGGCCGGGTCACCCTCCACGGCTCGACCGGGCGCAAGTCAGCCGCAGTTTTCGCGCCGAATTCGCCAAAGCGCCCTGTCGCATGTTGCTCGGAACGGTTCGGCTCAGACGGCGGGCTTCAGCAGAAAACCGGCCTTGTTCATGCACGCAGTGAAGGTTGCGGCGTACATCTCGTCGGACTGTCGTCGGGTGCGGATCGTCGCGCCAAGATTGACGTCGCCCGAAGACGACGCCCTTTGCGAATGGTCGGACTGTCCGACTTTCTGAACCGCCACGCCGGCGGCCAGCGCCTTCGCCTTGCAATCGTTTTCAGCGAATTGCTGCGCCAGTTCCCGCTCCGTTGCCGTCTTGTACCGTTCCGGCTCAGTCAGAACAAACTGATTCGCGGTCGGGACCGATGTTGCGGCGGGAGCGCAAGCGGCGGCTAGCAAGGCCAAAGCCAGTAGTGGGAGCGAACGCAGCACGGCATCTCATCCACAAACGATAAAGTTTTATACGTTTTAGCATGAAATGCGTGAAAGGGAAGCCCAAGCTTCGCCTCTGCTTAACGGCAGTTCTCACTTAGCGCATGTCGCTCACGGTTCGGCGCACCGACTAATCAACGAGCGATCCGCGTTTACCTCGCTTCTTTAAGCGGCGCCGGGGCCCTTCTTCTCAAAGGCGAACGAGACCGTGTAATCCTGCGGGGTCGTGCCATCGCGCACCGGGATTGCAACATCCCGAACCAGCGCGAAATAGGAAATCGGGTTTTGTGTGGTGATGTTCACGGAGACGTTGAAGGTCTCGGACTTGACCTTGTTTTTCGCCTTGTCGAGCACCTGCATCACGATGGACAGAGTTACCGCTCCCGGCTTGCCCTTGGGGCCGAGGAGCACCCGGCCCGCTAGGCCGTATTTGACCTGCACCACGCCCATTGTGGCCTGGCATTCGCGCGCCGTCTTCGTGATTTCCGCGCGATGGATGACTGCGGACGCGTCGCCGATTCGGTTGCTGTCATAGATCGTCACGTAGCGCTGGCCACCCTCGACCTGAAGGGGAGGGCATCCCGCGGCCGCCGCCATTTCAACCGGGCCATCCGAGTTCGTGCGAGCGGCCGTAATCATGCTGTCTTCGGTGATGATCGGGGTCCACGAAGGCTCTGCCTTTTTGCCCGAGAAGATGCCGCCGTCGCCGATGGACGGCATTTGCGACAGCCCGCAGGCGCTGACCGATACGGCTATGCAACCGCAACCAAGCAGCCGCAGCACTGCCGTTAAAGATCCCCTCATGTGCCCCATCGTTCCTTCTTTACCAAAGATTTAAACACTTCCCTCAAAGCCCGCGACTTTGAGTAGCGTTGCTTTTTTATGGTTTGTCGCGCTCATTATTGCTACAACATGGCACCGGATTTCGAGCGCGCTCCGCGAGCCTAACGAGCCGGAGAGAGGGCCGCAAGCTTCGACGCTCCCCTTCCCTGCCAAATTTGACCTTTTTGCGGAGTTCCGCACGCCTTTTGCGATCGCTCAGTTCTGGAGATGGACCTGATGACGGAAAAACCACGCCTTGAAGTTCTCCTCGCCGCGCCCAGAGGGTTTTGCGCTGGTGTGGACCGCGCGATTCAGATCGTGGAAATGGCGATTGAGAAGTTCGGCGCGCCGGTCTATGTCCGTCATGAAATCGTCCATAATCGCACGGTCGTAGAGAGCCTCGAAGCGAAGGGCGCGATCTTCGTCGAGGAGCTGAACGAGATTCCCAGCACCGACGCACCGGTCATTTTCTCGGCGCACGGCGTGCCGAAATCGGTCCCTGTCGAGGCCGCGAAACGTAACTTCTTCTATCTCGACGCGACGTGCCCGCTCGTCTCCAAGGTGCATTTCGAAGCGGAACGCCATTACAAGGCGGGCCTCGAAATCATCCTCATCGGCCATTCGGGCCATCCGGAAGTGATCGGCACGCTCGGCCAGCTCCCGGAAGGGGCGGTGACCTTGATCGAGCAGGTCAAGGACGTCGAAGACTTCGAGGCGCGCGACCCGGCCAAGCTCGCCTATATCACGCAGACAACGCTTTCCATCGACGACACCGTCGAAATGATTTCCGCGCTCAAGTCCCGATTCCCGCTCATCCAGGGGCCGGCCAAGGAAGACATCTGTTACGCCACGACGAACCGGCAGCGCGCGGTGAAAGCCATCGCGAGCAAGTGCGACGCGATTCTCGTCGTCGGCGCGCCCAACAGCTCCAATTCCAAGCGGCTCGTCGAAGTGGCGGTGCGCGCGGGATGTCCGAAGGCGATGCTCGTGCAGAAGGCGTCGGAAATTCCGTGGGACAATCTCGAAGGCATCGGGGTGCTCGGTCTGACTGCCGGTGCATCCGCACCCGAGGTGCTCGTCGACGAAATCATCGAAAAATTCAAGGCGCGCTACGACGTTACCGTCGAAATCGTTCGTACGGCAACCGAGGATGTCATCTTCAAGATCCCGCGCGCGCTCCAGCAGGCCGCCGCGCAGTGAGCGCAGCGCGACACGCGTGACATGGCTGTTTATACCGAAGTTTCGGTCGAAGATCTCGACGCGTTGCTGGCGAAATACGACATCGGGCAGGTCTTGGCCTTCAAGGGCATTGCCGAGGGCGTCGAGAACAGCAATTTCTATCTCGGGACGGACAAGGCCCAGTATATCCTCACGCTCTATGAAAAGCGCGTGGCGGCTGGCGACCTTCCGTTCTTTCTCGGCCTCATGGAACATCTCGCACAGAAGGGCGTGAATTGCCCCTTGCCTGTGCACGACCTTGACGGCCGCATTCTCCAGACGCTGGCGGGAAAGCCTGCTGCGTTCGTAACCTTCCTGCCGGGATACTCGCTCAAGCGACCGCAGCCGGTGCATTGCCATTCGCTCGGGGAAGCTATCGCGCGCCTGCACCTGGCCGGGCGAGATTTTGCGCTTCACCGCGACAACGCCTTGTCGGTAGCGGGTTGGCAGGAGCTTTTCGCGAGCATCGAAGGGCTTGCCGACAGGCTTGTGCCGAAGATCTCCGTGTCGCTCATCCGCCATCTCGACGACATCGCCGCGCACTGGCCAAGCAACCTCCCGCGAGGCGTCATACACGCGGACCTGTTTCCCGACAACGTGTTCTTCCTCGACAACCGCGTTTCGGGTCTGATCGACTTCTACTTCGCCTGCAACGACCTGTTCGCCTATGATCTCGCGATCTGCATGAATGCGTGGTGTTTCGAGCTGGACGGCGCGTTCAATGTCACGAAGGCGCGCGCGTTGTTCGCCGGCTATAATTCGGTGCGCGCGCTGGATGAGGCCGAGGTGGCAGCGCTGCCGCTGCTCGCGAAGGGGGCGGCGATCCGTTTTTTCCTCACCCGCGCTTACGACTGGTTCAACACGCCAGACAACGCCTTCGTGAAACGGAAAGACCCGATGGAATACTGGCGCAAGCTCGCCTTTCACGACGGCGTTAAGCACGTTGGCGCTTATGGCCTCTGAGGCCGAAGCCCCGCGCGAGGGCGCGGTCGTCGTCTATTCGGACGGGGGCTGCCACGGGAACCCCGGCCCCGGCGGCTGGGGTGCGGTGTTAATCTACAAGGGCCGCGAGAAGGATCTGTGGGGCGGGGAGCCGCTTACCACCAACAACCGTATGGAACTCATGGGCGCGATCAAGGCGCTCGAAGAATTGACGCGCCCGTGCGAAGTCGATCTCTTCACCGACTCGCAATATGTGCGCAACGGCATCACGCAATGGATCGGCGGATGGAAGGCGAATGGCTGGAAAACAGCCGCGCGCAAGCCCGTGAAGAACGCCGAACTCTGGCAGCGCCTAGACGCGGCACGCAAGCACCATGATGTACGCTGGCACTGGGTCAAAGGCCACGCGGGCAACGCGCTGAACGAGCGCGCGGACAAGCTCACGCAGAAGGCGATCGCCGAGCAGAAAGAAATCATCAAGCGCGGGGGCACGCCCGTCTCGCTGCCGGACGACGCGCTCTAGGTGTTCAGTCCCGGCATTTGATGGATTGGATCGATCTTGAATCTTTCCGGCTCATTCGTCCAGCATTTACAGATGAACTCATAAGGCGTGAGGCCTTTGAGGGTCTTTAGTCGGCGAGCAAAGTTATAGGCGTTGATGAAGTCCGATAGGTGGGTTTCGAGCTGCTCGTGACGGTCGTAGTGATAGCGTTTGACCGTCGCCTCCTTGATCGTCCGGTTCATTCGCTCGACCTGGCCGTTTGTCCAGGGATGCTTGACCTTGGTGAGGCGGTGCTCAATGCCGTTCTCGCTGCATCGCATGTCGAACATGTGCGTCATGTATCTGGCCGTTGGTCCATCGGCATAACGCGGCGGAAACGTGAACTGGATGCCGTTGTCGGTGAGCACCGTGTGAATCTTGTAGGGAACTGCCTCTATCAGGGCGACGAGGAAGGCTGAAGCGGACGTCCTGCCGGTCTTTTTGACGAGTTGCACGAAGGCGAATTTGCTCGTGCGGTCAATGGCGACGTAGAGATAGAGCTTGCCTTCGGCCGTCTGCACTTCGGCTATGTCGACATGAAAATAGCCGATCGGATAGGACTTGGACTTCTTCCTGGCGGGCTTGTCGCCTTCGACGTCCGGCAGCCGAGAAATACCGTGGCGTTGAAGACAGCGATGCAGCGACGAGCGAGTCAGATGCGGTATCGTCGCCTGTAGCGCATAGAGGCAATCGTCGAGCGGCAAGAGCGTATGCTTGCGGAAGGCGACGATTATCGCCTCTTCCTCGACCGACAGAACCGTGGATTTCGGCTCTTTCGGTCCAGTCGGCACATCGGCGACGGATGAGCGCTTCTTCCATTTCGAGACCGTCTTCGTGTTGATGCCGTAGCGCTTGGCCAGGGCCCTCAAGCTCTCTTGACTATGCTGTATCGCTCGACGGACCGCCTCAGTCGTTGTGGCGCTCCCATGAAGAATTTGTCCCATAGCGCATCCTTCCAGCCGAGGGAGAATAATGCACCATCAAATGCCGGGATCAAACATCTAGGCCCTTGCGGACACCGCCCCACGAGGCCGCGCGCGGATCCTCCGTGTCCCCCTTTCCCGCCGGGCCTGCCCGGCCTTCCCCAGCGCCTAAGCCCTTCACAGGGCGGCTGGCTTTTTCCAGTTCCATGGCAGGAGGTCTGCGATACGGCTGGCTGGGTGTCCTGGAAGCCGTCTGAGGACATCGGCGAGCCAGGCGCGCGGATCGACGCCGTTCATCTTGCACGTCTCGAGTGTAGATAGCAGACAGCGGCAGCCCGCGATTGATCGCCTCCAGCACGACATTACCGAGATCGGGAATGAACCCGGCAAGGCTGTCGCCCAGCGCGCGCTCGGCATCCTTCTTCTGCAGCCCGCCGCCGAAAAGCGACTCGTGATACCGGTTCACGATAACGGACACCGCAGCATCCGCGCCCGCCACACCGGCGATGGCTTCCGAGACGGCGCGCGCCTGACGAAGGGCAGGAACGGTGAAGGACGACACGATGAAGACCCGATTTGAGCCCCACACGACATTTTCCGTCCACGCATGCCAGGTCTTCGGCAAATCCACGACGATTGTGCTGAAGGACTGCGAAAGAAGACCGAGCACGAGGGCCACCGTTTCGGCGCTGACGTTGATGTGGCGGGCCGGGCACCGAGGCGCAGCCAGCACCGAAAGCCCGGAGGAATGCCGCGAGAGCATCACATCCAGGAGCTGCCGGTCGAGCCTGGCGGGCGAGGAGGCGACTTCGTCGATGCGGAAAGAGGGCGCGAGATCGAGATAATCCGCAACGGCCCCATCCTGAAGGTTGAGATCCACGAGGCAGACGTTCGACATGCCGTTTCGGCGTCCGATCAGGAACGCCGACTGGATCGCGAGCGTAGTGTTCCCGCATCCGCCGCTGACGGGGAAGAAGGAGTAACATGAGGTTGCGCGCCCGGGCGTCTCCCGCGCGTGCTGCTTCAGCGCGTGCTGACAGGCCTTGTGAAATTCCCCGATGGTGCAATCGCTCGACAGGAAATCGTCAACGCGGAGCCGGACGAGGGCGCCAACCGTCTCAGGATCGAGCAGGTTCGAGATCACCACAACGGGAACAGTCTCGAACTTCGCCGCCTTGAGGCGGCCAATGAAGGCCGTGTCGACGCGCCGGGCATTATCCAGTTCGACGATCAGGAGTTGCGGAGCGAGGACTGACTCGAGCGCGCGCCGGATCGCCGTTCGTGGGCTCGACCACAACAAGGCGCGTGCCCGGGATCGAGCCGAACGTCTTCTCGGCCTTTTCCCTTAGGCTGAAGCTAGACGTGAGGAGCACGACCGCGCCCGCAACGCGAGCCTGCGGCCCGCCCGCCGCCTCTTCACGAATTAAGGACTGCGCCTCGCCGAGAGGCATAGGCAAAGCCAGCCGCTCTTCCATGCGCTCCCCCTCTGGCAACCTCGTTCGTTGCATGCTCTGCCCGCCGCCTTCCGATTTCGCCCGATCAGTTCTGGATCGACGCCGTAGCCTGTGCACCAGGCCCGGCCTGACCGCTGATGGTCGTCGTGCTGAGCCCCTTCGGCTCAATCGACTTGTTCTGGTCGTAGCGCTCGATCGCGACCGCGGCGCGCTTGCCGTCCTGGGTGATCGTGCGGTCCTTCGCTTCCTTCGACCACGGGTCGATGGTCTGGCTCGCCTTGTTGACCGCCACCGCATCGCCAGCCTGGCGCGTGATGAAATCGCTGCGGGAATAATGGCTCTCGTAGCAGCCACCAAGACCGGCGACCATGCCTGCGTGCCGATGCGGACCGCCGCGCCGCGCCGGGACTCGCGTCCCTCCATCCGTTCGCTCGCGCTCATTATCATTTCGTCCTCTTGTAGCTGGTGTCGACCTGCGGCCCGTCCTGATAGTCGATGATGTGGCCCGTCAAATCCTGCCTCGGGCGTGACGTTTGCACTTCCTGCTTGCCCGCGATGAAGAATTCCTCATCGTTGCCCGGCCTGCGATTGGCCAGCGGCGAGCCCTGCGCGTCGCCCGGCACCATCGGCTGCACCAGACACGGGGTGACGATGATGACGAGATCGGTTTCCTTCTTTTGGAAGGAGGTGCTGCGGGTCAGTGCGCCGAGGATCGGCACGTCCCCGATCCATGGCAGTTGTCGCGTATCGGCATTATGGAACCCCTGCATAAGCCCCGCGATGGCGAAGCTCTGACCGTCGCGCAGTTCGACCGTGGTCGAGGCGCGGCGCACGCTGAGGCCCGGCACTTCGACGTTGCCGATCTTCACCGCCGCCGAGTAGTCGATTTCGCTCACCTCCGGCTCGATCTTCAGGTTGATCTGACGTCTGGCGAGCACCGTCGGCGTGAAGGCGAGGCCGATGCCGAACTTCTTGAATTCCGTGGTGATCGTGTTGTTGGTGCCAGCGACCGGGAAGGGAAATTCGCCGCCCGCGAGAAAGCTTGCCGTGTCGCCGGAGAGCGCGACGAGGTTCGGCTCGGCAAGGCGGCGGGCCAGCCCCTGCGATTCCAGCGCGCGGATCGTCACGTCGATGGGCGCGGAGCCCCCGATCACGCGCCCGGTCATCGCGCCGAAAGGAACGAGGTTAGATCCGAGGCCAGCGGCGAGATCGGAAATGAGGTTGGTCGTGATGCCGGTAGAATCCGAGGTGATGCTGCTCTTTTCCTTTAGCGTCTCTACGCCGGTCGTACCGCCTGCGTAACGACCGCCACCCGAGACATTCACGCCGACGCCGCGCGCGAGATTGCGGCTCGCCTCGATGAACCGGACCTCAAGCATCACCTGCTGCGGCGAGGCGACCGTCATCGCGTTCGTCACCTGCCCCGGCGCGAACTGCTCCGCGAGCGCCAGCGCGCGCGACAGCGCCACCGCATCGGACGCCTGGCCCGCGATCATGATGCGTCCGTTGACGGCGGCAACGCGCAGGTTCGAGAAGGAGGGGTTGTCGCGCATCACGCGGCGGAGCATGTCCACGTCGTGGGACACCTCGATGTCTACGATGCCGATTACCCTCTTGTCCTGATCGAGCAGCGAAAGGCGCGTGTTGCCGATCTTCTTGCCGAGAATGTTGATCGAAGCGTTGGTCAGCGGCACAACGTCCGCGATGTCGGAGTTGGTGACGAGCGCCTCGGTGAAGGGGTATTCGACCTTCACGTTTTCCGAACGATTGAGCACAACCCGCACATCGATGCGCTCGTTCTGCGTATTGAGATGATAGAGCGGCGCGGCAGCCCCGAAGCCCTGAACCTTTTTCACCGGCTGTTTCGACGGCGGCACGGGTGACGGAGGCTTTTCCGTTGCGTATGCGCTTGCACCCAACCCGAGGAAGATCGTGCAGATGAGGAGTTTCAGGGTGCGCGAACCGCGCGCTCCGCCTGCTCCGTTTCGTTTTGGCCCGTTCATTATGCTAGCCCCGCCCGACTGACCTTTTGAATATTCAAAAAACACAACTTTCGCGACGCAACGGAACTGGACGCGCCTTACTGCTCATTGTGAACGCGGTATTACTTCCGGTTCGCGGCGCGCGTGACAGCCACCACGGGATCGTTGCTCACCGCCGCCGGATTGTTGGCATGCAGATGGATCAGATCTTTCGATTCCACGATGCCGCTGTCGTGGCCTTTCCAGGGGCCGCCAGGATTGAGCGTCAGCGAAAGCTGGCCCAGCGTCGCGGCGAGAGCGAGCTTCTTCGCGTCGTCGGATGTCACCTCAAGCGTGACGGTTTTCAGCGTCTGCAGGGAAACCTCGGCGGCGCGTCTGTAATTCTGATCGACCGCGAGCACGCGGATGTTCTTGAGAACGTCACGGTGAACGCGGGATCGGGATCGCGCCCGTCTTCGCTGCGCTGCTCGTTCTTGGTCAGAAGCACGTCCACCATGTCGCCCGGCTGGAGCAGCCCGCCAACCGATGCCGTATCGTTGACGCGGATCGTGGCGCCGCTCATGCCCGCCGTGAGGCGGCCCGCCAGTGAGAGATCGTTGTTGTTGACGAGCTTCGATTGCAGGATCGGCTCGTTCTCGGCGAGAGGCAGCGCGACGCGGCGCTTCTGTTCACCGGCGAAGACTTCGTTCTTGGTGGCGAAGACGCCGCTCGGAAGCGCGCGGCGCATGCTCGCCAATTCCGTATCCGTCCGGTGAAGGCCGCCTTGCGGTGGAATTAAGAGACGGCTCTTGTAGGTGATGGTTTTCACGACAGGAGCGGGACTAAACACCTAGCCCACGCGGTAATTGCCGGGCGAAACGCCCGTCCATTTCTTGAACGCTCGATGGAACGCGCTGCTTTCGGTAAAACCGAGGTCGAATGCGATGGACTGGATTGTGGCGTCGGTGCGCGAGAGGAGCGAGATCGCGAGATCGCGGCGGAGGTCGTCGAGGATGACGCGATAGGACAGCCCCTCGTCGTCGAGGCGACGTCGCAGCGTCGAGGATGACAGATGAAACTCGGCGGCAATCTCGTCGAAGGTCGGCCATGACGCCGGGTCGAGGGTGCGCAGCCGCCGCCTGATCAGCGCCGACCACGTCTGCCAGCCGCGATATTTCACGAGAAGGTTCGCCGGAGCCTGCCGGAGGAAGGGCTTGAGGTCCGCCTCGTCGCGGATCACCGGAAGGTCGAGATAGAAGCTCTTGAAGAAGGCGCGCGTCTCCCTCGCGGAAAATTCGAGGCGCGGCGAAAACATGATCCGCCATTCCGGGCTGAAATCCGGCTCCCCGCAGCGGAACTGGACGCTCACGAGCGGAATCCGGCGGCCGACGAGCCAGCAGGCAAGGCCGTGCACCACGAGCAGATACGTCCCGTAGGCGAAGGCCCGCGCGGGCGGCGGACGGACACCGCGCGGCAAGCCGCAGGCCGCATCGCCGAGCGTGATATGGCAGTAGCGATCCTCGCGCGCGAGGCGGCCCTCGATGCCGTCGAGCGAAAGACGCAGGTAGCGCAGCGCACGCTGGAGCGCTTCGCCGAGCGTGCGCGTGCCGAGAACGGCAAGGCACAGCATGGCGAAGCTGCCGGGCTTCATGGCGCGTATGTCCATGCCGAAGAATTCGTCTTTCAACTCGCGCGTCAGATGCTGCCAGAGAAGCGCGTATTGCGCGACGGGCACGCGCGCCTGCGCCGAATGGAGCAGGTCTGGCGAGATGGAGGAACGCTGAAGCACACGCGCGACATCGATGCCCCGCTGGCGCGGCACCACCAGCGCCTCGCGCACGAACGCGATGGAGATCGTGTCGCGTTCGCCACGGCCGTCGCTCGCTTCCTCCAGTTTGGCGAATGTGTCCTGCAAGTTTCCTCTCGTCCGCCCCCCATTGCCAGTCGATTAGACGATGGACGAAGGCCAAATCCGCCATCGAGATTGAGGGGATCGGTCATCGTCCGACACGCGGGTTTACGATAGCTTCGCCGCAAATAGAAAGACGCGCAACTCCCGAGGCGATCGCGCGGAAAAACACATCCGAGCGCAGGAAAACCATGATTATCAAGGACAATGTCTTCGTCGTTACCGGGGCGGCCTCTGGTCTGGGGATGGAAACGGCACGCAGTATCGCGGCGCAGGGCGGCCGTGTCGTCCTCGCCGACGTCAATGAGGGGCAAGGGGCCGGACTCGCCGGGGAAATCGGACCCGCCGCGCTTTTCGTCCGCACCGACGTGACGGATGAGGCAAGCGCGAGCGCGACAATCGAGGCGGCGACGGCGTTCGGTCCGTTGCGCGGCCTCATCAACTGCGCGGGCATCGCCCCTGCGGCTAAGGTCGTCGGCCGCGACGGACCGCACCCCCTCGACATGTTCGCCCGCGTGATTTCAGTCAACCTCGTCGGCGCGTTCAACATGATGCGACTCGCGGCGGCTTCGATCGCGAAGAGCGCCCCGACCGAAACTGGCGAGCGCGGCGTGATCGTCAACACGGCCTCCGTCGCCGCCTTCGAGGGGCAGATGGGGCAGGCGGCCTATGCGGCGTCGAAAGGCGGCATCGTTTCGCTCACGCTGCCGGCGGCGCGCGACATGGCGAAACTCGGCATAAGGGTGATGGCCATCGCGCCGGGCATCATGGAAACGCCGATGCTGATGGGACTTCCGCGGGACGTGCAGGAGTCGCTTGGGCGCACCGTGCCATTCCCGGCGAGGCTTGGGCGCACGGCCGAGTTCGCTGCGCTTGTGCGACACATCATCGAAAACCCCTACCTCAACGGCGAGGTCATCCGCCTCGACGGCGCGCTGCGCATGAACGCGGTCTGATCCGCGCAACGGATTGAAGCAGCATTGAAATTCTGGAGGAAACCATGAGCAAAAACACCGACGCCATCGTCATCGCGTCCGTCGTGCGGACACCAATCGGCGCGTTTCAGGGCGCGTTCGCGAGCCTCGCCGCCCCCGAACTCGGCGCGGTGGCGCTTCGGGCAAGCGTTGAGCGCGCAGGGCTCACGGCATCCGACATCGATGAAGTCTTTATGGGCTGCGTACTCGGCGCTGGCGTGGGCCAGGCACCCGCGCGGCAAGCCTCGCTCCGCGCCAAGCTGCCGCTTTCGGCGGGATGCACCACGATCAACAAGGTGTGCGGTTCAGGCCTCAAGGCGGTGATGCTCGGCCACGATGCGATCCTTGCCGGCAGCGCGCGTGTGGTCTCGGCGGGCGGCATGGAGTCGATGACGAATGCGCCGTATCTTCTGCCGAAGGCGCGCGGCGGACAGCGCCTCGGCCATGACCGCGTGCTCGACGCGATGTTCTTCGACGGGCTGGAAGATGCTTATGGCCCTGAAACGAAGGGGCGGCTGATGGGCACTTTCGCGGAGGAGTGCGCGGCCGCCTACGGCTTCACCCGCGACGAGCAGGACGCTTACGCCGTGGCCTCCGCGACGCGGGCGCGGGCGGCGGTGGAGGGCGGCGCGTTCGATTGGGAGACGGTGCCGGTCACCGTCGAAACCCGCAAGGGCGCGGCGATCGTGGAGCGCGACGAACAGCCGGGTCGCATCGACATCGCGAAAATCCCCACGCTGAAGCCTGCGTTCCGGGAAGGTGGCACGGTGACAGCCGCCAATTCGAGTTCGATCTCTGACGGCGCGGCCGCTGTCACGCTGATGCGCCGCTCGACGGCGGAGGCGAAAGGCGTCGCACCGCTGGCGACGATCCTCGGCCATACGACCTATTCCGACGAGCCGCGCCTGTTCCCGACCGCGCCAATCCATGCGATCCGGGCGCTCCTCGACAAACTCGGCTGGCGCGCCGGGGATGTCGACCTGTACGAGATCAACGAGGCCTTCGCCGTGGTCGCCATGGCGGCGATGCGCGACCTCGGGCTTCCCCATGACAAGGTCAACATCGGCGGCGGGGCATGCGCGCTAGGCCATCCCATCGGCGCATCGGGCGCGCGCGTGCTCGTGTCGCTGATCGGCGCGCTGAGGCGGACGGGCGCGAAGCGCGGCATCGCGAGCCTGTGCATCGGCGGCGGCGAAGCCGTTGCGCTCGCTATCGAAATCGACTGATGAATTTGAGGGAGGCTTCCATGCTGCTCGCGTCGGAACATGAAATGATCCGCGACACGATCCGCGCCTACACGCGTGAAAACATCACGCCATTCGCCGCGGAGTGGGATCGCAACCACACCTTCCCGGCCGCCGCTCTGAAAGGGCTCGCCGAACTCGGCGTGATGGGCGTGGTGGTCCCCGAGGAATGGGGTGGCGCGGGCATGGACTACCTTTCGCTCGTGCTCGCCATCGAGGAAATCGCGGCGGGCGACGGCGCGACCTCCACCATCGTTTCGGTGCAGAACTCGCTCGCCTGCGGCATCACCTGCGCCTACGGCTCCGCCGAGCAGAAGGAAACGTGGCTGAAGCCGCTGGCGCGCGGCGAGAAGCTCGGCTGCTTCTGTCTGACCGAGCCGCATGTCGGATCCGATGCGTCAGCCATCGCGACGACGGCGCGGCGCGACGGAGACAGTTTCATCATTAACGGCGCGAAGCAGTTCATCACCACGGGCAAGCATGCCGACGTCGCCATCGTGTTTGCGGTAACGGACAAGAGCGCCGGCAAGAAGGGGATCAGCGCCTTTCTCGTGCCAACTGCGACGCCCGGCTATGTGGTGGCGCGGATCGAGGACAAGATGGGCCAGAAGGCGTCCGACACGGCGCAAATCCTGTTCGAGAACTGCCGCGTGCCCGCCTCGGCTCTGCTCGGCAAGGAAGGCGACGGCTACCGCATCGCGCTCTCGAACCTTGAGGCCGGGCGTATCGGCATCGCCTCGCAGGCGGTGGGCATGGCGCGCGCCGCGCTCGAAGCGGCCGTGGCCTATGCAAAGGAGCGCCAGACCTTCGGCAAGCCTATCATCGAGCATCAGGCCGTGAGCTTCCGTCTTGCCGACATGGCGACGGAGGTCGACGCCGCGCGGCTTCTGGTCTGGCGGGCTGCTATGCTGAAGGACGCGGGGCTGCCGTGCCTCAAGGAAGCGTCAATGGCGAAGATGTTCGCCTCCGAGATGGCGGAACGCGTTTGTTCCGGCGCGATCCAGGTTCACGGCGGCTATGGCTATGTCAGTGACTTTCCGGTGGAACGCATTTACCGCGATGTGCGCGTTTGCCAGATTTACGAGGGCGCGAACGACATCCAGCGGCTCGTGATCGGCCGCGCCATCGCCGCCGCATAGAAGAAACGATCATAAAAACAATAGGGGAGGGTACGCATGTCTTTCAGGGAGCTTTACCTAGCGAAGCGCGCGAGCGCACACGACGCCGTTTCGCTCGTGAAGGACGGCGAAACCATCGTTGTGCCGACCGGCGTAGGCGAGCCGCCGCTGCTGCTCACGGCGCTGTCGGATCGGCGGTGTGAATTCCACGGCGTGCAGGTCTGCCAGATCCTGCCGCTGCGCCGCTTCGACTATTACGATCCCGAGACGATCGCGCACGTCCGCCACACGGCCTATTTCTTCGGCGGCCCGTCGCGTCCGGGCGGGCAGGAAGGCTGGATCGACTATCTGCCGCAGTATTTCTCCGAGCTTCCGCTGCTGATCAAACGGGATCTCGTTCCCGCCGATGTCGTTTTCGCGCTTGCCTCGCCGATGGACAAGCATGGCTTCTTCGCGATCAGTCTCGGCACGGACTACACGATGGCGGCGCTGGAAAAGGCGCGCAAGGTGGTGCTTGAGGTCAACCCGCGCGTGCCTTTCACTTACGGCAATTGCCATGTGCATATTTCGAAGGTGGATGCCATCGTCGAAAGCGAAGACCCGCTGATGGAAGTCGGGCTCCCCGCAATCGGCCCGGTTCAGGAAGCCATCGGCAAGCTCGTGGCCGAGATGATCCCTGACGGCGCGACGCTTCAGATCGGCTACGGCGCGATCCCGGACGCAGTGGTGATGCAACTCACGCACAAGCAAGACCTCGGCATCCATACGGAAATGCTGGGAGACGGCATCCTGAGGCTGATCGAGGCTGGCGTCGTCACCAACAAGCGCAAGAACTATCTGCCGAACAGGATCATCGCGACCTTCGCGCTGGGTTCGCAGCGGCTTTATGACTTCATGGACCGCAACCCGGCGCTGGAAATGCACCCCGTCGACTTTACCAACGATCCCTATCTCGCGTCGCGCAACGATAATCTCATCGCCATCAACGCCACGATGCAAGTCGATCTGGTGGGTCAATGCGGTTCGGAAAGCCTCGGATTCGTGCCGTATTCGGGGACTGGCGGGCAGGCGGATTTCGTGCGCTCGGCCAATCGCTCGATCGGCGGCAAGGCGTTCATCGTGCTGCCCTCCACCGCGAAGAACGACACGATCTCGCGCATCGTGCCGACGCTGAGCATCGGCACGCACACCACCACCGGCAAGAATGACGTCAATTTCGTTGTGACCGAATACGGCGTTGCGCAGCTTCGCGGCAAGACGGCGAAGCAGCGGGCGCAGGCGCTGATCGCCATCTCGCATCCGAAGTTCCGCGCGGAGCTTCAGGAAGAGGCCGCCCGCCTGCGCCTCGACTAACGCGGGGAGAACGCGACAAGATACGACGGATGCATTCGCACACGAGTACAGAAAAAGAGGATCGACATGGAACTGGGACACTTCGTTGGCGGCAAGATGATCGCCGGGCAGTCGGGGCGGTTTGCCGATGTCTTCAATCCCGCAACGGGCAAAGTTGAAAAGACGGTCGCGTTGGCGACGAAGGCCGAGGTTCGAGCGGCTGTCGAGAACGCGAAGGCCGCGCAACCTGGCTGGGC
The DNA here is from genome assembly GCF_000166055.1 of Rhodomicrobium vannielii ATCC 17100. Classification (NCBI taxonomy): domain Bacteria; kingdom Pseudomonadati; phylum Pseudomonadota; class Alphaproteobacteria; order Hyphomicrobiales; family Hyphomicrobiaceae; genus Rhodomicrobium; species Rhodomicrobium vannielii. The sequence continues at coordinate 3,717,507 of NC_014664.1, forward strand.
GGCGGTCAACCCGCAGCGGCGCGCGCGCGTCATCATGGAATTCGTGCGGCTTCTGCACCGGGACATGGACAAGCTTGCGGAAGCCCTGTCGCGTGAACATGGCAAGACCTTCCCCGACGCCAAGGGCGACATCATCCGCGGGCTGGAAGTGGCTGAATTCTGCATCGGCGCGCCGCATCTTCTGAAGGGCGAGTTCAGCGAAGGCGTCGGGCCCGGCATCGACATCTATTCCGTCCGCCAGCCGCTCGGGGTCGTCGCGGGCATCACGCCGTTCAACTTCCCCGCCATGATCCCGATGTGGAAGTTTTGTCCTGCCATCGCGGCAGGCAACGCGTTCATTCTCAAGCCGTCGGAACGCGCTCCCTCGGTGCCCCTCATGCTGGCGGCGCTCATGCAGGAAGCGGGTCTGCCGGACGGCATCCTCAACGTCGTGAACGGCGACAAGGAGGCTGTGGACGCCATCCTCGACGATACGGACATCTGCGCTGTCGGTTTCGTGGGTTCGACGGCCATCGCCGAATACATCTACACGCGCGGCTGCGCGGCCGGTAAGCGGGTCCAATGCTTCGGCGGGGCCAAGAACCACATGGTGATCGCTCCCGACGCGGATCTCGATCAGGTCGCAGACGCCCTCATCGGCGCGGGCTATGGAGCCGCCGGCGAACGCTGCATGGCGATTTCGGTGGCCGTCCCCATCGGCAAGGATACGGCCGACCGGCTGCTTGAGCGCCTCATTCCCCGCGTCGAGAAGCTCAAGGTTGGCCCCTACACCTCCGAGACCGTGGATTTCGGTCCGCTCGTGACCGCCGATGCCAAGCGCCGCGTGCTGGGTCTTGTCGACAAAGGCATCGCCGAAGGGGCGTCTCTCGTTGTCGACGGGCGCGGCTTCTCGCTTCAAGGCTACGAAGACGGGTTTTTCGTCGGCCCGTGCCTCTTCGATAACGTCAAACCCGACATGGAGATCTACAAGGCCGAGATTTTCGGTCCCGTGCTATCCATCGTCCGTGCGGACACCTACGAAGAAGCCCTCGATCTGCCGATGAAGCATGAATATGGCAACGGCGTCGCCATCTTCACCCGCGACGGCGATACCGCGCGCGATTTCGCGTCACGGGTCAACGTCGGCATGGTGGGTATCAACGTGCCGATCCCTGTGCCGCTCGCTCACTATACCTTCGGCGGCTGGAAGCGCTCCGGCTTCGGCGATCTCAATCAGTTCGGGGCGGATTCTTTCCGCTTCTACACGAAGACCAAGACGATCACGTCGCGGTGGCCGAGCGGCGTCAAGGAAGGCGCGAGCTTCGTCATTCCGACCATGTGAAGACTTCCATCCAAACGCAGCCGGTCGGGGATCGTTCAAAGCTTTCGGACACCCGACCGTATTTCCACATGTTCATTCAAGGTTTGCGGGGAAGCTGATGGATTTCGGCTTGAGCGAGGAGCAGGCGGCCTTTTTCGAAATGGCCAGGACGTTCGGTCTGGAGCGCCTCGCTCCCGGTGCCGCCGTCTGGGACGAAAACAAAAGCTTGCCTCTCGATGTCCTGAAGGAAGCGGGGAGCCTCGGGTTCGCGGCGATTTACGCGGGCGAGGAGCATGGCGGAACGGGGCTGACGCGGCTCGATGCGGCGCTAGTTTTTGAAGGCCTGTCGCTGGGGTGCCCGTCGATCGCAGCGTTCCTGTCCATCCACAACATGTGCACATGGATGATCGACGCCTTCGGCAGCGAGGAGCATCGCGCGCGTTGGATTCCGAAGCTCGCGAAGATGGATGCGGTCGCCTCTTACTGTCTGACCGAGCCCGGTTGCGGCTCGGACGCGGCCGCGCTCCGCACAACGGCGGCGCGCGATGGCGACGAGCTTGTGTTGAACGGAGCCAAGGCCTTCATCTCCGGCGCAGGTCTCTCGGATCTCTACGTTGTGATGTGCAGAACGGGCGCGCCCGGACCGTCGGGAATTTCGGCGGTGCTGGTGGAAAAGGGGACGCCCGGTCTGAGCTTCGGAGCCAATGAGAAAAAGATGGGCTGGAATGCGCAGCCAACCGCTGCGGTTCAGTTCGACGATTGCCGCGTGCCCGCCAGCAATCTGCTCGGTGTTGAAGGCGACGGCTTCAAATACGCCATGCAAGGGCTCAACGGCGGGCGTCTCAACATCGCCGCCTGCGCGCTGGGCGCAGCGCAAACCGCGCTTGACAAGGCGTTGAATTACAGCGGCGAACGCAAGGCTTTCGGCAAGACGCTCGATCAGTTTCAGGCCCTGCAATTCAAGCTGGCCGACATGGAGATCGCGCTTCAGGTGGCTCGGTGCTTCCTGCGTCAGGCCGCGTGGAAGCTCGACCAGAAAACCGCCGATGCCGCGAAATTCTGCGCCATGGCCAAGTGCTTCGTGACCGACGCGGCCTTCGATGTCGCGGATGAGGCGCTGCAAATCCATGGCGGCTATGGCTACCTTGCGGACTACGGGCTTGAGAAGATCGTTCGCGATTTGCGCGTGCATCGGATCCTCGAAGGCACGAATGAAATCATGCGCATGATCACCGCGCGAGCGATGGTTGAGGAGAGGGGCCGATGAGTGAAGAAGATGTCGTCATCCGCAAGGAGGGCCGCGCGGGACGCATAACGCTCAACCGCCCGGCCGCGATGAACGCGCTGACCTGGGCAATGGCGCTCAGGATCGAGCAAGCGCTGGATAAGTGGGAGCACGATTCCGGGGTCGATGTCGTGGTCGTGGACGCTGCGGGCGAGAAAGCCTTCTGCGCCGGGGGCGATATCGCGGACCTCTATAAAAAAGGCCGCGCAGGAGACTTCGACTACGGCCGCAAGTTCTGGTGCGACGAATATCGGCTGAATGCCAAAATCCATCGCTACGCCAAGCCTTACGTGGCCTTCATGGATGGCATCGTCATGGGCGGTGGGGTTGGCGTCTCGGCGCACGGGTCGCATCGGATTGTGACCGAGCGTTCCGTCGTAGCCATGCCCGAAACCGGCATCGGACTCATTCCCGATGTCGGAGGAACGTTTCTGCTGTCGCGGATGCCGGGACGGTGCGGAGAGTATATCGCCATGACAGCGGCGCGCATGGGGCCGGGCGACGCCATTTATGGGGGATTCGCCGATCTTTACATGCCTGTCGAACGGACGGCGGCTGCCATCGCCGCGTTGTGTGATACGGGCGATGTCACGCTTTTGGACGCCCATTGCGAAGTCGCGCCAACGTCCGCGCTTGCCGCGAACCGGGTGGAAATCGACGCGCTCTTCGCGAGCCCGGATGCGGTTTCCATCGTCCAATCCCTCGAAAATGCCTCCTCGTCGCTGGCAAGGGATGCGGCGAAAGCCATCCGACGCAATTCTCCGCTTGCCGTGACGGCGGCATTGCTGGCCGTGCGCCGTGCCCGCGACCTCGCATCCATTGAGGACTGTCTGGCTCTCGAATATCGCTTCACCTACCGCTGTCAGGAGATGAGCGACTTTCTCGAAGGAATTCGCGCCGCCGTGATCGACAAGGACCGCAAGCCCAACTGGCGGTTCGCGCGGCTTGAGGATCTGGACGAGACGCGCGCGGAGGCGCTCCTCGCCTCGCTTGGGACGGAGGAATTGCCGCATTCGCCACCAGAACGGCGACATCCTGAGAAGCCGGTTCAATCATAACGATAACAGAGGAAACCTCCATGAAACGGGTCGCATTCATTGGCCTCGGCAATATGGGACTGCCCATGGCCGTCAATCTGCTGAAAAACGGATTCGATGTCCGGGGCTTCGACAAGGGGGCAACGGCAGCCTCCGCCGCCCTTGCCGCTGGCGTCGCGATGGAGAGGAGCGCGATTGCCGCCGTGACGGATGCCGATGTCGTGGTGACGATGCTGCCGAACGGCGCGATCCTGAGGCAGGTCTATGGAGAGATCGTTCCTGCGGCCAAGGCCGGCGCGTTGGTGATCGATTGTTCCACTGTAGATGTGGAAAGCGCGCGCGCGGCTCATGATATGGCGAGAAACGCCGGGTTGAAATCCGTGGATGCGCCGGTTTCCGGCGGCGTTGGAGGCGCGGCTGCGGGCACACTGACATTCATGTCCGGTGCCGATGTCGAGGCATTCGAGGCTGCACGGCCGATCCTGTCGGCGATGGGAAAAAACCTCGTCCATTGCGGAGAAGCGGGCGCGGGGCAGGCCGCGAAGATCTGCAACAACATGGTGCTCGGCATTTCCATGATCGCTGTGTGCGAAGCGTTCGCACTGGCCGACAAGCTCGGCCTCAGCCGTCAGGCGATGTTCGACGTCGTTTCCACGTCGTCGGGGCAATGCTGGTCGATCAACACCTATTGCCCAGCCCCCGGCGTCGGCCCGAAGTCTCCCGCCGACAACGAATACAAGCCCGGCTTTGCGGCCCCGCTCATGCTGAAAGATCTTGGCCTCAGCCAACAGGCGGCCGCAAGCGTCGGAGTCGAAACGCCCCTCGGCCAGCACGCCGCCGAAATCTATGCGCGGTTCGTTGCCCAAGGCGGCACCGACAAGGACTTCTCCGGCATCCTGCCATGGCTTGCCGCCAGAGCGAACGAAGCGTGATCGGGGGCATGACGATGACTGAGAATACCGAAGCAGACGCCATCCTTGTGGAACGCGATGGCAGGGTTGCGATTCTGAGGCTCAACCGGCCCAAGGCCCTGAACGCTCTCAACAACAGTGTCATGCGCGCCATGGCTGCCGCCATCGCCGCGCTCGACACCGATACCGGCGTCGGCGTTATCGTCATCACCGGCTCGGACAAGGCGTTCGCGGCGGGTGCCGACATCAAGGAGATGGCAGACCGCTCCGCCGTCGAAATGGCGATGTCGGATTGGTTTTCGGGTTGGGACGCCGTTGCAAGATGCCGCACACCGCTCATCGCCGCAGTATCCGGCTTCGCTCTCGGAGGCGGCTGCGAACTCGCCATGATGTGCGACATCATCATTGCCTCGGAGACGGCGAAATTCGGCCAGCCCGAAATCAAGCTCGGTGTCATCCCTGGTATGGGTGGATCACAGCGGCTCACGCGCGCCATCGGCAAATACAAGGCGATGGACCTCATCCTGACGGGTCGTCTGATCGACGCTGGCGAGGCGGATCGTGTCGGATTGGTTTCCCGGGTGGTTCAACAGGCGCGCTTCTGGGACGATGTCATGACAACCGCGCGCATGATCGCGGGCTTCGGCAAGCCGTCGGTCATCGCCGCCAAGGAGACGGCAAACCGTGCTCTGGAGGTCAGCCTCGCCGAGGGGCTGCTTTTTGAACGCCGCGTATTTCACGCGCTCTTCGCGACGGAAGACCAGAAGGAGGGGATGAACGCCTTCGTGGCCAAACGCCCGGCGGAATTCAGGCATCGCTAGAGCGTTTTCGAGCGAAGAGGCACCCTGTTCGCTCGAAGAAAACGCGCCAAAGCACGAGGCTGAAGCTTTTTGCGCGATTCCTGAAACGCGAAAGCTTCAGAGCCGACCGGTTGGGGGCAAACCAGTCCGATCGGCAAGACATCTTCAAACCGGGACAGGCGACGCCGTGAGTTTTGGCCCGATTTCCATGCGGGACGACACACACACGGCCGCTTGAAAGCCACCGAAAAAGCGGATGGGCCTGATGGCCCAGATCTGAGCGAGACGAGACGCGCGGCCGGAAGCCTCCCGTAGAAACCGGTCTCGCCCGGCCTCCTCGCCCTCGAGCCGAAAGGCTGTCCCGGCGTATTCCAGACCGCGTATCATCGGTCAGTCGTAATGGCGGGTCGCCTTCGCGTTTTACGGCACCGCGATAAAGCTCTGGATTTCGTCTCACGTGAAGCGGTATCGATCTCGCTCGAAAGCCGCAGCCCCCTGGGTGCCAAGGCCGTAAATTGCCGTAGAAGCAACGAGCGGCGGTCTTCATGTTCCTGAAGCGGTGCAACGAGAGGCAAGAATGGCGTCAGAAAAGCTCACCGAAATCTCGCAGCACCCCTCTCCGAGCGAGGATGCGGGTGCAGACGTCGCCGATTATCTGCTCGGGTCTGACCTGTCGAAGCTGCGCGGTTGGGTCGAAGCGAGATCGGCCTCATTCCTGAGGAGCGCTGATGCCGGGGAGCGGTCGCCGATCCGGCGCGTTCGGGAAAAATTTCGATCCTGCGAGGTGCCCGACACCGCCATGGCGTTGGACGATTATCTGTCGTTGCTCGATCAGGATGTTCTGCCGCATTGCTCGTCGTTGGCCTCGCCGCGCTACCTCGGACACATGACATCGCCCATTCCCGGCTTCCTGCCGGAGCTGGGGCGTCTGGTGCAGACCCTAAACCAGAACGTCGTGAAGATGGAAACCAGCGGCAGCCTGACGTTCGTGGAGCGTCAGGTTCTCGGGATGCTGCACAAGGAAACCTACGGTTTCGACACTGCGTTCTATGACCGCCGCGTGCAAGATCGCGATTCGACGTTGGGCCTCTTCGCGAGCGGCGGCACCATCGCCAATCTGACCGCGCTTCGGGCGGCCAAGCAGCGGGCGAGCGTACACGCAGGCGGCGGCGCCCGCATGGCCGTGATTGGCTCGGAGTTGATGCACTATTCCTTCGCCAAGGGTGCGGACCTGATGGGGCTGGAACTGCGCAGGGTGCCCGTCGACGAGCAGAACCGCATGCTTCCCGCGGCGCTTGAGCGGGAGATCGAAGCTTGCGAGGCGGAGGGCGTCACGGTCGCCGCGCTCATTGCCATCGCCGGAACGACGGAGTTCGGAAGCGTCGATCCGCTGGCTTCGATCTGCCGTCTCGGGCAGGCGCGTAATATTCATGTCCATGTCGATGCAGCGTGGGGCGGCGGCTTTCTGCTCAGTCCGCGCAATCGCCATATCCTCGCCGGGATCGAGTTGGCGGACACGGTCACCATCGACGGACACAAGCAGCTCATGGTCCCGCTTGGATGCGGGATGCTGTTCTTCCGCGACCCGGAAGTGTCGAAAACCATCATGCATCACGCGCCCTATGCGGTGCGGCCCAACTCCGAAGATCAGGGGCGTTTCACGCTCGAAGGCACGCGCCCCGCAACGGCGATCTATGTCCACGCCGCTCTGCACCTGATCGGAAAATCCGTCTACGATGCACTCTTCTCCGCCAGCCTTGAGCGGACACGGATCATGGCGCGCCATATCGAGGGGATGCCGGAGTTCGAACTGACCTCCCGCCCTGACATGAACATCCTGACCTATCGCTACATTCCCGAGGCGATGCGGGGCACCACACCGGGGCCTGCCGACAATCACCGGATCAGCCGCTTCAACGTCGCGTTGCAGCGCGCGCAGCGCGACAAGGGCGACAGCTTCGTATCGCGGACGTTTCGGCCTGTGTCGCGACATGGCGATGAGCCGCTCGCGCTTCTCAGGGCCGTCCTGCTCAATCCGCGCACCACGGAAGACGACATCCTCTTCCTCCTGCGCGATCAGGTCGGGATCGCCCGGGAACTGGAAAACTCCCCGGCGTTTCATGAATGACCGCTGCCGCACCGCGCAGGATCCGGCGCAACATGCCGCCAGCTGAACCGTCGCAGTGAGCGCAGAGAACTGCGTTTCATGCGCCGAAGGCATGGGTACGCCTTTTTCATTCGCCGGAAATGCTGGCGATGTCGCGGTGACGGCGCGCGTCAAGACGCTTCTTTTCCGAGAGCGCGATGTCGAGCACGACATCGAAGCCCGGACGCGGTAGCGGGGGCGGAGCGGGCGCTTTGGTGGCAAAAATTCAAAGCTGCACTGGAATTGATTGTTGCTAGGAAGTGTATGCCCAGCGTCACCTGATCGAATGCTGTTTCTCGAAGCTCAAACAGTTTCGACGCATCGCTACGAGATATGAAAAGACCGCCCGAAACTACCGCTCCATGATCGCGCTCGCAGCAACCATCTTGTGCATCCGATAAATGTCCACACTTCCTAGGTGTTCAGTCCCGGCGTGTGATGGTGTATCATTAACGCCGTCACAGCGGGACGAGCCAAGCTATCGGTTAAGCAATGATCCAGCCCGCCACGAATGTCGTTTTGACGGATTTCTTTTCGAGGCACGCCGCCGTACGGTGAGCGTCACAAAGCGAGAAGCTCGCATTCGCTCGAATTTCAATCTACGGCTTGGCAATAGGAGCGCGCCGACAGCAGAATCTCCGGCGCGCGTCCCTCGAATTTATTCGTTAGGTGTTCAGTCCCATGCTGTGATGGTCGAGCGGTTGCGACCGAGCTTGCGCGACGAAGATGGGCGTTGGTGGGCGGATTATGTGCGCTTACGCGTCGCCGCCAGACTTTTGCCGCGATAGGGCGCTTGTGTCGCTCAGCGATCTCCGGCGTCGGGCTTGGCTTCCCTCGCTTGCGCTGCCGGAGCGCTCGCCGCCGTGGAAACGTCGCTTCGAGAACCCTTCTTGATGGTGGTGCTCTTTCGCTTCTGCATGCCCGGAAGCGTGCTGCAATCGGACGCTGCCTCATGCGCAGGGAGCGATTTCGATCGGTCTTTACGCGTCAAATCGATTTCGATTTAACGCGAGCTGATCTATTGGTGAAAAGCGGTCGTGTTCGCTCTGGCCGCTCGGAAGATCGACCGGCGCTCACAAAGCGGACGCGTCGGTCGGCAACAAGAACTTCGGGCGTCGGCGCGAGCGCGCGGCGTTTCAACGGTCCAGGCTTTCCGGTATGATCATGAATGCGCGGCAGATAGCTCTTTCGACGGTCCTTGCCGGTCTTGCGCTCGTGGCACCCGGCACCCCGGCGTCCGCCGACAGGATCGCCAATTCGACGGCGGTCTTCGCGGCGCTCGACAAGGTGACGGGCCGCGTTCAGCCGCTCGAAATACCGATGGGACGCACTGTCACGTTCGGCGCACTGACCATTACGCCGCGCGCCTGCTACACACGCCCGTCCACGGAGACGCCGCTGACAAGCGCCTTCATCGAGGTGGACGAGGTCGTGCTCGACGGCTCGTCGCATCGCATCTTCACGGGCTGGACGTTCGCGGAAAGCCCGGGGCTTCACGCGGTGGAGCATCCCACCTTCGACGTGTGGCTGACGAGTTGCAAGACACCTTCGGCGGACATATCGGCCGGGAGACGGTCGAACGCGCCGAAACCCTGAAGCGCCTGCTCCAGCCGCCGGTGGAACGCCGCGCGGCTTATCTCCTGAGCGCCGAATTGCCGCAGGTGCTCGGTGACGAATTGCGTGTCGAGCAGACAGAAATCGCCATAACGGAGCCTTGCCGCGAGATAGACGAGCGCCACCTTCGAGGCATCGGTTTCGTAGGAGAACATGCTCTCGCCGAAGAAGGACCGTCCGAGCGCCACGCCGTAAAGTCCGCCGACAAGCTTGCCGTCACGCCACGTTTCGACGGTATGGCAGTAGCCCATGTCGAAGAGATCGGCGTAAAGTTCGCGGATGCGCCTGTTGATCCAGGTGGTGCGGCGCCCCGCGCGCGAGGACGCGCAGCCCTCGATCACGCCGTGATAGTCGCTGTCGACGCGGACCTCGAACTTGCCCTGCTTGATGACGCGGGCAAGCCGGCGGGGCACGTGCAACCCTTCAAGGGCGAGGATACCGCGCCGTTCCGGTTCGATCCAGTAAAGCGTCGTATCCTCGGCACTTTCGGCCATCGGAAAGATGCCGCAGGCATATGCTTTGAGCAGAACCTGCGGCGTGATTTCAATGCTGAGATTGGAGGGCGATCCCATGGTCCGCGAACCTGCCTTTTCGTCGCGAAAGAACCCGTCCCTCTAATCTAATGCTTCTGGAGATAATTTTCGAGCCAGTGAATGTCGTAAACCCCGTCGACGATGTCCGATTGCTGAATCAACGTTGAAAACAGCGGGATCGTTGTCTCGATGCCGTCGATCACGAACTCGCCGAGCGCACGACGCAACCGCATAAGGCATTCATTGCGGTTCTTGCCGTGCACGATCAGCTTGCCGATGAGGCTGTCGTAATAGGCCGGGATGGTGTAGCCCGCATACACGCCGGAATCGACGCGCACCCCGAGGCCTCCCGGCGGGTGGAAGTAGGAGATCTTGCCGGGCGATGGTCGGAAGGTGGTCGGGTTTTCCGCGTTGATGCGGCATTCAATGGCGTGGCCGTCGAAGCGGACTTCATCCTGCGTGAAGGAGAGGCCCGCACCGGCCGCGATCTGGATCTGTTCGATCACCAGATCGATGCCCGTGACCATTTCCGTCACCGGATGCTCCACCTGAAGGCGGGTGTTCATCTCGATGAAGAAGAACTCTCCGTCTTCATAAAGGAACTCGACCGTACCGGCGTTGCGGTATTTCAGCTTGCGCATCGCGCGCGCAACCGTCTCGCCGATCTCCTTGCGCTGCGCCTCGTTGAGCGCGGGCGAAGGCGTTTCTTCGAGGATCTTCTGGTGGCGACGCTGGAGGGAGCAGTCGCGTTCGCCGAGATAGACCGCGTTGCCCTTGCCGTCGCCGATCACCTGAATTTCGATGTGGCGCGGCTTCGATAGATAGCGTTCGAGATAGAGCGCGTCGTCGCCGAAAGCGGCCTTCGATTCCGCGCGTGCGGTCGAGAGCGCGATCGGCAGTTCGGCTTCCGTGCGCGCGACCTTCATGCCGCGTCCGCCGCCGCCCGCCGCCGCCTTCACGAGCACCGGAAAGCCGATCTCGCGTGCGATGGCGATGGCTTCCTCGTTCGTCGTGACGGCGCCGCCGGAGCCGGGCACCACGGGGATGCCGAGTTCTTTCGCGGTTTCCTTCGCGCGGATCTTGTCGCCCATGAGCCGCATATGCTCGGGCGTGGGGCCGATGAACGTGACGCCGTGCTCTTCGAGGATCTCGGCGAAGCGCGCGTTCTCGGACAGGAAGCCGTAGCCTGGATGAAGCGCGTCGGCGCCGGTGATCTCACAGGCTGCGACAAGCCGGGGAATATTGAGATAGCTTTCGCTCGCCGCCGGCGGGCCGATGCACACGCTTTCGTCGGCGAGGCGCACATGCATCGCATCGGCGTCGGCCGTGGAATGCACGGCGACCGTCTTGATGCCGAGTTCCTTGCAGGCGCGCTCGATGCGAAGTGCAATCTCTCCGCGATTGGCGATCAGGATCTTGTCGAACATGAGCCTGCCGCCTTATTCAATAATCATGAGCGGTTCGCCGTATTCGACGGGCTGCCCGTTCTCCACAAGGATGCGCTTGACGGTGCCGGAGCGAGGGGCGGCGATCTGGTTCATCGTCTTCATGGCCTCGACGATGAGCAGCGTATCGCCCTCGCGCACCTGTGAGCCGACCTCGACGAAGGTCGACGCGCCCGGTTCCGGCGAACGGTAGGCGGTGCCGACCATCGGGGATGTCACAACGCCCGGATGATTTTCGAGGTTGGACGCTGGCGCGGATCCTCCCCCGGGGCCGACGCCGGCAGTGGCGGGAGGCGCGTAGCCGGAAGGGACCAGATTCGTCTGGACGCTCAGCGTGCGCGCCACGCGAACGCGAAGGTTGTTTTCCTCGATCTCGATTTCGGTCAGGCCCGTTTCATTCAGAAGCAGGGCGAGATTCCGGATCAGATCTTCATTCGGATATTTGTTGGCCGTCTCAGGCATGGGGACTCCGGTTGATTGGAGCGGAAGCCTTCAGGATTTCCGCCACCGCGTCGAGCGCGAGCCCGTACCCTTGCGCGCCAAGTCCGCAGATAACCCCGGTTGCGGCCGGAGAAACATAGGAGCGATGGCGAAAGGCTTCGCGCTTGTAAATGTTGCTCAGGTGCACTTCGATAATCGGGAGCGAAAGCGCACGCAAAGCATCATGAATTGCGACCGATGTATGCGTGTATGCGCCCGCGTTCAGAATGAGGCCAGACGCCGCATGGCGTGCCTCCTGAATTTGGTCGACCAGCACGCCCTCGTGATTTGTCTGCCGAAAATCGATGGAAACGCCGAGAGTGGCGGCACGGTTACGCAAGGCGTCCTCGATGGTCGCAAGCGTATTGCCGCCATAAATCTCCGGCTCGCGTTCGCCGAGGAGATTGAGGTTCGGGCCGTTGAGGATGAAGATCGGCTTCAAGGCAACAGGTCCATGGCTTTCGAAAAGACAAGCGACAGGGCCGGGCGAACCCGGCCGTGCTCTTGTTAACAGCTTTCGTATCTCAGCGCAAAAGCGTCAGGATTTTTTCTCGTCTTTTGCACCGGGCGCGGATGCGGCTTCGGCGCATGCCTTGCAGCCGTCCTTGCGTGTATCTTCGACGACCTTTTTCAACGCGTCGTAATCTGCGGCGCCGGGAGTGACCTTGTCGCCGACGACGAAGGTTGGCGTTCCGTCGACGAACATGCGCTTGCCGATCTCGCCGATTTTCGCCACGAGCGCCTCCGTCTCGGGTGAAGCGCTATCGGCCTTCACCTTCTCCATGTCGAGGCCGATCTGTTCGGCGACCTTGAGTGCGCTTTCCTTGTTGGCGCGGCCTGCGGCGAACATCGCCTTGTGGAACTCGAAATATTTGCCCTGTTTCGCGGCGGCGAGGGCCACTTTCGAGGCATCGGCCGAGCCTTGCGACAAGATGGGATATTCCATGAACACCACCTTGACCTTCTTGTCGGCGTCAAGAAGCTTTACGACCTCCGGCAGAGCGTGGCGACAATAACCGCAATTATAATCGAAGAACTCGACGAGCGTGACGTCGCCCTGACCAATCGTCAGCGGCGCGAGCTCTGATTTCAGCCCCGAAAGGCTCTTGTAGAACTCAGGCATGCGCGAACGGGTGGCTTCGCCGCGCTTGGCTTCGGCCTTCTTCTCGAAGGCGTCCTGAACTTCGAGCAGGATTTCCGGGTGAGAGACGAGGTAATCCTTCACGATCTTCTCGATGGACCGCGTCTGTCCATCGGTGAACGTGTCCGTCTGCGCGCGTGCCGCAATGGGTGCCGCTATGGAAAGGGACAGGGCCATCGCCGCCGGCACGGCAAGCGCGACGGCTCTCTTCATTATCGTTTTCATCAGTCTCTCCGGGATTTCCGTTTCTGGTGGCTAGCGCAAATCGACGCGGCTAACCACGCACTTTTTCCATCTTGAAGTTTACGATGTCGTCAGCCTTGACCCAGCCGGGCGAACCGGCGGCAAGACCGTTCTTTGCGCGCTCCGCCATCATCTTGGCCACCTTCACGTCGCCCTTGTGGAAAGCTGCCAGCGCCGAGGCGAGGTCGGCTTCGGGGAAGCGTCTGAGCTTGCCGTAAGCCTGTGCCTGGAGGCGATAGCCGAGATAGGACTGCTCTTCTTCCACCATTCCCACGCGCAACAACTGAAGCGCTTCATCTGCGCTGCCGCCGCCGCTTTCGAGGATCGCCTGCGCCAGCTCGATGCGCATGAAACCCGACTTCGACACGAGGGACACCGCCTTGCGGAACGGCGCGACCGCTTCCTTCGCCCTTCCGCTTTCGAGAAGAAATGTGCCTTTCAACTCGTGAAACCAAGGGTTCTGCGGCTGCTGCGCGATAAGTTCCTCAAGGGCGGGCGCGGCGGACGGATAGCCGCCCATGTGATACTTCATGATGGCGCGCGCGTAGCGGGATGGCAGGCCGTTGTCATTATACTGGCGTGCGATCGCCTGCGGGTTGTTCTTCCATGTGTAGGCCGCGATCTTGGCCCGCACGAGATCGTGGCGAAGCTGAAGTTGCGCCGAATCCTTCTGACCGAAGTACGGGCTCTTTTTCGCGATTTCCTCAAGCTGCGCGATGCGCTCGGCGGGCACCGGATGCGTCTGGATGTACGGATCGACCCTTGTATTGCCGAGCGACTGGTTCGCGAAATAGCGGAAGGTCTTCAGCATCCCCGCCGGCGACTGCTGCGACTTGTTCAGGAACTCGACACCGGCCTGGTCGGCGGCGGATTCCTGCGCGCGTCGATAAGAGAGGATCGAGCGCATCAGCACCTGCGAGCCGCCCATCATCATCGCCGAGCCGCCCTGCATCGCTTCGCTGCTACCGCTTGCCGCGCCGCCGACCATAGTGCCGATGCTCAGGACCTGGAGCATGAGCGCCGCCGTCTGCATCTTCGCGATCTGCTGGCGAAGGCCGGTGATATGGCCGCCCTTGATGTGCCCCGTCTCGTGGGCGATGACGCCGATGATCTGGTTCGGCGTCTCGGACTGAAGGATCGCGCCCGTGTTGATGAACATGTTGCGCCCGTCGACGACGAACGCGTTGAAGCTGCCATCGTTGACGAGATGGACCTTGATATTGTTGCCGGAAACGCCCGCCGCGCGGAAGATGGGCGCGGTGTAATCGGCGATGAGCGCCTCGGTCTCGGCGTCGCGGATAAGGCTGATTTCCTGCGCCGCAGCCGTAGCGCTCGCCGCAGTGGCAAAAATTGCGACGCAAGCCGCCAATTTTCTCAAGCGCGAAATCGTTTGTGATAAAGCCATTTGGAAACTTCCACCCCGGATGGCGCCGCTTGCCGAAGGTTCATACCGAGCCGACGGGGCATGCATCGAACGGAATTTTTTGAGGAATAATGGCGGTGGAATTCGGGCGTAAGGATGACGCGGGCGCGGTTCGCTGCCTGCGGATCTATGGACCGGACAGGCTCGCGAAAGGATGAAAGGCCATGGACGAAAACGTGACACATAGCGAAGCGCCCGCACGGACCGTGCTTTCGCCATCGCTTCGCAGCGCGATCGGCGCGTTCGTCGTCATGGACGTGATGCGCGAGGCGAACCGGCTTCAGGCGGCGGGTGGCGACATCATCCACATGGAAGTTGGCCAGCCGGGCACGCCCGCGCCGCGCCTCGTGCGCGAGGCGGTAAAGCGCGCGATCGATGACGGCCCGCTCGGCTATACTGACGCGTTGGGCCTCCCGGCGCTTCGCGAACGCATCGCGCGGCATTATGCCGATGCCTACGGCGTTAACGTATCGCCGTCGCGCATCGTGGTGACGACGGGCTCGTCGGCGGGCTTCGTGCTGGCGTTTCTTGCGCTGCTCAACCCCGGCGAAGGGCTCGCGCTGCCACGTCCGGGCTACCCCTGCTATCGCCAGATCGCGCGCGTGCTCGACCTCGTGCCGGTGCCTGTCGCGGCGGGCGCTGTCACAGGTTACGCGCCGACGCCGGATGCGCTGGCCGCCGCCTTCCGCGACCGAGGCGCGCGCGCCGTAGTGCTGGCCAGCCCCTCGAACCCGACCGGCGCCATGCTATCGCCAGCCGCGCTCGGCCTCCTCGTCGAAACGGCGCGTGAGGCGGGCGCGTGGTTCATCTCGGACGAAATCTACCACGGGCTGACCTACGGCGCTCCGGCCGCGACCGCGCTCGCCTTTTCGGACGACGCCATCGTCATCAACAGCTTCTCGAAATATTACTCGATGACCGGCTGGCGGGTTGGCTGGATGGTCGTGCCCGAGCGCCTAGTGCGTGTGTTCGAGCGCGTCGCGCAGAACCTCTACATTTCGACGCCCACCGCCTCGCAAGTTGGCGCGCTGGCGGCGTTCGAAGCGGTTGAGGAACTGGAGGCGTACAAGGCCGTGTATGCCAGAAACCGCGACCTGCTTCTGGAGGAACTGCCGCGCGCTGGCTTCGGCCGCCTCGCCCCCGCCGATGGTGCCTTCTACGTGTATGCAGACGCAGGCGCTATCACCGATGATTCCGCCGCTTTCGTGCGCCGCATGCTGGCGGAGACGGGCGTGGCCGCGACCCCCGGCGTCGATTTCGACGAGGAGGACGGGCACCGCTTCATTCGCTTCAGCTATGCCGGGCCGTTCGAACGCATGCGCGAGGCGGCGGCGCGGCTGAAGGCGTGGCGCGGCTGAAATTCCCAGATTGAACGCAACTTAAATCACGAAAGAGGCCGCGTGGGCGTCGGGCGTGACTTCGCGGCCTCTCCCGCTTTCACCGAGCCCAGGCGGGGCCGGTGTTTTCAAGCGCGACCACGCAGGGCTGCGCAAGTTCCGCTTTATGCTGCGTCAGGCAGCGACGCACCTGTCCTTGCACATGCTCCACCTCCGGGCAGAACTTCGCGATCTCCGTCATGCAGAGGCTCGCCACCGGGCCGGTACCGGGGCCACGATCGGCGGCCGTCGATTCGACCGCGGTCAGGCACGGTTCTGAAAGCTCCTTGATCTTGCCCGCGAGGCAATCGCGCTGCCCCGCAGCCGGAACAGTCGCGCAGTGCTTTTCGATATCGGCGGGACACAGCTTCGTGACGATACCCTGCCACATGCCTCTCCCGCCGCCCATTCCGCCGCCGCCCATTCCGCCGCCGCCCATTCCGCCACCCATGCCACCTTGAGCCGCAGCCCCGGTCGCGAGCGCGAGTCCGAGCGCCGCCGCAAGTGCCATTCGTGCAGGTCTCATGCAATCCTCCTGTGGCTGTAACGCTGGTGAAACGAATTTGACATTCGCGATTGAGCTTCACCCAGATGTCAAAAGCTCCACCAGAAACATGAAGTTGCTCTTGGTCTTGCGATTCCGACATTCGCGAGGGTGCCGCACGCGGACGCACAAGCCGAAATCTGAACCGCCAGAAGCTTGCGCCCTGAAACGTGAGGCTTTGCTGATTGCGGATGTCAGCGAGTTGTCAGTTTCGAGCATGGGAAGCCTCGCAATTGGTTCCGTTGGACCAAAATTTCGAATAAGCCTGCAAAAAATAGAACAAACCACTTGAACATTGGGCATCACCGTAAGCTGCGGCGTTTCGAAGCGCGGCCGCGAAAGCCGCTCCGCTTTCGCCGGAAAGCTGCGCGAGCCGTCCGATGGCCGCGACAGGCGCGCCGAAGCGACGCGCCCTTTCACCCTTCGGGCGCTTCGGCCTTGAACGGATGGGCTTTCCCGCCTTTATGGTGATTGGCGAGGATCGGCCGACGGCCCTTGCAGCGGGCGCTTCAGCCCCATCGCGAAGCTACAGGTTTCTAATCTGACGCGTTTTCGTCACGCGAAACGACATTCCTTCGCTCGAAAACGCTCTTTGGAGCACACACGTTGAATTTTCAGGATCGCTTTTCGCGGCCGGGCGCAACCGCCGCCCTGATCGAAAGGCTGAATGCAGACCTCCTTTCCCATCCGAGCGCGACCGACACGCTCGACCGCTGGTGCCGCGCGTCAGGCCGCCTTCCAAGCGCGGCGCTCACCGCCGAAGTGCACCGCGACGGCGCGCGGCGTGACCTGACCGACGAAGAATGCGCACGCCTCGCCATCTCGCCGGACGACGCGCTGCGCTATCGCCTCGTGCGCATCTTCTTCGGCGACAAGTTTCTGTCCGAAGCGGAAAACTGGTATATCCCGGCGCGGCTTCCCGCTGAAATGAACCACCTTCTTGAAGAGACGGAGACGCCGTTCGGGCGCGTGGTCGAGGATCTCGATTTCCGGCGCGAAACGCTGTCGTCGGACGTGCTGTGGACGCCCACCTCAGACGCGCGCGCGCCGATCCTTCGCCACCGCGCCATCCTCTCGAACGGCGCGACGCCGATTTCGCTCGTGGTCGAGACTTATCAGCC
The DNA here is from genome assembly GCF_000166055.1 of Rhodomicrobium vannielii ATCC 17100. Lineage (NCBI taxonomy): Bacteria > Pseudomonadati > Pseudomonadota > Alphaproteobacteria > Hyphomicrobiales > Hyphomicrobiaceae > Rhodomicrobium > Rhodomicrobium vannielii. Next base: position 3,734,906 of record NC_014664.1, read on the forward strand.
GGGCGTGCTGTTTTTCCACGCGGGGTGAGTGCAAGTGAAGAGTCTCAAATGCTGGTGCGCACGGAGGGACTTGAACCCCCACGCCTTGCGGCAGTAGGACCTAAACCTACCGTGTCTGCCATTTCACCACGTGCGCCGCGTCCCCGTTTGGTCCTTGCGTCCCGGTCTTTGTCCCAGAATTGTAGCGGGGATGCAAGTGCTGCACAGCGCTTTTCAGTCCAGTTCTGGGTCCATCCTGAGCTGGCTTCCGTCTCGCTCTCCTCGTGAGGGGCCGCGAGCCCGCCTTGATGACGGCGCGACATTGACTTAGACTATCGATTATATGGAGATTGGCTTTGAGCGGGCTAGAAAGGGCGGGCCAGCCTTGCGAATTTACCGGTGGGCGACTCCGCAAAACCGGCAACGTGTCGAAAGCTCGATCAACGGTGATCGCAACAGGCTTTTCCCGGCTCGTTCGCCTTCATGCTGCCGGTTATCTTCGTTAACGACTTGAAACTATGGCGAGCTGTCTGAGCGCGGCTTTTTTCCTGAACTGATCGTGGCACTGATCTGGGTACAGCCTATTCAGCCAGCGGTTCACGAAACTTCGGCTTGGGAATGATCGATGATATCGCCGGTATTCGATGGAGCAACCTTTGGACGAAACTCACGCTTCTGCGCCAGCGGGCGACGTAGTCGGCGATCTGGTGAGAAAGGCGAGAGCTGCACAGGTGCAGTTTGGGCCCAGCGATCAGGCGCGGGTCGACGAGGCCGTGCGAGCTGTCGCCTGGTCCCTCTATCAGGAAGATCATGCGAGGCAACTAGCAGAGCTTGCTGTCGCCGATACGTTGCTTGGAAACGTACCGGACAAGATAATCAAGAAGCGGCGCAAGACGTTCGGCACGCTACGCGATCTGCTTGGCGTTAAAAGCGTTGGCGTTATCGAGGAAGACCGCGCCCTCGGTATCGTGAAATACGCAAAGCCGCTGGGCGTCGTTGCGGCTTTGACTCCATCGACAAATCCCGGTGCCACACCTGTCAACAAGGCGATGATGGCGATCAAGGGGCGCAACGCGATCATCATAGCGCCGTCTCCGCTTGGTTATCGTACGACTGCGCTTGCCGTGCGATGGATGCGCGAGGCTCTGGTGCAAATCGGCCTTCCCGCAGATATCGTCCAGATCCTGCCACCGCCCGTCACGAAAGATCTTACGCAGGCGCTTATGGCAGCGGTGGAACTCGTCGTCGTGACGGGCTCTCAGGACAACGTGCGACGGGCCTATTCCAGCGGCACGCCCGCGATAGGCGTCGGGGCAGGGAATGTTCCGGTCATCATAGACGAAACCGCTGATCTCGATGCCGCCGCGGGGAAGATCGCCGCCTCGAAGACTTTCGACAATTCAACCTCCTGCTCATCGGAGAACGCTGTGGTCATCGTCGCCAGCGTTTACGAACAGGCGATCGAAGCGTTGAAACGGGCGGGGGCGTGGCTTTGCGCTGCTTCCGACAAGGAGGCCATAGAGCGCACGCTTTGGGTAAACGGCAAACTCAACCGCGACCTCATCGCTCAGGACGCGAGCATACTCGCCAAGGCGTTCGGTCTACCTGCCGAGGCGGAAAAGGCTCGCTTTCTTCTGATCGAAGAAACGGGGATCGGCAAAAACCATCCACTCTCCGGCGAGAAGCTTTCGCTCGTGCTCACCGTCTATCGGGCGAAGGACTTCGCGGATGCAAAGCACCTTGTGCGGCGCATTCTCGAGCATCAGGGCCGCGGACATTCCTGCGGGATTCACACGACGAACATGGACCGTGCCCGCGAACTTGCGGCCGATCTCAAGGTCGTACGCGTGCTCGTGAATTTTGCGCACACCTTTGGCAATGGCGGCGGCTTCGATTCCGGCCTCAACTTCACGCTGAGCATGGGCTGCGGCAGTTGGCAGAAAAACTCGATTTCCGAAAACCTTAACTACAAGCACTTCCTCAACATTACGCACCTCGTCACGCCCATAACGGAAAACAAACCCGCGGAAGAAGATCTCTTCGGTCCTCATTGGCAAAGATACGGCAGGTGAAAGATGAACCTTCTCGAATATTCGGCCAAGCATATGGTTCTGAGCCGTGCCGGAATTCCGGTGCCGAACGGCATTCTCTGCCTTACGCCTGAAGATGCGGCTGGAGCATACGACAAGCTCGGGGCTTGCGTGATCAAGGCGCAGGTTTCGACCGGCAAACGCGGAAAATCGGGCGGCGTACGGCTTGCCTTCAGCGCAGACGAAGCGAAGGAGGCCGCCGCCGCCATTCTGGCGCTCACGATCAACGGCTTCCCAGTCGCTGCTGTTCTAGCGGAGGAAAAAGCCGACATCGAACGGGAATATTATGCCGCGATCCTTCCCGACCCGGTAACGCGCTCCCCGATGGTTCTGTTTTCCGAGGAAGGCGGCATGGATATAGAGGAACTGGCCGAGAGGAAGCCGGAAGCGATCCGACGGTTCTATGTCGACGTATCGGCAGGCTTCAGCGAGGCCGATGCGGCGGAACTCGCGGAAGGGCCGTACGCTGCCGGGATAGCTCCAATTCTTGTTCGCCTCTACGAGGCCTTCGTGGCGAACGATGGCGAACTTCTTGAAATCAACCCGCTGGCAGTGCTGAAGGATAAAAGTATCGTCGCCCTGGACTGCAAGTTCATCCTCGATCCAGCCGCAGCCTTCAGGCAACCGGAACTGGCGGCGACCGCTGTTCCCGAGAGGCGAACTCGCCTCGAAAAGGAGGCCGAGGATGCCGGTCTCAAATTCATCGAGCTTGAGGGGAATGTCGCCATCCTCGCGAACGGCGCGGGGCTGACCATGACCACAATGGACGCCGTGAGCCATTTTGGCGGCAGACCCGCGAACTTTCAGGAGATCGGCGGCGAAGCCTACACCAAGGCCGAAACGGCGCTGAGGATCGTGCTTTCCAATCCGGGCGTGAAATCGCTTGTGGTCAATTTTTGCGGCGCATTCGCACGCACAGACGTGATGGCAGAGGGCGTCGTCGCGGCCTGGGAGAAACTCACGCCCGAAATACCCGTCTTCTTCTCCATACACGGCACGGGGTCAGGCGAGGCGATAAACCTCGTCAGGTCAAGACTGGGCTTCGAACCATACGACTTTATGGAAGACGCGGTCAAAGCCGCTGTGGAGGCGGCACGATGATTCTTCGGCGCGAACACAAGGTTTTGATTCAAGGGCTTACCGGCAAGCAGGGAACCTTCTGGGCTGAAAAGATGATGGCATGCGGCACGCAGGTGCGTGGCGGTGTCAATCCAAAAAGGGCCGGCGAGACACATCTGGGTGTGCCTGTTTTTGCGTCCGCCTGCGAGGCCATGCGGAGCGGACATTTCGACATATCGGTGATGTTCATCCCGCCTGCCGCAGCAAAGGATGCGGCGCTCGATGCAATCGAAGCAGGCGTGAAGCAACTGATCGTTCTGACTGAGCATATCCCGCTTCAGGACGTTCTCATGATGCATGCGGCGGCAAAAAAACGTAACACCCGCATCGTCGGTCCCAACACGGCGGGTCTTGTGACGCCAGGCGAGGCATTTGCAGGCATCATGCCGGGGCATAACGCTCAGATATTTCAGCCGGGTTTCGTTGGCGTGATTTCCCGAAGCGGCAGCCTTGGAACGCTCATCTGTCTCAATCTGACACGTGACGGATTGGGCCAGTCGGCCTTTCTCGGCATTGGCGGCGACCCGGTGATCGGGACGACGACCTGCGAAGCGCTAGTAGCGCTCGATGAGGACAAAAAGACAGAGGCAGTTGTGCTGGTTGGAGAGATCGGTGGAGCGATGGAAGAAGCCGCCGCCGCTTACGCCGCCACGATGTCGAAGCCGGTGATTGCGTTCATCGCGGGCCGCTCCGCGCCCCCAGGAAAAACGATGGGGCATGCCGGGGCCATCGTGAGTGGCGGTCGCGGTACTTACCAGTCGAAGCGGGAAGCGCTCGAAAAAGCGGGGGTGAAAGTGGTGGATATGCCCTACGAAGTCGCCCCGGCAGTCAAGGCGGCGTTAGCGCAAAAAGGGTCTCAATAATGTCGCGCAGGCCGTAAGATGTTTTCGACTTTGATTGCGATCGTCGCGGAATCGGCTGCGTCATCGCCGGCCGCTTGAGCGAGAACGGCGCTACAGAGTGGCCCGCCGTGCTCAGCTCACACCCTCGCTTCCTTCGCGGACACTGGTCGAATCTGCGTCGCGGTGGCATATAAGGGCTATGACAAAACCAAGCGCGGCCAAGCCGACGGCCCGAAAAGCCAAACCCGCGTCCAAGCCAACAAGCGCACCTCGAAGCGCGAAGACCCGCGCGACCGCGTCCGGCTTCAGCGAGGCGCCGCAGGCCGACTTCGACCAAGACGTTGCCTACAGCTCGGAAAGCACCGCACATCTCATCCCCGCACTACGAAACCTGAAGCCGACCGGCGCGATGCCGCTTCCGTCGCATATGCAGGGCAAACTGCCACCCATCGGCGATCACCCGCTACTCACCGGCGAAAACATGCCGATGTTCATGCCGCATCGGCCACCGCGCCCGGAAAAAAGCGAGGGCGGCAAACCCTTCATCATCAAGTCGGATTTCGAGCCGTGCGGCGACCAGCCTGCCGCCATCCGCGAACTTGTCGAAGGCGTGACGAAGCTCGAACGCGAACAGGTGCTGCTCGGCGTCACGGGGTCCGGCAAGACCTTCACCATGGCTAAGGTGATCGAGGAAACGCAGCGGCCTGCGTTGATCCTCGCGCCAAACAAGACGCTCGCGGCGCAGCTCTACGGCGAGTTCAAGTCGTTCTTCCCGGATAACGCGGTCGAATATTTCGTCTCGTACTACGATTACTATCAGCCGGAAGCGTACATCCCCCGCAGCGACACCTACATCGAGAAGGATTCGTCGATCAACGAGCAGATCGACCGCATGCGCCATGCCGCGACGCGCGCGCTGCTTGAGCGCGACGACGTTATCATCGTGGCGTCCGTGTCGTGCATCTACGGTATCGGCTCAGTCGAGACATACTCCGCGATGACCTTCACCATTCAAGTGGGCGACCGCCTCCAGCAGCGGCAGATCCTCGCCGACCTCGTGGCGATCCAGTACAAGCGCAACAACATCAGCTTCGCGCGCGGCGATTTTCGTGTGCGCGGCGATACGATCGAAATATTTCCGGCTCACCAGGAAGACCGCGCGTGGCGTATATCCATGTTCGGCGACGAGGTGGAGAGCATCGCGGAGTTCGACCCGCTGACGGGCGAGAAGACGCAAGATCTCGCGCTCGTGAAGATCTACGCGAACTCGCACTACGTCACGCCGAAGCCGACGCTCCATCAGGCGATCCGCGGCATGCAGCAGGAGCTTCAGGAGCAGCTTCAGCGCTTCAACGCGACGGGGCGGCTGCTCGAAGCACAGCGGCTCGAACAGCGCACGCAGTTCGACATCGAGATGATCGAGGCGACCGGCTCCTGCAACGGCATCGAGAACTATTCGCGCTGGCTCACGGGCCGCGCGCCGGGCGAACCGCCGCCGACCTTGTTTGAATACCTGCCCGACAACGCGCTTGTGTTCGCGGACGAAAGCCACGTCACCGTGCCGCAGATCGGCGGCATGTTCAAAGGCGACTTCCGGCGCAAATCCACGCTCGCCGAGTTCGGCTTCCGGCTGCCGTCATGCATCGACAACCGGCCGCTGCGCTTCGAGGAATGGGATGCAATGCGCCCGCAGACGACGTTCGTCTCGGCTACGCCCGGCAAGTGGGAGATGGAACAGACGGGCGGCGTGTTCGTGGAGCAGGTCATCCGCCCCACGGGCCTCATCGATCCGCCGGTGGAAATCCGCCCCGTCAAGACGCAGGTGGACGACCTCATCGACGAATGCCGCAAGACCATCGCGCAGGGCTATCGCGTGCTTGTCACAACGCTGACAAAGCGCATGAGCGAAGACCTGACGGAATATGCGCATGAGCAGGGCCTCAAGGTCCGTTACATGCATTCGGACGTCGACACGCTGGAGCGCATCGAAATCATCCGCGACCTGCGCCTCGGTGCGTTCGACGTGCTGATCGGCATCAACCTCTTGCGCGAGGGCCTCGACATTCCCGAGGTGGCGCTTGTCGCGATCCTCGACGCCGACAAGGAAGGCTTCCTGCGGTCGGAAACCTCGCTGATCCAGACCATCGGCCGAGCGGCGCGAAACGTGGATGGCCGCGTGATCCTCTACGCCGACAACATCACCGGCTCGATGGAGCGCGCCATCGCGGAGACGAACCGCCGCCGCGAAAAGCAGGTGGAGTACAACACGGAGCATGGCATCACGCCGCAGTCGGTGCGCAAGAACATCGGCGACATTCTCGCGAGCGTTTATGAGCGCGACCACGTCACGGTTGATGCGGGCTTTGCTGAGGGCGCGCAGACGCCGCTCGTCGGCCACAACCTTCAAGCCGTGATTGCGAACCTCGAAAAGCGCATGCGCGAGGCGGCGTCGAACCTCGAATTCGAGGAGGCTGCGCGGCTTCGCGACGAGGTAAAGCGGTTGCGCGACGTCGAGATGACGATCATGGACGATCCGCTTGCGCGTCAATCCGAGGTCGAGGACCGCGCGGGCCGTTACGATGGCGGCGGGCGCACGTCGTGGGTGCCGCAGATCGGCGTCGATGTCGTCGAGACGAGCGGCGGAGGCGCGGGCAGGAAACGCGTGAAGCTCAAGGCCGGCGAGAAAAAGGTGTCCGAGGCGGCGCTGGCAAAAAGCCCGCTGTTCACAACGGGCGAAGGCTCGGACGCGCCGCAGGATTGGCAAGCCGCCGCTGAGGCGAATACAGATGTCGCTGCCGAGGCAAACGGAAAAGCGGCGACCGAAACAGATGGGGAGCGGGGTTCGCGCATCGCGCAGCCCGCAGCGTCGAGCCGCGAAAGTCGCAATTTGCAGTGGGGTCTGCCCGCAGGCGCCTCGCCAATGTCGCGCCCGCATAAGCCATCGCTCGACGAGATGGGGCCGCATGCCGAGCGCCCGCTTCCCGGCGGCAAGCCAAAGCCATCGCGCCCGGCACCGGACTTGAAGACGCTCAAACCCGGCAAGACGATCGTTGTCGAGGACGGGGCCGACGATCCGAAGCTGCGCGGCAAGCGGCGGCGGCCGTTGAAGACTGGCCGACCGGGAAGCTGACCGGCGTCAGAGCATTGTCGGATGGATTCAAAAGGGGTCGTGCTTCAAGTTTCTTGGTTGAGCATGAACTGACGCAAAACCGGCGTCCTTTGCGGGCTGCTGAAAGGGTTAGGGCTGCACCAACGCCCACCAGTAGCGAGACGATTGACCATATCCGGCTCACTTCGGCTCGACCACCGATCCTATTTTGCAGGTTCTGACCGGAAAGCTTTGCGTTTCAGCGGCGTGTTAGCCACACCCGAGAAATGAACCATTCGGACGTGACCACGACGCTCTAACCGTCCGCCTCGATCGTGACGGAGACATCGGCCGGGCGCGCAGTGTATGGCCATGACGAAACGATGATCCCCGCACCCGCTCGCACATAATCGCTCGCGTTGCCGGGGTGGATGCCGCCCGCCGCCGCGAGGAGTGCGCGCGACTCAGCCGCCTCCGCGAGCGAGCGCACATCCGCCACTTCGCCCGGCTCGAACTTCTCCAACTGAATGATGTCGAATCCGGCTTCTATGGCGTCGCCCGCTTCGTCCACGCTATGGACCTCAACGCCGATCTTCTTTTCGGGCGCCTCGCGGCGGAGAAGATCAGCGATATCCGCGAGGTTGGCGTCTGGCATGAAGGCGCGATGTTCAGCAAATACCAAGATCGTCTCGGAAAGCCCGAGCCGATGCGGCACGGCTCCACCCGCCCGCACCGCCATCACGGAGAGCCGCCGCGCGCCGGGCACGGTCTTTCGCGTACACGCCACGCGGATGGCTGGGTCGACGGCCTCGACCGCGTCCACGAGACTGCGGGCGGCCGTCGCGATGCCGGAAAGGATCTCCACCAGCGTTTGCGATGATTTCCACGCGGTGTGCAGGGCCTTCGCGTCGCCGCGCGCCTTCAGCAGCAGGTCTCCCGCCGAGGCGCGCGTGCCCGACGAAGCGACGATATGCGCCTCCGCGCCGACCCGCCGGATCATCGCCGCCGCGATTTCGATACCCGCGACGGTCATGGCGTTACGCGCGCGAAACATCATGCGCCCCGGACGGCGGCCGATACCGAGCGACAGCGTAGTCAGGTCGCCATCGGGCGTGTCTTCGGCGAGGAGGGAATCGATAAGTGAGACGGGCAGCGGCATCGGAGCATTCCCCACAGGCGCGCCGCTCGACAGGCCAGCGCCTTCCTTGATAAGGAAGGGTGAGGATGAGGGGCATGCGGGCCTTGCAATATTGCCCCTCACCCTACCCTTCTCCCATCGGGAGAGGCAAGTCGGGAGCGTTGATGCGCTCCGATTCGCATAGCCGCAGTCCGCGTGCCAAAGTCGTCCGGCCATCGCAGGCCGGGCGAAGCGAGCCGCTAAAGGTTGCCGAGCGCGCTCGTTACGATGCCTTCGCGAGCGCAGGCTCATACGGGCGTTCGTCGATACCCGTCAGTTGCGCCGCGAACTCCGCGAGCGGCATAACGATTCGCTCGACGTTGTAGATTTCGAGGAAGCGCTCTTCGTTCCGCGTGAGTGTCTCAGGCAGCACGGCCCAATGCTTGTCCGACGAGCGCTTCATGATCTCCCACGCGAAGATGCGCTCAAGCTGCGTGTTGAAACGGCAGCCGAGGAACACGAAACTGCGCCCCTTGCGAATGTCCTGCACCGCCTCCGGGATGGGCGTCTGGATGTCGATCTCGGTCAGCACCTCCACGAAATCCGAGTCGGAAACGAGGAAATTCGATGTGGGCGCGATGGACCCGATCGGTTGATAAAGAAGCGGCGCGCTCGCTGCGGCTGTGTCCGCGGTGCCCGGCGTGCCATCCGCGTTGAAGAAATGATACCACGAGCCGTGATGCTCGGCCTGACTGACGCCTTGCACCATGCTCCAGCCCGCGCTGCCCGCGAGCGCCTTCTGCGGAAGGTCGTCGTACCAGGCATGAACGATAAGCTTGAGCGCCGGGACCGAGGCCAGATAATGATGAAGCGCCGTCGGCGGCATGGGCGAGCGGAACGCCTCCGTCATCGCGGCGGCCACGGTCTTCCGGTGCTTGAAGTTTTCGATGAACTGCGCGGCCGCCGTGAGATTCTTGCGGATCTTGTGCGGCACGCTCGCTTTCGCGGTGAGGCGATCCACGAGGATCTCGGGCGCCTCGGGTACGGCGGATGTCCCGGCCAATTTCAGGACACCCGGCCCGAGATAAGGAATGACGGTTCCCCGGTTCAATCCCTCGCGTATCGTCTCAACCACGTTCGTCACGATGTCTCCTCCGCTCAATTGAGCGATGCCGCCCTATGCGACGAGAGTTCTGCGGGATGCAGACGGAACACGCCGCGACCGCCCGAAAGCGGCTGGTACGCATGGAACCCGCCGCTGCTGAGCCGGTCGAACCATGCTTGCGCGCTGACGCCCGCCGGGCGTTCGCCGATCTCCGTAACGAGGCCGTTCGGCGTGAAGCGCACATGAACCAAAACCCGTTCCGACATTTTGCATCTCCTTCTTCTGACATTCGCCGCGACGTTTGCTCGCAGGTCTGATTTGATTTTTGTCAGATACGGAGATGGTATGCCAGTAAACCCTGCTTCATCTTTTCGTTATCGAAAGTTGAAGCGCGCTTAATGTAAGATAAGACTCAGCCGGAAATCTTTCTCTTTACTACAACGATACCTGTGGCGGCGTTTGAGTCGCGGGTGAGCTGCCAGCAATGACCCGCACCGTTCACAAGATGTAGATCAAAACGCTCGTATTCCTTGAACGGGTCTTCGGTGTCAACGTCGGACGGATCGCAAAGCGTGATCGACAGTCCGGGAAACCGGGCGCGAAGGGCCGCGATGGCCTCCGCTCCCGCTTCGGCCGCCGAGAGGACCGCATCGATGCCCGCAAGATCTTCAGCAGAGAACGCCATTGTCAGTCAGCTAGCTTCTTCGCTTCGACGGTGAGCGGCAACTTCGTGTCTACCGGCAGATCCGGCAGTTCGAGACGCCAGCCATTGCCGAGCGTGATGACGCCGCCCCACATTTCGGGCTTTTCCATCTCGACGATGGGTTCTTCCAGATCCTTCTTGGGCACGTAAATCGTAAGCTTGCCCTCGGTGCATTTGCGGATCATGACCTTCATCAAGTTCTCCCTGGCTCCCAAACGGAACCATTTTCTGGCTGGCGGCTGCTACAAGGGGCTGATTTCGCCCTCGAAGCAACCAACGACGATCTTTTCATTGAATTCAACGAGATAGATGTGTGTTTTCGTCTCGACATGCGTGCCGACGTTGACGATTTCGCCCTTTTCGCCCGCGGCCACGAGCAGGCTGTCCTGCGGCGCGTCCGGAAAGGAGCCGTCGTTGAAAAGGTCCTGTGCGGCGCTGACCATCTGGCCCCACTGGAATTTCGGCGCGTTCATGGGTTCGTTCCTTCTTGCGGCATCTCATCTTCTTCCGGGTCGTCTACGAGCATGAGTTCCTTGCGCTTCATGCCCACGCGGTTCCCGGTTTCGATGAATTCGACGCCATAGATATAGAATTGCTGCAAAAATGTCCCGATGCTGACGACGAAGCCTTCCTCGCCCTTGCGGCAGAGGATTTCGCCGATTTCCTTGCCGGGATAGGTGCCGTCGTTTCGCACCACTTTCTTCGAGCGCACCTTGTCGCCGTAATAGAAATACGGCGCGTCGTTCAGTTCGACGATGTCGCTGTCGCGGCTGATGTTCGTCATGTCGAAGCCTCGCGCGTCGGTTCGGGCGCACCCGCGGACGGGAAAGGCACCACGTTGCCCTCGAATTCGGCCACGCTCTGCGCATCGATCCGCTTCAGCACGAGTTCACGCACGAGTTCGTCCGGGTCTTCGCGCATGGCCTGAAGCATGCCGGGGATCATGCGGCTCGCCGCCTCGTAACGCACGCGCCAATCGGGATCACGGTAAAAGCCGGCGAGTTCGGGCGGTGAAAGTCGGCGGGCCACCTCAAGCCGCACGCCGTCGTCCGGGTCCGTCGCAACACGCCACAGCATGTCCGCATCGATGCGGCGGGCGACGACGCGACGCACTTCCGGCTCGTCGTCGGAGATCATCGCGGCGAGTTCGTCGGGCGCGACGCGGCGCGCCACCACCAGCCGCACGTAATAATCTTCGTCGCGCATCATGCCGAACAGGTCGGCCGGGTCGATGAGCTGCGCCACGCGAATGCGCACTTCGCGGTGCGGATCGTTGCGCAGGTTGAGAAGGTAGCGCTTCGGCAGGCGACGCGCGGCGTTCCAGCGGACGGCCTCATCGGGATCGTTCAGGAGCGCGGGAAGACGGAAGATGTCCGCGTGCTTCGCCGCGATGGCGCGCACTTCGAAATAGGGGTGGCTGAGATAGTGGTTCGCGAATTCGCGGTTCCAGTCGAAAAAGCGGTCGACGCGGCGCGCGTAGCGGTCGTTCACGCAGGCGTGGCGGAGCTTGCAGCGCCCCTCGCCGGCAAGCTCGCGATGACGGCAGCTCTCACAGGCGACCGGCTGGCCCTGCCAGTCGATCGCTTCGTTGATCTCGGAGTCCGCGTCAGTCGTCATCGTCTTGCCCCATACGGTCGAGCACGCCCTGCAATACTTTTGCGCCGATCTTGTCGGTCGGATCGAGTTCCAGCAGCTTCCACACGGCGGCGCGGGCTTCGTCCATTTCCCCGAGCCGCATATTGAGATACGCATATCCTTTCAGCGAGAACAGGAAAAACCGAGGGAGCATGGCCCCGAAATCGCCGAACGCCGCATCGTGGGCGGATACAAGCCGCCAGTCTTCGCGAAGGCCCAGATCGCGCGCGGCCTTGCGAATGCACAGTTGCGCGATCTCCAGCGTCTCTTCCAGCCGGTTCTTGTAGAAGTAGAAGCGGTAAAGCCCTATCAGCACCGCCGCATGGTCCGGCGCTTCCTGCCTTGCCTTGAGGAGGTGCGTCTCGGCGACCTCTGCATTCTGGTACGTGGCGGCGGCGAGATTCAAATACCGCTGCGCCTTTTCGGGGAGGCCCGCACCGAGAAGCGCGGCGGTCAGAAGCGCATCGTCCAGCGGATGCGCCTCCCCTTCGCCGAACTCGATCGCAGGACTCATGTCCGTCCCCTGTGGTTCGCCCTTCGGCAAACGGTCGTAGAAGAAGAAGGTCTTTCCGCCCCCGGAGAGGCGGAAAGGCACTATTGGATCTTGAGCTCGGTGATGTCGAACAGCACCGGCGCAGTGGAACTGCATGAACTGGCTTGTTGTTTCGGATCGCGAAAGACAAAACCGGACTGAAGCGGGGTGTCGGAAAAATCGATCGTCACCCCCTCCAGAAGAAGACGGCTCTCCTCGGGGAGAAAAAGCTTCAGGCCGTTGACTTCGATCACCGCGTCGTCCGGCTGAGGCTCGGCCTCAACGCTGAACTCGGCGGAGAGCCCGGAGCAACCGCCCGGCGCCACCTTCAGGCGAAAACCGCTGCCGGGCTTGCCGTCGAAGCGAAGGAATCGCCGGATCACTTTTTCTGCCGCTGGAGTAACCGTCAGGTTCATGCTTTCAATCCTTACGCAGAGCGGGGATGAGCCGGATCCGGAACGCACGTGCCTTCGACCGGGCAAACCGCCGCGCACTGCGCGTCGTCGAAGTGGCCGACGCATTCGGTGCACGTCACCGGGTCGATGAAATAAACGCCCTTCTTCACGCTGATGGCGGCATTCGGGCACTCGGCTTCGCAAGCCGAACAAGCGGTGCACTGGGAGGCGATGATCTTGTAAGCCATAGGGGTCAACTCCTGTCTATGGGTCTGGGTCGGGGCGGCTAGGCCGCGGTGAAGGCTCCCTGACGAATATCCGCATCGCCACGCGCGACGTGCTCGATTTCGCCAGATTGGACTTTTTCTAAATATTCTTTGAAGTATGCAAGCGCAGATTGCTCGATGTACTCATGTGCGAAGCGATCGACCGGATCGATGCCAGCCTTGAGCAAGCCTTCCTTCGGGCAAGTGCCGATCCGGGCCACGAAAACGGCTGCGCAGTCGTTGATCGCGCGTATCACCGTCTCAAGCTTGTCGTCGTCGCCGAAACCACCTTGGCAATAAAGGTCGACGCGGCGATGGCCGATGAACTTCGCGCCTGCCGTCGAGACCTCGTAGATCTGGAATTCGGTCGCGTGGCCGAAGTGCTCGTTGACGCGGCCGTTACCCTTTGTCGCAACGGCGATCTGGATGGCGATGTCGGCCTTTTCGCCCGCGAGCTTCGCCAGTTCGTCCGCCTTCGCGGCCTGCGTCGCGTCCCGCTCCGCTTCCACCTTGGCCTGATAGGCCTTGCGCGCTTCAAGATCGTAGTCGATTTCCATCGCCATGACCTTCTCAGTCGTGAATTCGTCGCTGCGGTCTTCGCCGAGGAGCCCCACTGCGTCCGCACGGCACTGACGGCAATGCCGCATCATATTCATGTCGCCTTCGCAGGCATCTTGCAACGCCTTCAGCTCCTGCGCGGTCGGGCCGCGCTGGCCGTTCATGCCGAAGACGGTGCCATGCTCGGGCGCGGAGATCAGCGGCATGATGTTGTGCAGGAATGCGCCGCGCGCCTTCACCGCCTTGTTCACCTCGACGAGATGCTCGTCATTGACGCCGGGGATCATCACCGAGTTGATCTTGCAGAGGATGCCGCGCTCGGTCAGCATTTCGAGGCCGCGGAGCTGGTTCTCCGAAAGGATGCGAGCCGCCTCTACGCCGGTATAGCGCTTGTGCTCGTAGAAGATCCACGGATAGATCTTAGCGCCCACCTCGGGATCGACCATGTTGATGGTGATCGTGACGTGGTCGATGTTGTACTGGCAGATGCGGTCGACGAGTTTCGGCAGCATGAGGCCGTTGGTCGAGACGCAAAGCCTGATGTCGGGCGCGGTCTGTGCGACGAGCTCGAACGTCTTGAACGTCTTCTCGGGGTTGGCGAGCGGGTCGCCCGGGCCGGCGATGCCGAGCACCGTCATCTGCGGAATGGTGGAGGCGACGGCGAAGACCTTCTTCGCGGCCTGCTCGGGTGTGAGACGCTCGCTCACCACGCCGGGGCGCGATTCATTCGCACAGTCGTATTTGCGGTTACAGTAATTGCACTGAATGTTGCACGCCGGGGCCACCGCCACATGCATGCGCGCGAAGTGATGATGCGCCTGCTCGCTGTAGCAGGGGTGGTTCTTGACCTTCTCCCAGATTTCCGGCGGAAGCGTGCTTTCTGTGCCCGTCGATCCGCAACCGGATTTCCCCGGCCCCGCCTTCGTCTCGCAGCCCTTGCTGGCGACGATCTTCTGGAGCAAATCGTTCAGCGGTTTGATCTGGCCTTCGCCGGTGTCTGGAAGCTGTTCTGCGTCAAACATCATCGATCCTCGTAAAGGCCCGCCGCCTGAGGGTGAGGGCCAATGCGGCCCCATGCCCCGTATCCACCGCCTGCCGAGCGGCTTCTGCAGACGTGAAGCAATGACCGTGCCACAGACCAGAACGCTTCTAAAATCAGCGCCCGGCGGTTGCTCTGAGCGCGACGCGCTGTCGCGTTTCTTACACATGGGTGAACGGTCGGGGCCAATTGTACGGAATGGGCCAGTGAGATGGGCGGCGCAGCGCGCGCCTGCTTAAACCTTCTCGTTCTCGCGATAGAGGCTGTCCACGACCGGCGTCAGGCGCGTCATCACCGCCTGCCGCTTCACCTTCAGTGTGGGGGTGAGATCGCCGTTTTCGATTGAGAGCGGCTCGGGCAGGATGGCAAAGCGGCGGATGTTCTCCACGCGTGAATGTCGCGCGTTGATCGCGTGGATGCCCTCCTGAATTTTCTCGCGGATCGCCTCTGTCAGCGCAGGGCCGTCCGCCATTCCGCGCTCGCTCGCGAACCGCTCCGCCGCCGCCTTGTCGAGCGTGATGAGCGCGCCGAGATAGGGGCGCCGCTCGCCGCAGACGATGGCGTGTTCGACCAGCGGAAGCGCGACGAGTTCCATCTCAAGGTTGGCGGGCGCGACGTTCTTGCCGCCGGAGGTGATGATGATGTCCTTCTTCCGGCCCGTGATGTGAACGTAGCCGTCCAGATCGACGTGTCCGAGGTCGCCGGTGCGCAGCCATCCGTCCGTGAAGGTGCGCGCGGTGGCTTCCGGGTCTTTGGCGTAGCCCATGAACATGTACGGCCCGCGTATGAGGATTTCGCCGTCGCGGTCGATCTTGAGGTCGAGACCGGGATAAGGCTTGCCGACCGAGCCGATTTTTGTCGCGCCCCTGAGGTTCGTGGTGCCGACGCCCGCGCTTTCCGACAGCCCCCATAGCTCGCGCACCGGAAGATCGAGGCCGGTCATGAAGCGCAGCGTTTCCTCCGGGATCGGCGCGGCACCGACGCCGAGATGCTTCGCGCGGTCGAGGCCGATGAGGCGCTTCGCCTTGCGATGGAAAAGCCGCGATGCCACGGCCATGGCTAGCGCCGTCTTCAGGCCGATGCGCTCGCCCGCCTGCTCCTTGCGGTGCCACTCCTGGCCGACGCCGAGCGCCCATTGCACGATCTTCGCCTTCGGCCCCTTCGCCGCCGCGAGCTTCGCCTGCACGGCGGAAGCCAGTTTTTCGTAAACGCGCGGCACGCCGAAGAAGAAGTCGGGCCGCACCTCCGGCAAATGCTCGCCGAGGCTCAGGACATCGCGCGCGAAGTAGACCGCGTTGCCGACGGTGATCTGGAAATGGATCGTGAGGATGCGCTCGGCGATGTGCGCGAGCGGGAGATACGAAATCGTGCGGTCGTTCCCGGTCACCTCGAACAGCTTCAGCACGAGCGCCGCGGTTTTCGCGAGCGCGTCGTGGCTGATCTGCACAGCCTTCGGGGGGCCGGTCGTGCCGGAGGTGTAGATCAGGCAGCCAACGTCCTTCGGCTGGATCGCCTGCAAGCGGCGCTCGACCTCCGCGTCGAAGCGGTCGTCGCCCTGCGCCATGAACGCGTCCCACGTCATTTGCAGCGGGTCGGTGGCGTCCGCTCCGCGCATCATGACGACATGTCGAAGGTGGCTCAATTCTTCGCGCTGGCTCGCGATGCGGCGGAAGTGTTCCTCCTTCTCCGCGAGCACGATGGCGCATTCGGAATGCGCGATGATGTAGGCCGCATCCTGCGCCGACGCCGTGAAGTAGATGCCCGCGACATTCGCGCCGACCATCATGGCGGCGATGTCCATGATGACCCATTCGGGGCGATTGTAGCCGATGACGCCGACCGCATCGCCCGGCTTCACGCCAAGCGCGACCAGCGCCCGCGCCGCCCGCCGCACCTCGTCGCGGAACACGTTCCATGGCGTCGCCGTCCAGCCTTCGGCCTCGCGCACGTAATAGGCAGGCGCAATTCCTCGCCGCGCCGCCGTTTCGAGGAAGCGCCGAGGCGGCGAAACGAAAGGCTCACCCTCAAGCGGTGCTGGTCCCTGCCTCCCCATGATGCGATCCTCCCAGGTTCATTATTATTCTTGTTTCGTCCGGAGACGCAATTTCGCGCCCCGCGTTTCGCGCGCATGCGGCCAGCGCCTCGATCAGCGCGCCGTTGCTTTTCGCCTTCTCGCCGCCCGGCAAATAGAACGTGTCTTCGAGCCCGGTGCGCAGCATGCCGCCGAGTTCGGCCGCCCGCTGGTGAACGGGCCAGATTTCCGTGCGGCCGATCAGCGTCGTCTGCCAGAGCGCGCCGTCGCGGCGGTATCTCAGCAGCAGCGCGAGCAGATCCGCGTCGACCGGCATGCCCGACGCGACGCCCATCACGAAATTGTACTGCGCCGTCTTTGCCATTCCGTTCTCGACGTAAAGGCCGACCGAACGCACGATGCCCACGTCGAAGCATTCGAACTCCGGCCGCGAGCCCGCTTCCGCCATCGCGTCGAGGAAGCCCTGCACCTTCGACACGGGGTTGTCGAACAGCAGCGGCGGCCACGCCCAGCGCCCATCCGAGCGGAGCTTCAGATAGTTGAGGCTGCCCGCATTGCAGGCCGCGATCTCGGGCCGCGTGCGCTTGATGCAGGCGGCCGGACCGGAAATGTCGGGGCCGACAGTGCCGGTCGTCTGGTTGATGACGATGCCGGGGCAAGCCGCGCGGATCGCCTCGACAGCCGCCGCGGCGACGTCCGGCTCCCAGCTCGGCAGATGGCCCACGCCATCGCCTTGCGCGCGGAAATGAATGTGAACGATAGCCGCGCCCGCGTCGTAAGCCTCGCGCGCGGAAGCCGCCATCTGCTCCGGCGTCACCGGGATCATCGGGTGCTGGCGCGGATCGGTGAGTACGCCGTTCAGCGCACAGGTGAGGATGGCTTTATCGGACATCGGCGGGCGCATCCTCGGTTTCGATCTCGAACAGAAGCGCGCCGCTCGCAACCTGCGCGCCTGCGGTGGCATGCACCGCCGCGATGCGGCCCGACGCGAGCGCTGTTACGCGCGTTTCCATCTTCATGGCCTCGATGATCGCCAGCGTGTCGCCCGCCGCCACCGCCTGCCCCGGTTCGGCCAACACCTTGACGAGCAGGCCAGCGACAGGTGCGGCGATGCGCGCGCCGTCCGCCGCGTCGTCCGCATGCGCATGATCCGGCTCCGCGAAGGCGAAGGCCGCGTCGTCAACGGCGAGATGGAGCGTCGCGCCCTGCCATGCCGCCGCTGCGCGCCGCCGAACGCCATCCGCCTCGAACACGATCCGAGGCGGCGCATTTTCGATCAGCGCGATTTCGATCCGCTCGCCATCGACCGCAACCGCCAGCGGGCCGGAGCGCCGGCGCGTGTAGGTAAGCCGCTTCGTCTCGCCGCCGCATGTGAGGTCGAGCGAAAAATCGAAGGCGCTGCCGGACCAGAACCATTCGCCCGCGCCGCCACCTCGTTCGGCCGAGAGCGCGGCAGCCAGCGCCCAATCTGTGGGCGACGGACGGGGCCGCGCGAATGGCGAGGCTGCGTCGTGCGCAGCCGTTTGCGCCCAGTCGTCGAGCGTCGTCGTGGCGATTTCGGCGCGGTCGAACGCCTCGCCGCGCAGGAGTGCGACCAGAAATTCGCGGTTCGTCGCAAGGCCGAGCAGGGGCGCATCCTCCAGCGCCGAGGCGAGGCGGCGCGTGGCTTCAAGCCGGTCCCGACCGCCCGCGATGGCCTTGGCCACCATCGAGTCGTACCAGGGCGAAACCTCGCTTCCGGTCTCGACGCCGGTATCGAAGCGAATGCCACCGCGTTCCTGCGGAGCGAAGTGTATCACGGTGCCAGCTTGCGGGCGAAAGCCGTCATATGGGTCTTCCGCGCAGAGCCGCGCCTCGATGGCGTGCCCGCGCATCGCGATTTCGTCCTGCCGAAGCGGCAACGGCTCCCCGGCGGCGACCCTCAATTGCCAGTCCACGAGATCGACGCCCACCACCATTTCCGTGACGGGATGCTCGACCTGAAGCCGCGTATTCATTTCCAGAAAGTAGAAAGTCAGGTCCGCGTCGGCGATGAACTCGACCGTGCCCGCGTTGCGATAGCCAGCCGCCTGCGCGAGCGCGACGGCGTAACCCGTCAGCCGCTCGCGATGCGCGGGCGTGAGCACGGGGCTCGGCGCTTCCTCGATGATCTTCTGCCGTCGCCGCTGCGTGGAGCAATCGCGCTCGAAGAGATGCACGACATTGCCGTGATCGTCGCCAAAGATTTGCACTTCAAGATGGCGCGGACGTTCGATTAGCCGTTCCAACATCAGGCGGTCGTCGCCGAACGCGGCCTTCGCCTCGCGCTGCGCCGCCGCAAGCGCGTCCGGCAACTCCGCCGCCGCATGGACTGCGCGGATGCCGCGCCCGCCGCCTCCCGCAACCGCCTTCACCAGCAGCGGAAAGCCGATTGCGGCCGCCTCGGCGGTGAGACGTGCATCCGCCTGATCCTCGCCGCGATAGCCCGGCACGCACGGCAGACCGGCTGCTTCCGCGATGGCTTTCGCCGCCGCCTTGTCGCCCATGGCGCGGATCACGCGCGCGGGCGGCCCGACGAACACAAGCCCCGCCGCTTCGCATGCCTCCGCGAAATCGGCGTTCTCGGCAAGGAAGCCGTAGCCCGGATGGATCGCATCCGCGCCGGTCTTCTTCGCAGCGTCGAGGATGCGGGCGATGTCGAGATAGCTTTCACGCGGCGGCGACGGGCCGATACGAACGGCTTCGTCGGCGGCTCGCGTGTGCATGGCGTCGGCGTCGGCATCGGAGAATACGGCCACCGTGCGATACCCCATCGCGCGCGCCGTGCGCACGATCCGGCAGGCGATCTCACCGCGATTGGCGATCAGAAGCTTGCGAAATCGCCGTGCCGTCATTCTGGCTCCGCCCGTTGCAACGAAACTAATTTATTGCATCGGGCGGTCTCCCGCAATGAATGGAAGCAAGCTAAGCCGAAAGGTGAATAAAAAACGCCGCCCCCTGAGGGACGGCGTCACCTTGAAGTTGGGCCGGATATGCGGTGGCAAGCGCCACACGCCAAATCAGGACCGCGGCGGAGCCTTCACCGCGAGCAGCAGGTTCGACGGCTTGCCCCAGCGATAGCCGACCGTGAAACCGAGCGGACCCTTGCTCTCCTTCTTGAAGAGATCGACGAGCTTGGGCTGTTGTGCGTGGCGGAACTGCGCGATCGGCGCGAGGTAGCTGCCGAAAGGCTGAAGCTGCCAGTTCGCATCGAGATACTTCACCGGGATGCCGGTGTCGTCCTGCACGAGCGCTGCCGAGTGCTTCAGGAGGAAGTCGCGCACGTCGGAGAAGCCGGGATTGTGCAGCAGGTAGGACGCGCTCTTGATGAAGGCGTCGCCCTGGCCATAGCCGTCGAGGAACTTGATGAAGCCGCTCGCCTGCACGCCCTTGTTGGAAAGGTCGGTCTTGAAATAATAGATCGTCTGCTCTTCGCCATCCGCACCCGCCAGCACGATCTTCGCGCCCTTCGCCGCCGAGTCGATGCCCGGCTCGTCCGCCGCATGCAGCTTGCCTTCGCGGTCGAGCGCGATGAGGCTCACATCCTTGATGTCCTTGCCGGAGCGGGCGGCGAACACGTAGATGATCGGCAGCGTGCCCGACAGCTTCCGCCGCGAAAGCTGATGCCCCATCTCGCTCGTGATGAAATAGCTGTGCTTGAGCAGGCTACCAAGCGCGGCGCGCGTGCCATTCAGTTCGCTATTCGCCGTTCTAACGGTCAGGTCGGAAAGTTCGGGAACCGGGCCTGACGGCTCAAGCCCGGCCATGATGATGGTCTTCGCCTTCGGGAAGAACGCGTTGGCGTAGAGATAATCCGGGCCGGAGAACAGGTAATAGAGCGTCGGCTCCTGCTGCTTCACGTTGTCCGACGACCAGCTGCGCACCTTGGAGAGCTGCTTGTCTTCAAGCTGCTTCCAGCTCGAGTCCATGAAGGACTGGTGTTTCTTGAACGAGGCGTCCTTCGCCACGGCCTGAAGCGGCGAATTTTCCGATGGCTGAATACCGGCGAGCACGCGCGCGATATCCGTCTGCGCCTGACCGTCGGCGGCCATGAGCGCGCCGGGCAGGGCTGTCATCAATGCAATGCCTGCGAGGAATGATCGAACGGGGAAGCGGAATGTCATGGTCAAGCTATTCCCTTGCTAGGAGCCGCGCTGAACTTTGCTGAAACTGCATAGATGAAAAGACCCGCGATCATGAGACCGAGGCTCGCGAGCGATTGTCCCGGTCGCTCGATGAGAAGGTGGACGAGCACGGACCCCGTAACCGCCAGGAAAAGGACGGGCGTCAGGGGATAGGCCCAAGCCCTGTAGGGGCGCGGCAGGTCCGGGCGGCGAATGCGCAGCACGATGACGCCGAGCACCGTCAGGAAGGAGCACAGCGTGAGCGCGAACTGGATGAATTCGAGCACCGTCTCGAAGCCCTGCGTGAAGAGCAGCGCCGTGACGACGACAAGCTGGAAGACGAGCGCATTCACCGGGACGCCCTTGTTCGACGTCTTGGCGAAGAAGGACAGCATCGGGTTGTCCTCGCCCATCACCTGAGCGACGCGCGGACCGATCCACATCATCGCGCTGACCGCCGAGACAAGGCCCAGGCAGATGAGCGCGGCAACGATCTGGCCGCCCGTTTCGCCGAAGATGTGCCGCCCGGCGATCAGGCCGACATCGATCTGGCCCGCCAATTCACCCAACGGCGTCGTGTAGAGGAACACGGCGTTGAGGGCTACGTAGAGAACCGTCACGATCAGCACGCCGAAAAGCAGGGCGCGCGGAAGGGTCTTCTCAGGCTCCTTGATCTCGCTCGCGATGTAGGTCGCGGCGTTCCAGCCCGAATAGGAATAGAGCACGAAGACGAGACTGAGGGCAAAGGGCGCGCTCGCCATATAGCCCAGATCGGCGGCGGACGGCGCGAAGGAGATCGGCTGCGGCTCTCCCCAAATGAAGCCCGCCGCGATGAAGGCGACGATGAGCCCGAATTTCACGAAGGTGGAGACATTTTGCAACTTGCTGCCCGTGTTGACGCCCATCAGATGCACGAGCGAGACAAGCCAGACGACGGCGATACCGAGGAGCAGGACGGGTGCGCCTGGCATCACGCCTGCAAAATATTGGCCGAACGCCATGGCCGCGAGCGCAACCGGCGCGGCGAAGCCGACGGTCGCTGAAATCCATCCGGCCATGAAGCCGATGGCCGGGCGGAAGGCGCGCGACAGGAAATTGTATTCGCCGCCGGAGCGCGGAAAGGCCGCCGCAAGTTCAGCGTAGGACAATGCCCCGCATAGCGCGACCAGCCCGCCGACGACCCACAGCATGAGCAGCGAGAAGGCAGATGGGATGCCGCGAACCTGGAAGCCGAGGCTCGTGAAGACGCCCGTGCCGATCATGTCGGCGACCGCGAGCGCAGTTGCCGTTACGACGGATATCTTGGGGAGGTCCAGTGACCCGAATTTGCCCCCGGACGAAGACGCGGCAGGTTCCTGCGCGCAAACCGATGCATCACTCATACCCTGCTCATATCAACTGAGGACAATTTCAACAATTCCGCCGGTAAGGTTAACTGTCTGGTAGTTGCATAGTGGCAACTTAGGCTGTGCGCTCAAGCGGATCGTACTCTAGCGGGAAAGGCATTTAGAAAGTCCTTTCGTCTAGGCTCGGGGAGCGGCTCATGATGTGGTCACGATTGCGGGTTATCCCGCTTCACACGTCTGGTGAGTGCAAGACGCTAGGTCTGGTTAGTAAGAGCGTGCGAGTATCCGTGTTCATCCTGCCGCGAGTATCTTTGGCGTTGTTTTCGAGGCTGCGTTTCCCGATTGTGGCGGCGCTCGCGATCACTGCCGCGGGCTGTCGTTCCGAGACGGAAGCCGTCGATCTCGCGAAAACCTCGGACGCCGCGGCGCTCAGCATGGAACTTCCCCCCTCCGGCTTGGCGGCGATGAGCCCCGATGCTGGCGACCGTTTGAACCGATCTGCCAAGCAGGGCGTTCTCAAACAGCAACAGCCAAAAGCCGTCACCCCGACACTTGCCGTCGCTGCGGTTGCGCCGCTCCCCGAACAGCGCCTTGCCCCGGCCGAGAGGCGCACTCCCGCCGAGGCGCCGACGCTGATGACGGCTTCGATGTCGGTTGAGGCGCAAGCTCCCTCGATCCTCGTGCCCGTCAAGATGGTCAAGAAAGGCTCGCCGATCAAAGCCGAACCGCCGCTGCTTCCGCTCCGGCAGACGCGCACGAAGCTCGTGCCGCTGCAAAGCGCGCCGTTCCCCTATCGCGGCACCAATCCGGCGACCGGCCACCCGTTCCTCAATGTGAACGACGGCGGCAGGCGCGGCCACAGCACGTCGAGCGGCGCGGTTTACTGGGAAGATCCGACCTACAACGACAGCCGCACTCTGCTTCACATCCCGCGCGGCTTCGACCTCCGGCGCCCCGCGCTCATGGTGCTGTTCCTGCATGGGCATGGCGCAACCTTGCAGCGCGACGTGATCCAGCGTCAGCGCGTGCCGGAGCAGGTGTCCGAGGCGGGCGTCAATGCGGTGCTCGTCGCGCCGCAGCTCGCGTCCGACGCGGCCGATTCGAGCGCGGGCAAGCTATGGGAGGTGGGCGGCCTGCGCCGCTTCCTCGACGAGGCGAGTGACGAACTCGTGAAGCTGCACGGCGATCCGCGCTCCAAGGCGTATTTCGACCGCATGCCGATCGTGATTGTCGCCTATAGCGGCGGTTACGCGACGGCGGCGTCGTGCATCCGTCAGGGCGGTGCAGACGAGCGCTTGCGCGGCGTGGTGCTGCTGGACGCGCTCTATGGCGAGACGGACACCTTCGCGAACTGGATTTCGTCGCGCGAAAAAGCGTTCTTCCTCAGCGCCTATGCGTCGTCCACGCGGGCGCGCAACACGGAGCTTGCCGATATCCTGAAGGGCAAGGACGTGGCGCTGAACACCAAGCTCAAGGGGCCGCTTCGCAGCGGAAGCGTGACGTTCATCTCCACCGATCCCGGCACCGAGCACCGCGATTTCGTGACGAAGGCGTGGGCTTATCACCCGATCAGGGATCTGCTGCAAAGGCTCCGCGTCGATACGCGATAGTCGATGATGTGCCCTATTTGCGCGGCGGATCGGCCCGCCATTCCGCCAGTTGCGCGCGCCCTTCGAGCGACATATCCGCCGCCGCCGATGCGATGACCGCCTGAATCACCGTCTCCAGCCGACGCCGCGCGTCCTGCGCGTCCGCCATTGCCTTGCGTGTCGCATCGCCGTCATAGGGTTCGGCGCGCAGCGCGAGGCGCATGGCGTCCCGCGCCTTGTGAGAGGCGGCGTGCGTCTCCTCGACCTCGCTCGCGCGTTCAGCAAACGCCGCCTTGAGGCGGTCCGCATCCTGCGCTGGAAGCCGCGCGGCAATCCTCTCGAACTGGTAGGCCGGGCCGCCGCCCCCGCCGCGAAACGCCGGTTTGTATAATGACGCGACCGAAAACGCGACGACGCCGCAGATGAAAAACATGTTCAGGGCGAGAGACCAGAAAAGCAGGCCACGCCGAGGCCGGCTTTCGGCGGCGATGGTGTCTTGCGCGCTCATCAGAAGGTTCCAATCGCGGTTTCGGACTGAAAGATGACGGCGATGGCGTCGGTGCTCTCAGAGGCTGCCGCCGCCATCTGCTCATCGTGCGTGATCTTCTGCGCCCAGAAGACGCCGAGCGCGATGCCGCACGCCGCCGCAAGCGAAAACGCGGCAGCTCTCGGCAGGATCGGGCGCGAGAAAAGGCGGTTGCGCGCGAAACTTTTCGCACCTTCCCGCCGCGCCGGGGAAGCTGCCCTTGCACCGCGCGCCTGCGCTGGAAGCGCCGACTGAGGCGGAAGCGTTGAGGGCAGGGCGTCGAGGAGGCGCGCCGCGATAGCCTCATTCTCGGCTTCGGATGAGGAGGTCGCGAGGCTCGCGCGAATGAGGCCATCGAGGTGGCGCGCTTCCGCGAAAGCCGCCGCCGCATCTGCATCGCTAGCGACGAGACGCTCGGCGGCGCTCCGGTCTGCGGCGGGCCACGCGGCAAGATCGCTGCCGTGCATATCGAGGAGATCCTGAAAACGGGCGCGGGTCATGTGCGGCTCCCTGAGTCATCGGATTGCGCGCGAAGCTCGGCGCGCAGCGTTCGCTTGGCACGCACGAGCAGCGCTTCGACGCTTGAAACTGTGGTCTCCAGCACCGAAGCCGCTTCGGCGTTGCTGAGGTCTTCGTAGTAGGTCAGCACAATGGCCGCGCGCTGGCGATCCGGCAGGGCGGCGATCGCGCGCGCCACGGCGGCGTCGGCCTCCTGCCTTTCGAGGCTCGCCAGCGCGGAAGGCGACGGGTCCGGAACCTCGGCCGCGTCGTCGAGCGGAGCGAAGCTTTTATGGCGCTGCCTGTTGAGGCAGAGATTGACGACCACGCGGTAAAGCCACGTCTTGAAAGCCGCCTCGGCGCGCCAGTGCGGCGCATTCACCCACACGCGGAGCATCGCCTCCTGCAAGACCTCGTCGGCATCGGCCGCATTCGCGAGCATGCGTCGCGACAGGGCCAGCGTGCGCGCGGCATGGCGAGCAGCAAGTCGGCGGAACGCAGCCTCGTCGCCCATCGCCACGCTTCGCATCAGGGTCTCGTCGGTCGCCTCGGCGGAGCGGCGGGCCTCGGCGTCGGGGCGCGCGCTATTCCGGGGCGGCGTCACGACGAATGGCCTCGCCAGCGTTTCTTCGTACATCCATGCAACGGCCCCGATAGACACGCGGTCGCCTCCGCCTCGTCGCGCCAGGCCCGCAATGCCGCCTGCTTACCACTTGGACACCGCAGGCGCAAAAATCCTGCGCGAAAACTCCCCCGCGAGCGCATCGCCGCAGGCTTGGAGAGTTCGTCGACGAAATCCTGCGCAGGGTTTTGCGCCGCCGCCGTGTTCAAGCTGCAGGTCGGCGGGCTTTCGGTGATCGCCGCCGCGACCGAAACCGAATTACCTCCGAAGCGCCCGATGCGGCGGCTTCAATTGAAGGACGCATGACATGAATGGATTTCTTGGGCGCGTGACGACGCCGTTCACGTTCGGCCTTTTCGCCGTATCCGCGATTTCAGGTTTGGCGCTGTTTTTTCACCTCGGCTCGAACCTGTTTCACAGCATGCATGAATGGCTGAGCCTGCTGTTGCTCGTGCCCTTCTTCGTGCATGTCTGGCGAAACTGGGGCGCGATGAAGGGTTATTTCCGGCGCGGCTCGATGATCGTTCCGCTCGCCCTGTCGCTTGTGGCCGCTGCGGCGTTCGCGATTCCCGCCGCGATGCAGGGCAAGGCGGGTTCGCCGCGAGCCGCCGTCATGCTGATGACGCAAACGCCACTCGACAATCTCGCCCCAGTGCTCAAGACTACGCCCGATGCGCTGCGAGCGAACCTCC
Source organism: Rhodomicrobium vannielii ATCC 17100 (assembly GCF_000166055.1). Taxonomy (NCBI): domain Bacteria; kingdom Pseudomonadati; phylum Pseudomonadota; class Alphaproteobacteria; order Hyphomicrobiales; family Hyphomicrobiaceae; genus Rhodomicrobium; species Rhodomicrobium vannielii. The sequence continues at coordinate 3,760,821 of NC_014664.1, forward strand.
TTCAGCGCGGCTACAAAGTGGCCTCCACCGCCGACACCCTCGCGAGCGTCGCGGCAGCGTCCGGCGCACCGGCGATCAAGCTGCTGGTGGAAGTCATGCCATCCCGGTAATCGCATCTGTGATCGGCATTTGACGAAGGGGCCGCGCGACCTTAGATTTAACAGGTTTGGAACAAGGACGCGAAGCATGTCGAAACGGCAAGAGTTGCGCGCGCCCGCCCTCGAATTAAATCAGGCAAACGGGCTGCTCGAACTGAATGAGCGCTACCGGGAAATCTTCCGGAGCATCGTTGAGACCTATCTTGAAACGGGCGAGCCGGTCGGATCGCGTCACCTGTCGCGTCAGCTTCCGATGACGCTGTCGCCCGCATCCGTGCGTAACGTGATGTCGGACCTCGAATCGCAAGGGCTGATCTACGCGCCGCATGTGAGCGCGGGCCGTATTCCCACGCAGACGGGCCTGCGCCTGTTCGTTGATGGCCTGCTCGAAGTCGGCAGCATCGAGGAAACGGAGCGCGATCAGCTCGAACGCCAGCTTCTGCGCGACTATCACCGCGAGCATGCCGTGACGTCCGAAGTGCTGGCAGAGGCGGGTGACCTTCTCTCCGGTCTGTCGCGCTGCGCGGGCGTGGTGCTCGCCGAGAAGCAGGTGAGCCGCCTGAAGCATATCGAATTCGTCAGCCTCGACTCGAAGCGCGCGCTGCTCGTGCTGGCGGGCGATGACGGCAGCGTGGAAAATCGCGTGCTGAATTTGCCGGAGGGGCTGCCGCCGCAAGCGCTCGTCGAGGCGACAAATTATCTCAACGCGAAGATTCGCGGCGTGACACTTCCCGAGGCGCGCGAAAAGATCGAGGGCGAACTCAAGGCCAGACAGGCCGAACTCGACGCGCTCACCGCGAAGCTCGTGCGGTCGGGTCTGGCGCAGTGGTCGGGCGGACGCGAGGACAATCGCAGCCTCATCGTGCGTGGGCAATCGCGCCTCCTGAACGACCTCAGGGCGGTGGAAGACCTCGAACGCATTCGCCTGCTTTTCGAGGATCTCGAATCGCAAAAAGCGCTGATCCACCTTCTCGATCTCGCCGAAAAGGCCGAAGGCGTCCGCATTTTTATTGGCTCCGAGAACAATCTGTTTTCCCTGTCCGGATCTTCCCTTATCGTTGCTCCGTTCCAGGATCACGAGCGCAAGATCGTAGGCGTTCTTGGCGTCATCGGCCCGACGCGCCTCAATTACGGCCGCATTATCCCCATGGTTGACTTTACGGCCAAGCTCGTGAGCCGCGTGCTCGCTTGATTATCCCGCCGAAACCGCCGATATAGCTTCAAAAATCGGCGCATTGAAGATCGAGGATAGCGGACGGTCCTCATCGAAAACGGAAACGGCAGAACACCATGAACGATACCCCGGACGGGCCCTCGGACGCGAACGGGCCGGAAAATAACGATTCTCTTGGCCGCGACCAGAATCCGCAAGCCACCGAAGAGCAGGTAAAGGCGCTGGCGAAGATGCTGGCCGATTCGAGGGCCGAAAACGCCGAGCTTCGGGATCGCCATTTGCGCATTGCTGCGGAGATGGAAAATTATCGCCGGCGCAGCGAACGAGAGAAGATTGAAACCGCGAAATACGCGTCGTCCGAGTTCGGCAAGGACGCCATCGTGATCGCCGACAATCTGCGCCGTGCGATCGAAGCCGCGCAGAAGGAAGCGACCGACCAGACCCCGGCCCTGAACACACTGCTTCAGGGCGTGGAAGTGACGGAGCGTGAGCTTCTCAAGGTTTTCGAGCGTCACGGCATCACGCGCTTCGAGCCGCTCGGCGAGAAATTCGATCCACATACCTCCGAGGCGATGATCAAGGTGGATGTGCCCAACGTGCCCGCCGATGTCGTCGTGCAGGTGCTTCAGGCGGGCTACAAGATCGGCGAGCGGGTTTTGCGCCCGGCAGCCGTGATCGTTGCCAAGGGAGGCGCGCCGGTCAAGCCGGAGCCGCCGCAGGGCGAGCACTCGGCCAAACCCGTGAGCGACGCGCCGTCAGCCCCGCATGGGGAGCCGCATCACGATCATCACGCGGTTGAACCCGCTCACGAACACGATCCCGATGTTTTCCGCGATCCGAGCGGCGCGCCCCTGCGGCGTGACCGGTCCGGCGGAGATAAGCGTGCGTCGTCCGTCACGCAGCCCGTTACGGAAAACAGCGGCCCCGCAGGCGTAGACGACCTGATTTCGTCCTTCGGAAAACGGCTCGAAAACGGCAACTGACGGCGAGCGGCGTAACCGAAAGCGGTTAACCGGCAGGCGCGGCGTTCAGCCCGCCCCGCCATCCCGCCCCGCAAGCGTCAGCGCCTCGCGGAGGCGGCCGCCCGTGCGTTCGAGCAGTGCGCTGGCCTCGTCAAGCGCACACCCTTGCAGCAGAAGCATCGCAAGCTTGATATTGCCGCCCGTCTGCGCCAGCGCTTCGCGCACCGCGCTCAAGTCTTTGCCCGTCAGATGCACGAGCATCTTTTCGCGCCGCCCGACAAGCTTCGCGTTCACGGCCTGCACCTCGACCATCAGCCCTTCGTAAACGCGCCCGAGCCGGATCATCACCAGCGACGACAACATCGCGAGCGTGACGCGCTGCGCGGTGCCCGCGTTCATGCGCGTTGACCCAGCGATGGGCTCCGAGCCGGTTTCAAGGCATATCGGGCGGTCAGCTTCGAGCAAAAGGGGCGTGTCGGCGTTGTTCGCGATGCCCACGGTAAGCGCGCCGAGTTTCTTCGCCTCGCGCAGCGCCGACAGCGTGAACGGCGTCTTGCCGCTGGCGGCCACCGCGATCAGCACGTCATTCGCGCCGACGCCATGCTCCACGCGGATGAGTTGGGCGGCGCGGTGGGTTTCATCCTCCGCCCCTTCTACGGCCTGAACCATGGCCTCGTCGCCGCCCGCTAGCAGCAGCACAAGCCGTTCTTTCGGCCAGCTGAAGGTTGGCATGAGTTCCGCGCCGTCCTGCACCGCGAGGCGGCCGGACGTGCCCGCGCCCGCGTAAACGAGCCGCCCTCCGCTGGCGAGGCGCTTCTCCATCGCGAGCACCGCGCGGAGGATGTCGCGCCGAGCTGCGCGCACGGCGGCGACCGCAGCGAACTGACCCTCGATCATCGCATCGAGCGCGTCGAGCGGTTCCCAAACATCGATGCCGGAGAAGCGGGGCGATGGCCGTTCAGTATCCATAACAACCGAAAACGCGTTTGAGTGGCGTTGGACTTTGCAACATGCAACCTTAAATAAGCATCCGCAACAAGGGCATAAAGAGTGAACGCTGAGGTGTTGTTTCTCGCGGTGGATGGCGGCGGCACGAAATGCCTGGCGCGACTCGCCAACGCGGACGGCGAAACGCTGGGTAACGGGCGCTCAGGCCCGGCCAATGTGCGGCGCGGCCTCGCACAGACTTTCGCGGCCATCATGGACGCCACGGAGCAAAGCTTCGATGAGGCGGCCCTCGCTCGCGATTACAGCCGCGTCGTCGCCTGTCTCGCGCTTGCAGGCGCAGGTGAGCCGGACATTCAAGCCGAACTCGCGCGCTACGCCCACCCGTTCAGGGCTGCGATTTTTACCACGGATTCGCATGCGGCTTGCGTCGGTGCGCATCGTGGCGAGGATGGCGGCGTGATTATCGCCGGAACAGGCAGCATCGGCGAAGCCTTCGTGCGCGGCGTGCGTCATCGCGTCGGCGGCTGGGGGTTCCCTGTGTCCGACGAAGGCAGCGGCGCGTGGCTCGGCCTCGAAACCGTGCGGCGCACGCTGTGGGCGCTCGACGGCAGGGCGGCAGCGTCGCCTCTGCTCGACGAAGTCGCGAGCCGTTTCGCCCATGACCCGAACGCCATCACGCGCTGGGCGAGCGAGGCCAAGCCCGCCGATTTCGGCACGTTCGCGCCGCCCGTTTTCCGGCACGCCGGCGATGGGGACACGGTCGCACGGGAACTTGTCGCCTCCGCAGGGCGCCACGTGGAACGAATTGCCGAGGCGCTGCTTGTTCTGGGGACACCAAGGCTCGCGCTCATGGGTGGCCTCGCGAAGCCGCTGGAACCGTGGCTGTCCGCAGCGGTAAAGCGATCGCTGGTTCCCCCAACTGGCGACGCGCTGGACGGCGGGTTGCAACTCGCTCGAAATGCTTTTTTCGGGCAGGAGGATTGATGAAATATTCTGACGTGCCGGACGTGCGCATGGCGCAGGAAATTCGAGAAGCGCCGCATGCGGTGAGCCGCCAGCGTGACGCGCTCGCACGCCCGGTTGAGGAGCTTGCCGCGCGGCTGAGGCGGAAGCCCCCCCGGGTGATCGTCACCTGCGCGCGCGGAAGTTCCGCCCATGCCGCCACCTTCGGCAAGCACCTGTTCGAGCGTTATCTGGGCGTTCCCGTGGCCGCCGCCGCGCCGAGCATTGCGAGCGTCTACGGCGGCGAACTGAAGCTGAAGGATCAACTTTTCCTCGCGATCTCGCAATCGGGAAGCAGCGCCGACATCATCGCCATGACCGAGGCCGCGCAACGCTCCGGCGCGCTGACGGTGGCAATCGTCAACGACATCGAAAGCCCGCTCGCCCGCGTGAGCGACATTGTGCTTCCCATGAGCGCCGGGCCGGAACTTTCCGTCGCCGCGACGAAAACCTTTGTCACCACGCTCGCGGCACTGGTTCGGCTTACAGCGGCATGGAACGGACATGCGGCGCTTGACGCAGCCGTCGCCCGCCTGCCCGAACGCCTCGCCGCCGCTTCGGATCTCGACTGGAGCGCCGCGCTGCCCGCGCTCGCAGGCGCGCCGAGCCTCGTTACCATCGGGCGCGGGCCGACGCTTGCCATCGCCCGCGAGGCGGCGCTGAAGCTCAAGGAAACGGCGAACCTTCACGCCGAAGCCTTCAGCGGCGCGGAGTTTTTGCACGGGCCGGTGGCGCTTGTTTCGCCGGAATATCCGATTCTTATGTTCAACCCCACGGACGAAGCCGCCGCGGGCATGGACCGGCTCGCCGCAGACCTGCGGGGCAAGGGAACGGCCCTCTTCGCGACAGGCTCGCAACATGACGAAAATTTAACAGTCCTGCCTCCGGATCAACCCGAGACAGATGCGGTTTGTCTCATCCAGAGCTTCTACATGATGGCCGTCCGGCTCGCGGAGCGTCTCGGGACAGATGTGGACCGCCCCCGCCATCTTCGCAAAGTCACAAGCACACGATAATGCTTCGCAATCGATACGCCATAGCTGCTTCCGTGATCTTCGACGGTGCGGAGATCCATCGGGATCGCGCGGTCTTCATGCGGGGCGGTCGCATCCTCGACATCCTGCACGTGGGTAATCTGCCTCACGGGGTGCCCGTGCGAACGCTGCCGGAGGGCGCCTGGCTCGCGCCGGGCTTCATCGATGCGCAGGTGAATGGCGGCGGCGATGTGCTCCTGAACGACGATCCGGGCGCGGGGGCGATGGCAGCCATCGCGGCCGCGCACCGGAAATTCGGGACCACCGGCGTGATGCCCACGCTCATCACCGACGCACGCGAGAAGATGGTCGTCGCGCTCGAAGCCGTAGATCGAGCGGCGGCGCTCAATGCGGGCGTGCTGGGGCTGCACCTCGAAGGGCCATTCATCTCGCCCGAAAAGCCGGGTATCCACTGCCGCGACTATATCCGCGAGCCGACCGCGGAGGATCTTGACCTGCTGACCGCGCCGCGCGAAACGGCGACGCTCGTGACGCTTGCGCCGGAGCGCTTCGGGGCGGGGGTCGTGGAGCGGCTTGCCGATGCGGGCGTGCGTGTCTCGCTTGGTCACTCGATGGCGACCTATGAAGAAACGAAGGCGGCGCTCGACGAGGGGCTGACCGGCTTCACCCACCTTTTCAACGCGATGCGCCCGCTCGGTGCCCGCGATCCTGGCCCCGTGGCCGCCGCGCTGGAAGCACCGAACGCCTTCTTCGGCATGATCGTGGACGGTGAGCACGTAGCGCCCGCCATGCTGCGGCTCGCGCTGCGTGGCGCCGCGCATCCGATGCTCGTGACGGATGCCATGCCGCCCGTTGGGGGGGAGACGGCGAGTTTCTTGCTGAACGGACAGGATATCGTGCTCAAGGATGGCCGCCTCACCAATGCGGCGGGGACGCTGGCGGGCTCGGCGCTCGACATGGCGTCGGCGGTTCGCAATACGGTGGAGATGCTCGGCGTGCCGCTGACGGATGCACTCCGTTTCGCGTCGACTGAACCGGCGGCATTCCTCGGCTTTGGCGATTTGCTGGGCCGCATTTCGCCCGACTTCCGGGCCGACCTCGTGGCCTTCGATCCGCGCGACATGACGATTTACGAAACGTGGGTCGATGGTCGCCCATCAGAGCCCACCAATCCGGCGTGATCTATTCGCCGGTCCGAGGAAGCTCGTGTGCCAGCGCGTCGAGCATGTCGCTGACGGTGGCCTCGCTCGTGTTGAGCGTGAGCGAAATGCGCAGCCGCGCGGTCTTTTCCGGCACGGTCGGCGGCCGGATGGCGCGGATGTCGTAGCCGTAACCGCGCATCGCAGCCGCGAGCGCCGTTGCGCGCGTGTCCGCCCCAACGACAACCGGCACGATCTGCGAGCCGCTGCCCTCGATCCCGCAGCGCTCCTTGATGGCGGCATTCGCGAACGCGATGAGGTTTGCGAGCTTCTCGCGCCGTTCCGGCTCTTCCTTGCACAGGCGCAGTGCGGCGCGGACGGCGGCGGCGATCAGCGGCGACGGCGCGGTGGAGAATATGAACGGCCGCGAACAGTTCACGAGGTAGTTGCGGAAGGTACGGGGCAGGCACACAAGCGCGCCAGCCGAGCCGAGCGCCTTGCCGCAGGTGTGGAGCGAGACGACGTTCGCGCTGCCTTCGAGATGCGCGCCGAGGCCGCTGCCGTCGGGGCCGAATACGCCCGTCGCATGCGCCTCGTCAATGACGAGCATGCCTTCGTTGCGGTCGGCGACGGCGGCGAGGTCGTCGAGCGGCGCGCGGTCGCCGTCCATGCTGTAGAGGCTCTCGACCGCGATCCAGGCGCGACCCTTGCCGCCCGCTGCGCGCCACGCGCGGATGCGATCTTCCACCGCGTTGGCGTCATTATGCGCGGCCTTGACGGTCTCGGCCTTGCCCGCACGCATGCCGTCATGCGCGCTTGCATGGATGAGCGCATCGTAAACCACGAGGTCGCCGCGTTTCGGCAGCGCCGCGAAGATCGCGTAATTCGCCTGAAAGCCGTTCGAGAAGAACAGCGCACTTTCCGCGCCGAAGAACTTCGCGGCGTCGGCTTCGAGGCTTTCATGTTCGGAATAGTTGCCGCGAAGGAGCCGCGACCCGCCCGCGCCGATGGCGATGCCGCGTTCGAGCGCCGCGAGCACCGCTTCTCTCAGTTCATGCGATTCCGCAAGGCCCAGATAGTCGTTGGACGTGAAGTCGTAGCCGGACGGCAGGGTGAGCTGGCGAAGCCGCCCGCGCTCCTCCAACCGTGCCAGCGCGTCTTCATAAGGCCGCAGCATGAACCGTTTCCCGCGCGGCGCAGCTTTCGGTGCGATCCTCTGGTTTCAGTTCCATCGGGGAAAGGCCGAGCCTCGCGAAAAGATGCGCGTCCGAGCCCTCTTCCGTGTTCTCCGTCGTGAGCAGCGTATCACCCATGAAGATCGAGTTCGCACCCGCGAAGAAGCACAGCGCCTGCGTTTCGTCGCTCATCTCCGCGCGGCCGGCCGAAAGTCGGACCATGGAGCGCGGCATCATGATGCGCGCGAGCGCCACCGTGCGAACGAAGGCGATCGGATCCATGGGCGGCACATTTTCGAGCGGCGTTCCCTCGACCGGCACAAGCTGATTGATCGGCACGCTTTCGGGCGGCTGCGGCAGGTTCGCCAGCGTCACCAGCATGTCGAAGCGGTCTTCGGGTTCCTCGCCCATGCCGAGAATGCCGCCGCAGCAGATCTTGATGCCCGCCGCGCGCACACGATCCAGCGTTTCGAGCCGGTCGGCGAAGGTGCGTGTCGTGATGATTTCCTTGTAGTACCGCTCGGACGTGTCGATGTTGTGGTTGTAATAGTCGAGGCCGACAGCGGCGAGGCGCTTCGCGTGCGCATCGGACAACATCCCGAGCGTCATGCAGGTTTCCATGCCAAGCGCCTTCACGCCCGTTACCATGGCGCAGATCATATCGAGATCGCGCTCCTTGGGGCTGCGGAAGGCCGCGCCCATACAGTAGCGCGATGCGCCCGCCGCCTTCGCCTTGCGGGCCTCTTCGATGACGCGCTCGACTTCCATGAGCTTCTCGGCGGAAAGCCCGGTCTTGTGATGCGCGGACTGACTGCAATAGGCGCAATCCTCGGGGCAACCGCCCGTCTTGATCGACAGGAGGCGGCTTATCTGGACCTTGTTCGGCTCGAAATAGCGGCGGTGCAGGCTGTGAGCCTGAAAGATGAGGTCATTGAACGGCTGGTCGTAAAGTTTCTGCGCTTCTTCGCGCGTCCAATCATGCCGTTCTTCACTGGTGCGGGACACTTGAGGCGAACCCCCTTTTTTGAATTCCCGGCGTTTGTAGACCTCCTGACCGCCGCGCGCAACAAACCGGGACGACTCGCCGCGCGATCAGGACGCGATCTTGACGGGGACGGTTTCGGCGAAGCGTTGCTTCGACACGCGCTTGTCGAAGACGACGCGCTTTGCCGGGAAGCGGACGGAAACTTCGGTTCCCTCGCCCGGAATGCTGTCGACCGTAAGCGTACCGCCGTGCAGTTCGGTGAGCCGAACCGCGAGGGGCAGCCCCAGCCCCGCGCCTTCGTAGCGTCTCGCCAGCCCGTTCTCCACCTGCCGGAACAGCTCAAGCGCCTGGCGGATCTCGTCGCCGCTCATGCCAATGCCGGTGTCGCGGATTTTTACGCAAAGGCCGCCGTCCCATTCGGGAGTGGCTGAAATCACGATGCGGCCGCCTTTGGCCGTGAACTTGATGGCGTTTGAAAGCAGGTTGACAAGGATCTGCTTCAGCTTGCCCTTGTCGCCGCGCAGCACCACGCCGAGATTTCGGGCGGGCGCGGCAAGGAGAACTCCGCCCGCAAGCGCCTGACTCTGAACATCGAGCAGGCTGCGGTGAATGAGCGTGTCGAGGTTGATTTCGTCCTCGTGCAGTTCAAGCTTGCCCGCCTCGATGCGCGTCACGTCGAGGATGTCGTTGACGATGTTCAGCAGGTGCGTGCCCGATTTGTGGACATCGGCGGCATAGGATGCGTAGCGGTCGATGTCGTTGCCGATCATCTTGTCGCGAATGATTTCCGAGAAGCCGAGGATGGCGTTCAACGGCGTTCGCAGCTCATGGCTCATATTCGCAAGGAACGCCGATTTCGCTTCGTTCGCCTGCTCGGCCCGGCTTTTGGCCGCCACGAGTTCCGCATTGGTTCGGCGGAGCTTCACGCGTTCGTTCGCCAGTTCCTCGCTGATGGAGAGAAGAGCGGCATGCTCCATGCGCACTTTATCGCTTTCGCGGTCGAGGGCGGCTTCCTGAACGACGCGCTTGTTGATCTCCCGATTGAGCATGATCGCCATGATGAGCGGGAGACACAGCGCGGCAAGGCCGAGACCTACGAATGTAAGCTCCTGCCGACGGACGGGAGCCAAAACCTCGTCTCGGCCGACGCCGGATATGATGGTCAGCGGCAGATCGGGAAACTTGCGAAAGTGCTGGATACGAACAATACCGTCAGGCGAGCCGTTGCCCATAAAAATGCCCGACGATGAAGAGTTTCCCGCGTCCTGCAGCACCTTGAGCGTTGTGGGGCTGATCGCGGGGAGGGACATGTCGAGGCCGCCCGATTTTGTGTATCGGACCAGACGCACGCCATCGTTGCGGATGAGGCTGATGGCCGTCGCTTCGCCGAGATGGATCTTGCGGTGCAGTGTGGTGAGTAGGCTGGGCGTCAGAGATGTGACCACCACACCGGCGAATTTGCCGTTCTTTTCAAGCCGAAGCGACAGGGGGATGACGGTTCTTTTGGATAGCTTTCCGTGGATGGGCGCGCCGATATAAAGATCCGCATCACCCTCTTTTTGTACACCGAAGTAGTCGCGATCTGCGAGGCTCGTCTTTTCCCGACCATGGGGAACCGTCGTTGAGACGACAGTTCCCTCGGCATCGGTGATGGTGATGTCGATCGAAGGGGAACCGTAAACGGGCGCGGCTGACCTCGTTTTTTCGAGATCGAGCGGGGCATCGCTGCTTTCGAACTGGCGCTTTATCTCGACGGCGGCGTTTGCCGCTGCCTCGAAATTCGTGCGGATCTGCTCTTCGAAGCTCGCCGATATGTTTGCGGCATCGACCTTCGCGCGCCTGAGCGCATCGTGCCGCTCATCGACGATCGCTTCGCCGACCAGCACGCAAATAGCCACCATGATCGCAAGGCTGTACGCTACGATCCGGTGCTTGGCTTTTCTTGCCGCAGCCCAACGCGACGCCTCACGCGGAGTAACGGGCAGCTGGTCCCGAGGAAGCGATCTCCATATCACGAAAGAAGTCCTTAAACTTGCCATAAAATTGGGGCAAGGCTGGTAAGGTTTTCTCAGATGAGAGGTATAGATCATAAATGCAACGGTGATGAACAAAAGCAGACTAATCACTATCGAGAAGTAAATAACACCCGCTGCTATTGAATTAAATCATATGAATATTATTCCGCACTTTTGATGCACGGCACCTGTTCAATGCGAAATATAGCTCTTGATGGGAAGACAGGCGTCAGGGGCGCGTGACCTGCCGCGCCCCTGATGTTAGACGGGGGCTTTACGCGGCGAGCTTGAGTGCGCCGGAAATCTCCGCAAGCGTTGCCTTTTCAGCGTCGCTGACCTGCACGCCGCCGATGCCGAGGATGTTGCCACCTTCGGAAGCCGCGGCTGCCACCTTCTGGCTGATGTGATAGAGCCACTCCTTCACCGCCGGAGCATCCTGCGGCGCTTTCGCTTCGAGGATTGCGGCGACTTCCTGAAGCGTCTCGATGGATTTCGCCTTGAGCTTCGCGGCGTCGACGTTTTCGCCGAGCCTTTCCTTCATGGCCGTCCGCGCGTCGGTGCGACCTTGCGATGTTTCGAAGTCTTCGACGATGGAGCGGACCAGCTCGTTCGGACCCAGCCGCCCCTCGATCAGAGACTGACTGGCTGCGAAGCTTTCCTTCAGCATGCCGATAATGCCGCTCGGTTCGGCGGCCGTAACCGCCAGCCCCGACATGATGGCGCCATCGAGAAGGGTTTTCCATTCTTCCGGCGTGAAGTCATTTTTCGTCGCCATGTCCAGTCTCTCTCTTTCGTGAGCGAATAGCGGAAATTGGCGAGGCTTCTCGCCTCGGCATTTCAACTCTGGAAGCGAGCGTAACAAAAACAGGCGCTGTATAAATGCACAGAAGTAGATGCGCTTAAGATTCGGTATATTTGCGCGCGACCGTCCAATTCTTCAGCCGTGAGCAAGCTTGGCGTGACGTAATCAGGAGCCGCGCGCTTTATCGGTAAGCCCGGCTTCTATCGCCACTCGGATCAAGTCGGCGGTGGTCCTGACGTTGAGCCGCTTGAGCGCCCTCGCCCGATGTGCTTCGATGGTTTTCGTGCTGAGGCCAAGAATGCGCGCCACCCCCTTGTTGGGTTGGCCGGACGCCAGAAGCCCGACGACCTCCCGCTCTCGCGTTGAAAGCTGGTCCACGAGCGCCGCAGTCTGAGCCGCCCCGGCCTTTCTTGCAGGCTCTGGTCCCATCGCTGTCCCGCCAGCCCTGATGATTTCGTCCGAGATACGCCTCAAACGCAGACTTCCAGCCAGCCTCTTTTCAGCATCGTCGTGGGACGGATAACAGTAGATCGTGTAAAGTCTCAGCTCCTGATCCCACGAAATCAGCAGCGACGATTTTTCCGCAGACGAGTACTCCGCTACAACCGCCACCGCAGGAAGCGTCAGTTTGCCCGCCGTCCTCTTTTGCAGGGCTGTGATCTTGGAAGCCAGCCCCCTGAATGGGGGGAAGCTATCGCAAATGGCCTTTCCAACCGGAAGATAACCCGCAAGTTTTCCGGTGGAGAAGGTTATCATCTGTCCCGCATCGGCAAGGGCCAGTCCGAAACCGCTCTGTTCGAACATGGCCAACGTCGCCGCATCCGCATCGATTTCACTCATAGGGCGAGCCCTCTCGCAACGCAGTGCCGCGCAATCTCGGCGAACGCGTCGAGCACCAGATATCCCGTTTTCGCGCTGGTCCAGACAAAGTCGACGCCGATGGCCGCCGGCATCAGCGTGCTTGCGGGGCTCGTCAGGAGATCGGCCTTGTTCATCACGATCTTCGCAGGTCGTCCCGGAAACTCGCGCTCGAAGCCGCCCCAGAGATCGACCGCGGCTTTCTGGGTCAGCGGACGCGACACATCGGACACGATGAGCGCGCCGGTTGCCCCTGCCGAATAGATGTGGCGGTAGATATCTTGCGAATAGTCGCCGTCGATGTCCCAGATTAGAAGATTGACGTCGACGAGCAGGCCGGAGACCGCCGCCTTGAGTTTAAAATCGAAAATGTCGACGCCGATTGTCGCCTTGTAGCTTGAGTCGAAGGTGCCGAACACTAGGCGTCTGGCCAGAGACGTTTTCCCAACCCCGACTTCGCCCAGCAGTAACAGTTTTATCGCCTGATTCGTCATGAGGCATACTCGAGATTAAGCTGTCGATTGCGCATACCACCTGGCGCGCCCTGAGGTGGAACCCTTAATGAACCCTTCATATGATCGTTCAAGTTCAAGCAGACGATTGACATAATCCATTGTTTTTCTGCGAAGTTCCACAGGTCTTCCCTTGCCGCCCTTAATGCCACATCTAGGGAATTATCCTTAGTCGACTTGGTGATGGCGGCATGCTTTTTAAGGCTTTCCTTTTGGGGAGCCCAGTCATGCGAAATAATACGCCGAGCGGCGTCGTGCTAGCAGAATATTTTAGCGAAGATGAATATGCACGAAAATCTGCGGTGAAGCTGGCTCGGTTGCTTTCGTTTGCTATGGCCGATTTTGAAGAGCTGGGGATGGCGGACTGGAACGAGCGGATTGAGGAGTGCATCCGCGCGCTGATGCTTAGGTATCAGCTTAGCCCCGAGGAGCTGTTTCGCGACCGGCGCGAGCCGCTCCAGTAGCTACGGCCTCCAGCAGCCAGCCTGCGACCGGGTGTCGCTCGCGCATCATGTAAAGGTAAACAAACGATCTTTTTTCGACCCACGATTTTATGTGGTATTGAAGCTTATTGCTTAAATGCCGGGCAGGTGGGTGACATGCTCTCAAATACAACCGAGGCCGCCGATGACGGGTCGGCGCCAGAGATTCTGATCATTAAGGACATTATTCTCCGCGACCTCCGCCGCGCCCATGAAGCGCGAATGGCGGGGATAGAAGAGCGCCTTTCCCTCTTTGAGGAGGAGTGCCGCGCGCGGTTCCTGTCCATCGAAAAGCGGATCGACAGCCTCGCGGCGGCGTCCGAGCACTCGCAGAAAGAAGCCCTTTCCGACCTCAGCAAGGCAATCGGCGACATCGCCGGCCGCTTGCGGCTTGAGCGGGGAGCGGCGGGCGATGTCGGCTAAGAACGATTACCTCGCGCTCAAGGACGTCCTTTTCGGGCGAGAAAGCGCGGCGCTCGAAGATGTGCGCGCTCTCGTCGCAGCGCACGATCAGAGCATCGGCTCGCCGGAGCAACTTCGCGAAAGCGTTGCCGACGTCCTCGCGGGCGCAATGCGGTCCGCGGGCATCAAGGATCGCTCGGGCCTCGCCATCTCCATGGCCCCGGTCATCATCGACGGCATCCGCAGCGAAATCCGCAACTCCCGCAACGAAATCGTCGATGCGCTTTATCCTATCCTCGGGCGACTGACGTCGGCCTATGTGATGAGCGCCTTCCGCGACTTCATGGAGCAGACGAATCAGCGCCTCGAAGGCGGGCTGTCGGGTCGCTTCATCTGGCTGCGGCTGTATTGCTTCGTCACCGGCAAGTCCTATGCGAAAGCGCTGCTGCGGCGGCGCTCGGCGTTCCGCGTGCAGGAAATCCTGCTGATCGACGCCGAAACCGGCGCGCTCGTCGACTCATGGCAGGCACCCGATCTGGCGGTCGGTGAACCCATCGCAGACGACGGGCCGCGCGTCACCGCCATGCTCGCCGCCGTGAACAGGTTCGCGTCCGAGGCGCTCAAGGCGAAGCGCCAGTCTCTGAAGTCCATCGACCTCGGCGACTCGCAGATCTATCTGCGCATGACGGCCAAGATGCTGTTCGTGCTGCGATGCGAGGGCTACGCGAGGGCGTCGCTGCTGGACGTTCTGGACAAGGCGATCGTCAATGTCCTCGACGTCCACGAACCGCGCCTCAGTTCGCCCGACCGGCACACCGCCGCGCAATCCGCCCGCGAAACGCTCGCCGCGCTCGCGGAGAAGGTGCAGGAGACCCTGAGCCAGAGGCGGCGCAGGCCGGTGTTCGCCATCGTGCTCTATAGTGCGTTCATCCTCGCCGTCCTCGCCTTTGCGGGCTTTCGATATTGGCAAAGCGAGCGTCTTGAAGCGATACGCGACACGGCCGCGAGCATCGCAAGGGCGTATCCGGGTGTATTGGGCTTCCCGGTGGACGTGCGCTTCGACGGCGACGGAAGATCCCTCATTTTGTCGGGGCTGGTCCCGAGCTACTCCGTCAAGGAGGGCGTCGAAACTCAGGTGTCGAGCCACGTCACGGAACTGCCGGTCGTAAGCCGGCTTCTCGTCCTTCCCGAGCAACGTAAGGTCGAGGAACTTCAGGGCGCGGTCTCGGCCATCATGGACAAGCTCGCCGCCATCGAAGCGCGGATCGAGGCTGGAAATGCGAGCCTCGCCGATTTGAAGGCGCGCGTTGCGGAACAAGGCGAAACGCTAAAGACGGTGAGCGCGCAGGTGTTCTCGCCGCAGCAGCGCTTCACCGAGTGGGCGCGAAGGAACGCAATCTTCTTCGGAGACGGCACCAAATTCCGCAATCCCGACATCGCAAGCCGGAAGATCGCGGAGCTGGCCGCCATCGTAGCCAATTCCGATATTCGCCTCCTTGTCGTGGGCTTCACCGACTCGCTCGGCCAGAGCGAACGCAACCAGCAACTCGGGCAGGAGCGCGCAAAAGCTGTGGTGGACGAACTGGTCAAGCTCGGCGTCGCCGAGGATCGCCTCGCCACGGTAAGCCGCAGAACGGAAACGGTGATTACGACCGAGACGGGCGCGACGAGCAACAACCGCCGCGTGGAATTTCAGCTGGCCCTTGAGGGCGAATGAGATACGGGGCCGCTGTTAACGGGCGGCCGCGCCGACGCACTCAGTTTTTCAGGAAACGCTCGTAACGGCGATCCGTCAGCGTCTTGAGAAACGCGATCAGCGCATCGATGTCGCGGTCGTCGAGACGCACTATGGCTTTCAGATCGGCGGAGACAGTCGCGGGCACTTCCGGTTCGCCGAAGCCGCCCGAGCCCATTCCGGCGCGTTCGCCCGCGCGCGGATCGGAGCCCCGCTGATGGGACAGCAACACCGTCCTCAGATCGCGGAAAGCGCCATTGTGCCCGTAGGGCGCGGTGATCGCGACATTACGCAAGCCGGGCACCTTGAAGCGGCCATCAAAGCGCGCCTCGTGCGGAACCGCCCCGCCAGATGCGAGGCCGCCATCGATAACCCTCGGTGCGGAACCGTTCAGCGCGCGCACGACGCGGTTCACCGGGACGCCGAGATTGTAATAGCGGAAGTTCGAGAACACCTCGCGCTCGGCCGGCGCACCCTCGCCGCTCATGTGGCAGGCCGCGCAATTGCCGCGCTCGCGCGAAAAGAACAGGTCGCGACCGGCGGTTTCCTTCTCGGTCAGCGCCGCCTCTCCACGCCGCACGCGGTCGTATTTCGAGTCGAAGGGCGACATCGCAGGTGCGCGCTCGAACGCGGCGATGGCGGCGGTCATGGCTGCGAAGGCGCGCGCGTCGTCGTCGAACACGGCTTCGCCGAACAGCGCGCGAAACGCCGACACATAAGCCGCGTTTTCCTTCAGCCTGGCGACAACGCTCGCCTTGTCGGGCATGCCCATCTCGACGGGGTTCAAGGGTGGCCCACCCGCCTGATCCTCAAGCGTCGCCGCGCGCCCGTCCCAGAAGAGGCCGCCGACCGGCTCACCCGTTGCGTCGATATGAAATGCGGGCGCGAAGGCGGCGTAGGTAACAGGCGGCGCGTTGCGGTCGCCGAGCGAGCGGCCGTCTGCGCCCCGCGAAACAGCGCCCGCCACCGCGCCAAGCTCGCGCGGGTCGGTGAAAGCGAGGTCCGGCGAATGGCAACTGACGCAGTTCTGTCGCCGGTTGAACGAAAGGTTACGGTCGGCGAACAGCGCGCCGCCGAGTTTTTCAAGCCGCGACGAGCGGGCAGATGCGGCGTCGGGTGTACGGCGATCGTGAATGACGACGCCCACGAACACCACCGCCGCGCAGAAAAGAGCAAGCGCGCTCGCTCCAACCCGGAAGACTTGTCCCTGCCCGCTCGCGCTCATGTTAGTGATCCGATTCCGACATTTGCATCCGTTCGCAGCACCCCGTGAGCAAATGTCGAAATCACAAGGGCCACTAGCAACTTGATGATTTTAGTGGAGCTTTTGAATTTGACATTTGAGCGAGAGCTCGCTGCAACCGGGACTCAAATGTCAAATTCGCTCCACTAGTCCTGCGCCTCGCGGATCGCGATCTTCACGGTCTCGACGTCCGAGCCCACAACCATCAGCGTCACAGGCCCTTCGCCAAGCTCGAAGCGCACGCTCTTGCGCACGATCGGACATTCCCCGCGCCCAGTGAAGGCCACGGTTTCGGCCGACTTGTCGCCCTGAACGACGTCGATCCAGGCGTGCTTCGAGAGCGTCACCTGATAGACGGCCTTCTTCGGCAGCGCCTTGATCGTGAGGAAGCCGGAATAGCTGTCCGGCGCGAGCGCGCCTTCCTTGATGCCGGATTTTGTGGGAAGCGCCGCATCTTTCGTCAGCGGCAGGGCCAGCGCGACGGCCTTCGCAGGAAGCGCGGCTATCTCCCCGCCGGACTTCACAGCCACGGCATCCGCCGCCTGCATCCAGGCAAGTTCAGTCGCCATCGGCCAGCTAAAGCCATCGCACGGCCCATCCTCTGCGACGGCGGGGCTGCACAGTAAAAAGGCCGTCAGTGCGAAAGCGGCTGCCTTCGCTGGTTTTGTTATCGGGAAATCCATGATCCATTCCTTCATGCTTTGCGGCGGCGTGAAACCGCTCGCGAAATATCGGGGGACCGCGCGGGGTTGCGGCCCCCGAACTCGTCAGAACTTGATGCGCATGCCAGCCGTGAAGCTGCGGCCCGGCTCCGGGAAGCCGTCAGTGAGCGCGTAGTTCTCATCAGTAAGGTTGCGCGCGGTGAGTTGGAGCGTCGCGCCGGGGCGGAACTCGTACTCAGCCGAGATGTTGGCGATGGTGTAGGCGCCGATGGTGTAATAGATGCTGCTGGAATTGGAGGTCCATCGCGTGCTCGCCATCTCGACGTTCGGCGTGAGAGTGACGCCGTCGAGCGGGCTCCACTTCACATAGGCGATGCCCTTGGCATCGGGGACGCCAGTCAGTTCGACGCCGGATGTCGGGTTGGAAATGTTGCGGCTTATCAGCGTGACGTTACCGCCGACCGAAAGCGTCTTCGTCAGTGGAACATCCGCCGATCCCTCCCAGCCGTAAAATTCGCCGTCGCCGATGTTCTGCGACTGACTATAGGTGCCGCCATTATATGCGATGTTCACCGACTGGATGAAATCGGTTACATCGCTATAGAAGACGGCCGTCGAGACCTGCGCGCGCCCGAATAGCTTGCCCGCCCAGCCGATTTCGTAGTTCGTTGATTCCTCGGGAGCGAGCCCGGGATTCGAGGTGGCACCGCCGAATCTCGAACTGAAGCGCTCGAACAGCGTCGGGAAGCGCGTGCGGTGCGAGACGTTGGCATAAACCTTGGCGTCATCCGAATAACGCCAGATCGCCGCGGCCTGCCAGTTCCACGCATCGCTGTCCTTCAGCGTATAGTCGAACAGGCCGTTGGCGGCAGTCCAGTCCTGCGCCTGAAGAAGATTGCGCCAATCGTAGCTAGCGCCCGTGACGAGATCGACGCGCGGTGTCGCGTGGAACGTGTTTTCGAGGGCGATGGAGTAGGTGTCTTCCTCGCTTCGCTGCACCGGCTCAGTGCAAGGGGCCGTCATGACGTAGGGATCCGTACCGAGGACGCCGCAACTCGATCCTTTGCTACCGTTCACGTAAAGCCGGTTATACTCTTCGTGAATATCGCGGCGATAGTGGAACGCGGCCTTCAGCGTATCCCAGTTGGTGATGTCTGTGCCGGCGTCGATGCTGCCGCCGTAGCCTTCGTCCTTGTAATAGCTGCGGAAGGCGTTCGATGTCGTCTGAGTGGTCAGCGATGCGTTGTCATACGCGAAAAGCCCGTTGTCGAACGTGTTGTAGAAAAACTTCGTGTTGACGTAGGAAGACTGACCGATGCGCGTTGTCGTGTGAGAATAGACGCTGTCGAGGTTCCACCAGGGCCAATCCCAGTAACGCTGGTTGTTGATGGGGTTGACGGTGTGGAATGGCGCCCCCTTCGATCCTTCCTGCTTGAGATAGCTGATCGAATATTCATCAGTCGCATTCGGCGTGATGCCCGCCTTGACGTTGATCCGCCAGTCGTTCACGTCGGAATTGTTGCGCCAGCCGCCATCTTCGCTTGCCGCGTTCTGCGGCTTGAAGTCGTCGGAGAGCTTCCAGCCTTTCGAGTCCAGCACTGAGCCTGACGCCGTCAGGTAGTAATATTTCTGCTTCGTGCCGACATAGCCGGACGTGCGGAAACCGCTATAGGCGCCGTCGCCCGCGAAGGTGAATGTCTGCTCGACCTCGCCTTCGAGTTCCTTCGTCGGCCGCCGCGTCACGAGATTGATCGCGCCGCCGAGCCCACCGGGGCCATCCAGCACCGAAGCGTAGCCCTTCGCGATCTGGATTTCGGCGATCTCTGCGCCTGTGAGGAAGCGACCGAAGTCGAGCCGGTTATCGGCAGGAAGATAGACGCGAACACCATCGATGGTGAGCGGCACCTGGTAGCGATCGAAGCCGCGCACATAGAGAAGGCGTTCGTTGCGCGTGCCGCCACCGTTTGAGTCCGACACACCCGGAGCGAGCGCCGCCGCCTGATCGAGCGTGGGCTTCTGGAAGGTCCAGGTCTGCTCGTTGGTGACGACCGTGCCGCCCATGAGATTGATGCCGCCGAGGCTGAAAATGCCCGCAGCCGAAGAGCCGCCCTGCCCGGAGCCGCCCGTTCCCTCAGCGGCGTCGGTGCCCGATGCCTCATCCGATGGCGTCGTCTGCGTGGTTTGCGCCTCGCGACGCGCACGCGGCGCGGAAGCAGGCGTCACCGTCTTCGGCTGGAACACGACCACCGGCGGAAGCGTCGGCGTCTGATCAGCGACCTGCGTTTCCTGCGCATGCGTTGAGGCTGGCAGCATCGCCCCGAACGCGACGCCGACCGCCGTCAGAACCAGCGCTCTATGCGAAATTGCGGCACCAAGCCGACATGGAATAACGCTGATTGCACCATACGCGCGCTCATTGTGTTCGCGCGCAGCCGATCCCGTTGCGAGCGCGCCGGCCAGCCTGCCGCGCGCCCGCTCCTTGCGGGAAATATTCATGTTTTGCCCCTTACCCAGAATAACGATCTGGCCCCCCTCGACGTGAACGTCGTGCCCAAGGCCAGATTGATATATTAGCGACTATACAGCTCAGGGGAATACGGGGTTGTCGCAGTTGTATACGCTGGTGAACAGCTGTGATATATTTACAGCAGGTGTACATTCCTGCCCGTCGAAGAGGCGCGGCTGCCTGCTTTCGATGCTGTGCGGGTAAATTGCGGAGTGCCCTCTGATCGCGCCACCCCCACGCCCGACAGGCAGACACCACGCGGCAATATCAGCGGGGAAGGCGGACCGTGGAGAATCGCTGTCACATCGCCAGAAAATCACATTAGAATTACTCTAGTTTCAAATATAACAAATATGTTGACCTTCTGATATTTTGAAATCTAGTTTTAGGGCGGCATACAGATCTGCTGACGCAAACTCTCTCACATCACGGAGAGGCGGAGTGGATTCTTGGTAGTGCCATCGGATTCCACGTAATTATCATCGTCCATTCAAGGTCTTCCTGAGCATTATGATTACTCTCGAAAATATCAGGGTCGGAGAAAGTGCTCGCGTCGTCGGGTTTTCATCCGGCGACCGAGGCTATCGCCAGCGCCTTCTCGCGATGGGCTTGACACCCGGTGCGACTTTCTCAGTCCAGCGCCGGGCACCGCTTGGCGATCCGATCGAAATCAAGGTGAGAAACTTCAAACTCACGCTTCGAAAAGGTGAAGCGGCCATCGTGGAAGTCGAACGACTCTGATGAAGACCCATCATACGATTGCACTTGCCGGCAATCCCAACTGCGGCAAGACGACGCTTTTTAATGTGTTGACGGGGGCGACCCAGACCATCGGCAACTGGCCGGGCGTCACGGTTGAGAAGAAGCTCGGCGCCTATGCCTGGAAGGGTGTGCGCTACGATATCATCGATCTGCCGGGGGTTTATCTTCTGGCGAATGTCGGGCGGGGCTCCGAAGACGAGCGCGTTGCGCGCGATTACATCCTGAGCGGCGAGCCCGACCTGATCGTCGATATCCTCGATGCATCAAATCTCGAACGTAATCTTTATCTCACCACCCAGTTGCTGGAAATGGGCGTTCCGCTCATCCTCGCCCTGAACATGTCCGACCTCGCCGAAAGGGGTGGCGTGGCAATCGACGCGGCGGCGCTTGGTCAGGCGCTTGGCTGTCCCGTCGTGCCCATGGTTGCGAGCAAGCGCAGAGGCGGCGACGCGCTCAAGGCGGAAATCGCCCGTGCGGTGCAGACGCCTCCGGCTCCGTGCGTCCGGCCGACGCAGGTTCCTGCGGTTGAAAAGGCAATCGGTGCCTTGGCACCTGCTTTGTCCGACGCTGCCAAGGCTGCGGGTGTCGATCCCCGCTGGGTCGCGCTGAAGCTCATCGAAGGCGACGATCTCGCGGAGCGGATCGCCGGGCAGAGCCTGACGGAAGATGCGAAGCGCCTGCGCGTCGAGGTGGAGAAGGAATGCGGCGACGACGCCGACATCATTATCGCTGACGGACGCTTCCGTTTCATCGCAGGGATCATGGAGGCCTGCCATCGCCAGAAGCGCGAGGTCTCGACGACGCTCACGCAGCGCATCGACGCCGTCACGCTCAACCGCTTCCTCGGCGTGCCGATCTTCCTCCTCGCGATGTATCTGATGTTCCTTTTCACCATCGTGGTGGGTGGAGCCTTCATCGACTTCTTCGACAAGGGCGGCGAAGCGCTGTTCATCGATCTGCCTCAGCAGGGGCTCACCGCCATCGGCGCGCCGGATTTCGCCCAGGTGATTGTGAAAGGCTTCGGCAGCGGCTTGCAGACTATCGCGACATTCGTTCCGATCATCGCCTGCCTCTTCCTGTTCCTCTCCATCCTTGAGGACTCGGGCTACATGGCGCGCGCGGCCTTCGTGATGGACCGCGCCATGCGGGCGATCGGCCTGCCCGGCAAATCCTTCGTGCCCTTGATTGTCGGCTTCGGCTGCAACGTCCCTGCGGTCATGGCGACGCGCACGCTCGAAACGCGGCGCGACCGCATCCTCACGATCATGATGGCCCCGTTCATGTCCTGCGGGGCGCGACTGCCAGTCTTCGCGCTTTTCGCGGCGGCGTTCTTCCCGTGGAGCGGACAGAACATCGTTTTCCTTCTCTACATCATCGGCATCCTGTTCGCGGTGATGACCGGCCTCATCCTCAAGCACACGCTGCTTCGCGGTGAAGTCTCGCACTTCATCATGGAGTTGCCGCCCTATCACGTGCCGACGGTGCGGACGGTGGTCATTCAGGCGTGGCAGCGGCTTCGCCGGTTCATCCTCAACGCGGGCCAGATCATCGTGCCGATGGTGATGGTGCTGAGCGTCCTTGCGAACATGGGCACCGATGGCAGCATCGGCCGCGAAAACACCAAGGACTCGGTCCTCGCTTCGGTCAGCCACGAACTGGTCCCCGTGTTCAAGCCCATCGGCCTCACGGACGACAACTGGCCGGCAGCCGTTGGGCTGTTCACCGGCATATTCGCGAAGGAAGCGGTCGTCGGCACGCTGAACGCCCTTTATTCGCAGGTCGATGCGACTGAGGGCGAAGGCGGCGAGAAAGCCGGGGAAGCGCGCGCGTCGGTGCTCGACAAGCTGGGCGAAGCGGCGGCAACCGTACCGACCAATCTCGCCGAGATCGGTGGCAAGTTGCTCGATCCGCTCGGCATCGATGTCGGCTACGTTGGCGATTCGACAGCGGCCGCCGAGAAGCTGGAAGTCAACAGCCAAGTGTTCGGTGCCATGCAGTCGCGCTTCGACGGGATGGCGGGCGCGTTCGCCTACATGCTGCTGATCCTGCTTTATGTGCCCTGCGTGGCCGCTCTCGGCGCGATCCGCCACGAGGTGGGCCTGCGCTGGACGGCCTTTGCGACCGTCTGGACGACCGGCATTGGCTACATCACGGCGGTGTCGTTCTACCAGATCGCAACATACAGCCGCGATCCGGCGACGGCGCAAAACTGGCTCATGACCTGCGCGCTCGTCTTCTGCGTTGCCGTGCTGTCGATGTGGCTCGCCGGTCTGGCGCAAGGGCGTCGCATCGCGGCGCTTCCGGCGGAGTGAGGTTGGCATGATTACGCTGTCCGAACTCGGCCGTTACCTGGAGAACCGGGGGCAAGCGACGCTTTCCGAGATGTCGATCCATTTCGGATCGTCTCGGGATGCCGTTCGCGGCGCGCTCGATCTCATGGTTTCAAAGGGGCGCGTTCGGAAATTGCCCGTTTCGCAAGCGCCATGCGGCTGCGGGTGCTCGGCTTCCTGCGAATGCGTGGAAGTGTTCGAGTGGGTGGGGCCGAAGTCCGGTCCCACTCACTGACGTTCCGCCGCCCAAGGTCGAGGTGGGCGAGCGGATCGCATATTCGTCTCATGGCATGGCGCAAAAAAGGCGGCTAATGCTCGCCGCCTTGCATCGCGGGATGCCCGCCGATCTCCGATGGTCAGGCGGCGCCAGTACGCTCGGGCACCGGCATTCCGAGCCAATCCTTGTAGAACGTGTCGATATCCGGCTCGAAGTCGTGGATGACGGGATACCATGGCGTCGGCGCTTCTACATCGTGAAGCGTCCCGCATTCGGGGCAGAAATACTCGCGCAGCACCTGCCATGACGGGGTCGGGGCCATCAGGCGCGGATAGATCTGCTCAAGCTTCTGCGGCGTGTCGCGCACATTGATGAGCGCGTGCAGCTTCCAGTTTTCCTTCCAGCCGCAGAAATCATGGCCGCATTCGCAGCGGGTCTTCCACTCCTTCGTGTCCTGACGCTGAACGATGTAGAGCTTCGGGCCGAGCGGCAGGATGATGCGATCCTTCCACGGCAGGCGCTCCTGCAGGATGTCGATATAGGTGGCGAAGCGCTCCGCATCCTTCGGCATGGAAAGCATCTGGTGCAGCGTGTCGTGGTCGATGCGGCCGTCGATGAGATCGGCAATCTTGGTGCGTGTGTAGGACATTGCGTTTCCTCGATTTTTATAGGTTGGGGACGCGCCGGCGGGCGGCACCGGCGCGCGTTCGGCCTTTATTCCTCGACGAACTGGACGAGCTTCACATCCGGCAATTCGGACAGGTCCATCGAGTATTTCGAGCCGTAATGAGGGATGTCGAGCTCGTCTTCGGTGAGCTGCCAGCTGTCCGGCAGATCCCAGAACGACCGGAAGTCTTTCTCGAACTTCGGCCCAAGCGTGAACGAAGCGGCGAACATCTGCTTCACGTGGTCGCCAACGCCGGTCTTCGCGACGATCTTCTCGCGCTCACCCTTCATCCAGTCCTTCACCGGCACGGCGTTGGCGATGCGGTCCTTGCGCATTGCCTTGCGCTTGGCGTCGGTCGCCGCCGCATCGACGACATAGAGGCCCGACGCATCCGTGGACACGACGACGCCGTAGACGCGCTCGGCGAAGCGTTCGAGCAGGTAGCCGCCGTTCAGATCGTCGGCGACGCTCTGCGGGTCGCGGTCGAGCGGGTCGCCGAAACCGGGGCCGCCGCGCATGTAGTTGAGGTAGAGGTCGTAGTCCGAGAACATCTCCTCCGTGGTGATCGCCTGCTTGTCGCGCTTGATCACTGCGCCCTTGATGAGATCGTCCCACACCGGGTTTTCCGGGTCGGTGTCGCCGCCGAACGGGATCGGCTTGCCTTCCTCTATGAGCGCCTTGAGGCCTGTCTTGTGCGCCGCGAAGCGATAGCCCGACGCCGCCGGATAGCCGCCCATGAGGCCCCAGTCGGATGAGATGTGACCGTTGCCCATGAAGAACATGGTCCAGTCCTTCGCATTCCAGACGAGGCGCAGGCTCTCGAAGCCGCAGCCGCCGCGATACTTGCCCGCGCCGCCCGAGTTCGATTTGATCTGACGGCCGAGATAGAGAAGCGGCTCGGCCAGTTCCCAGATCTCCATGTCGCCCATGTCGCCTTCCGGGTTCCAGATGGCGGCGGCATGGCTGAGGCCGTCGCCAACCGCCGTCGCTCCGGTTCCGTTCGCTGCGCATTCGAACGAGTTCACGGCGTGAATCTCGTCATACTGGTTGAAGCCGCCGCCCTGGAGCCAGTTCGAAGTGTTGGCGTTGCCCGCGTTCACCTCCTCCAGATAGCCGCGCCCGAAGTACGAGCGAGACAGGCCGCGCCATAGCGCCGTCCACGACGAAACGAGGAAGTGCCATGAGTAGGCGAAAGCGACGCGCCGGTCGTCCGGGTTCATCCACGTGCCTTTCGGCAGGCGGAACTCGGTGCCGTAGGCCGCGCCGTCGTTGATCATCTCCGACGGGATCAGCGTTTGCGTCATCATCACCCAGATGCCGGAGGTGAAGCTCACCTGATGGGCGTTGTAGGTGTGCCAGCCCCATCGGCTGGAGCCTTCAAAGTCGAGCCGCCATGTGCCATCGCCGCGGATCGTGATCTCCGACGGCGTGTGCATGATGGAGTCGACCTTCGCGAAGTCGGATGGCACGCGAACGTCTTCATGCGCATAGGGCACGTCCACGAAACCAACCTGCCGGTACTTGCCGGGGATGGTCATCGCTTTGATGCGGTTCTGAAGTCCGCGCCGCCCGTGCTCCACGGCCTCGTAGGCGAACTTCCAGAACGAGTCGATGCCTTCTTCCGCGATCACCTCCTCCACGAGCCTGCGGATCATGTGGCAGCCCGCGATGCGCGTGCGTTCGTCGAGCATCCAGTAACGCGTCGTGCGCACCATACGCTGGCTCTCGTGCAGCCAGTCGCGGAACAGCGTGTCGTTCTCGCCCACCTTGCGGCAGGTGACGGAATAGCCGTCGCCGAAGCGCTGCACCTGGCCCGTACACATGGAGCCGGGGCCGACCGCGCCTGTATCGATGACGTGCGTCACGCCGCCGACCCAGCCGACGAGTTCACCCTCCCAGAAGATCGGCACGATCGTGTGGATGTCGCAGGGGTGGACGTTTCCGATCAGGCAGTCGTTGTTGCAGAAGATGTCCTTGTCGCGGACGCCGGGGTTACTCTCCCAGTCGTTCTCGATCATGTATTTGATCGCCGCGCCCATGGTGCCGACGTGGATGATGATGCCGGTGGACGTGAGGATCGAGTCGCCCGCCGCGTTGTAGAGCGTGAAGCAAAGCTCGCCTTCCTGCTCCACGATGGGCGAGGCCGCGATCTTCTTCGCCGTTTCGCGGGCATCCACCACACCGGCGCGAAGCCTTGAGAACAGCTTGTTGTAGAGGATCGGCTCGCTGTCGCGCAGTTCCATCTGCTTGAGGCCGGCATAGTGCTTCGTTAGCCGCGTGGCCTCCATCAGCCGGTCGCGATGCTGTTTCAGCGTCTCGCCGCCGCGAACGATGCCGCGCGTGGTCGTCTTGAAGTCCGATGATTTCACGTTGAGGTTCATGACGTTTCATCCCTGTTCGATCATTTTTGGTCGGGGGTGAAGCCGGGCGATTGCCGCCCGGTCCGCTCTCAGACTTCCTTCAGGTGGAACAGCCGGTGGCCGTCGAGGAAGGTTTCGAAGCCGTCGGGGACGACGAAGGTCGTCGCATCGGATTCGATGATCGCCGGGCCCGTGACGCGGTTGCCCGGAAGGAGCGCCTCCATCTTGTAGAGCTGCGCATCGACCCACCGCTTCTTGCGGTAGAATTTGCGCGTGCCGATCTTGGCTTCCTCAGGTGGCGTGTCGCCGTGGAGCGTATCGACGGGGATCTTCGGCTTCTGGATCGGCACCGTGCCGCGCATGATCGCGCCCGTGACGGAATAGCCAAGCTCCGGCGAGCGGGCGCTTTCCGAGTAGACGCGGCCGTAGGTGGCGTTATAGGCGTCCACCATCGCGTTCCAGTCTTCGGCGGTCGACGCGGACTTGATCGGGCTTTCGATTTCGAGGTCGTTCAACTGACCGCGATACTGCATGCGGTAGCCCGGTTGCAGCGTGACCTTGTCCGCCTCGTAGCCGTTGAGTCGGAACTCTTCGAGGACGTTGCGTGTGAGTTCGTCCCACGCCTCCTGAAGCACCGCCGCGGCCTTCGCGCGATCCCCGTCCGGTGCGTCCGGCGCGAGGTTGATGTCGAGCGACTTGTCGTAGCGGTATTCGAAATCCGCCGCCGCGCAGCCGAAGGCCGAGAAGCCCGCCGCCCACGCCGGAACGATCACGTCCTCGAAGCCGAGACCTTCCGTGTAGCCATAGGTGTGGACCGGCCCCGCGCCGCCATAGGAGAAGCATACGAAGCTCGCGGGGGAATAACCCTTGCCCGAGATCATCGCGCGCAGATAGTCGCGAAGGTCGCTGTCGAGCAGCTCGATCACGCCCGCCGCCGCATCCTCGACCGAAAGGCCGAGCGGATCGGCGACCTGCTTCTTGATCGCGTCGACCGAGCGCTGCCGGTCGAGCTTGATCGCGCCGCCGAGGAAGTTGTCGGGGTTCAGGTAGCCGAGCACCATGTGGCAGTCGGAGATCGTCACCGTTTCGATGCCGCTATCCGCCCAGCACACGCCGACACGATAGCCCGCCGAGTCCGGGCCGAGCTTGATCGCCTTTGTGTACGGATCGAGGCGGATGAACGAGCCCGCCCCCGCGCCGACCGAGTCCATCGCCACGAGTGGCAGGGACAGCACGAGCCGCGCCATGTCCGGATCGTTCTTGATCGTGAGTTCGCCCTGCGTGATGAGCGCCACGTCGAACGAGGTTCCGCCGATGTCCGAGCACGCGATGTTATTGTAGCCCAGCACTTCGCCGAGATATTTCGCGCCGATCACGCCGCCGATGGGGCCGGAAACGATGGTTCGCGCGAGTTCCTTGGCCTTCCACGAGATCGTGCCGCCATGCGTGGCCATCACGCGGAAGTCGAACTTCGTGCCCTGCTCCTTGAAGGCGTCGGAGATCTTTTTCAGCGTTTGCCGCGACGGTTCGGCCGCGTAACCTTCGAGGATGGTGGTGTTGGTGCGGTGGCTCTCCTTGCGAACGGGGTAGTAATCGGCGGACGCAAAGACGGGGATCGTCTTGCCGCTTTTCGCCACTTCCTCGATGACGATGTCGCGAACGCGGCGCTCGTGCGACGAGTTCTTGTATGAGTGAAGCAGGCTGATGACGATGCCTTCAACGTCCTGTGCGATCAGATCCTGCGCAGCGCGCCGGGCGGTGTCTTCGCGCAGCGGGATGACCACGGTGCCGGACATGTCAACGCGCTCGACCACGCCGCGCGTGAGATGGCGAGGGACGAGCGGCGGGTCGTAGCGATGCGTGTTGAGGTGGATGCGGTCTTCATAGGCGTAGCCGAGGTGAGACTGGACGGCGCGGCCCATGCGGTGGAAGTCTTCCATGCCCGCGTTGACGATCAGCCCGCATTTGAGGCCCTTCCGCTGCACCACGCGGTTCAGCATCGCGGTGCCGGAATAGACGCCGGTGTTGAGCTGGCTCAGCGCCTCGCCAAGCTCCATGTTCCAGAGCGACAGGCCGTCCCGGCTGGAGTTGATGAGGCCGATGGCTTCGTTTTCGGGGGTGGACTGCGCCTTGCCGACGACGAACTCGCCGTTCGCATCGACGAAAAACGTATCGGTCATGGTGCCGCCGGCATCGATGCCGAGCACCTGCACGCTTCTCAGGTTCCGTACAGCTAAATTCACTCTGACCTCCCTTTCGCTCGGCGTCTTCGCGCCGATGCCTCTTCTTTCGCAGGGAGCATGCCAGAATGTCGCACGGTGGCGCGGCCTCGGCAGATCAAAGGCTTACCGCATCCGCTCAGCCGGTTTTCCGCGTCCGCTAACGTCCGGCGGGGCGTCCGGTCCGGGCGTCCGGACAGCGGGGACACGAACGGCGGCCTCATCAGCCGCCGTCGGGACGTTCTGACAGTTGGAGAGGCGCGTCAGTCTTCCGGCGAGCGCAGGACGCCATATTTCGCAAGCCGCACATACAGCGTCGAGCGCGCGATGCCCAGACGGCGCGCAGCTTCGGTGAGATTGCCGGCGCATGCCTCGACT
This sequence comes from Rhodomicrobium vannielii ATCC 17100, assembly GCF_000166055.1. Lineage (NCBI taxonomy): Bacteria > Pseudomonadati > Pseudomonadota > Alphaproteobacteria > Hyphomicrobiales > Hyphomicrobiaceae > Rhodomicrobium > Rhodomicrobium vannielii. Next base: position 3,789,449 of record NC_014664.1, read on the forward strand.
TCGGCGAGGATCGCGTCGCGTTCGGGCGTTCTCGCGCCGCGCCGCGGCGGAAGGACGGTGGGCGCTTTCGGCGCCGCTGCCGGTTCCGCACACGTCCTGTGGGAAGCCTTGTCACACATGCGCATTTCGAGCGGGAGATGCTCGACGTCGATCCGGTCGGTTTCGCAAAGCGCAAGAATGGCGTCGATCACGTTGCGCAACTCGCGGACATTGCCCGGCCAGCCGTAATGGCGAAGCAACATCAACGCATCGTTCGAAAACGAGGGCGTTGCGCGACCGAGCCGCGCCGCCGTTCTACCGGCGAAGCGCTCGGCGAGGACGAGCACATCGTCGCCGCGTTCGCGCAGCGGCGGGATACGAAGGCGCGCGGCGGCGATCCGATAGAACAGGTCGCGCCGGAAGCGCCCCGCGCCGACTTCATCCATCAGGTCGCGGTTCGTCATGGACACGAGCCGGATGGAAACGGGGCGCCCTTCGTGATCGCCGACGCGATACACGATCCCGTCTTCCAGCACACGCAGGAGGTAAGATTGCAGGTCCATCGGCATCTCGCCGATTTCGTCGAGGCAAAGAATACCGCCGTCGGCCTTCTCGATCTTGCCCGGCCTGCCGTTCCCATCCGCGCCTGTGAACGCGCCTTTCACATAGCCGAACAGTTCGCTCGCGATGAGATCGCGCGCCATGCCACCGCAGTTCACCGGCACAAACGGGCCGCTCGCGCAGGCACTCGCCGTCTTGATAGCGCGGGCGAACAGCTCCTTGCCGACTCCCGTTTCACCTTCGATCAGCACCGGCAGCGGGTTCGCCGCGAGCTTCCGCGCGCGCTCGCGAACATCGCGCATCACGGCGCTGTCGCCCACGATGTCGTCGAACGCATCAGCGGCGGGCTTCGGCGCGCGGGCGATGGCCGGGCTCGCGGGCAGGCTTCGCTTGCCGAGCAGCACGATCAGGCAACCGGCGACCTCGCCATCGCTCTTGACGATTTCGAGGCCCGCATTGGGAAACCGGTCGCGGCAGTTGCGCTCCCAGGCTTCGGCGGAAGCGGAGCCGATGATGCGGCGGAGCACGCGGGGCAGATCGTCGGGCGACGCGGTGTCGATCTTGCGCATCGCCGTCTCGGTGGAATGCACCAGATAGCCGCGCCGGTCGATCACGAGGATGTCTTCGCTGAGCCATGTCGAGCGCTTGGAAAGCAGATGACGCAGCAGGATCTCGTGATCGAGCTTCGCCGCCTTTTCAAGCGTCGCCTCGATCTCCCGACCGATGGCAGCGGCCAACGCCATGCTTTGCGGATTGAAGGTCGCGACGGGGCCGGAAATGTCCACCGCGCCGAGGAGTTCGCCGTCAATCGGATGATGCACGGGGGCCGCCGCGCAACTCCAGCGCTGGACATCCTCGCAGAAATGCTCGGCACCCGTCACCTGAACTGGGCGCCGTTCGGCGAGCGCGGTGCCGATGGCGTTCGTGCCGATCGCGCCCTCCTGCCACCCTCCGCCGGTCTGAAGCGCGTTGCCCTTGCCCTGTTCGACCACGCGGCCGTCTCCCGCCGTTTCGAGGACGAAGCCTGTTCGATCCGCGAGGATCATCATGCTTGCGGCATCGCGCAGCATTTCGCGCGAGCGTTCGAGCGCCGGGTGCGACGCTGCGAGAAAGGACGCATTCAGCGAGCGCCTTCGAAAGATCTCGGGTTCGTCGGCGAGGGGCGCGCGCGCCAGGGCGGTCCCCACACCAAAGGACCGCGAGCGCTCCCAGGAGGCGGCGATGGCGCGCGGCAGAAGGCACGCCTTGCGACCGTGTTGCTGAAATTCCTCCCATGCCAGGCGTATCGCGCGCTGATTCATGACCCTGTCTCCCGGCGGGGCGAACGGTTGTCCTTCAGGCAGGGACGCTCTCGTCGGCGGAGCACACATCGACAAGCAACTCGGCGCGGAAGGCAAATGCTCCTCGCGCACGTCGCTCTTGTCTCGGGATCTTTTCGATCCCGAAGTCCCTTTGCGTTTCCTGCAGGCGGACTTCTTTTCTGGTCCGCTTCAACCAAAGAGTATGGCGAGCAGTCTTATTACGCAAGCCCGGCGGCTAAAGCGTTCTCGAACGAAAATGTAACCGGAGCGCGACGGGGTGCCCCGGCGTCCGGACGAATGTTCGATGCCCGTCCGGGAGATCGAAGCATTCAACGTCCACATGATAAAGCTCGCGGATCGCGGCCGCCGTCAGGGCGTCCGCTGATCCTGAGGCACCGAGGCGACGCGCCCCGCTCGGCCGCTGCTCGTCTGCTCGCCTCCTCGAAGCCAAGCGCCTCCGCCTTTTTACAGTGCGGTCTGATCGTCGAAACAGCGCCGGTAATCGCCGAGCGGGTTTTCTTAGACGCAGAAGATGCCGGTTCGCATGGCAGCCTCAATACTTCACGGAGAATTCGAGGCCGTAGGTCGCGCCAATGGCCTGATAACCGCGGGTGGTGGCGTATTCTTCGTCGGTGATGTTACGACCGAAGGCTGTGACCTTGGAGTCGTAATCGCCGAACCGGAATTTCCGACCGATATTCAGGTCCACGACCGTGTAGTTTCCGACATCGTAATAGACGCCAGCCTTGGTTTCCTTGAAGTTCGACTTGTAGGGCGACACGTAATTTGCGGATATCGTGCCGAAATACGGCCCCCACTCTTCCGTCAGCGTGACGTTGACGATGTCGCGGGGCTTGATGCTGGCGTAATAGATGTCGTCCGTGGCGTCCGCCACCGTCAGATGCGTCCACCCCGTCGAGTAAGTCAGCTTGCCAGGCCAGAATTCGGCCAAGAGCGTGCCCTTTACGGCAAGCTCGACGCCCGCGCGATGCGTGTCGCTCTCGCCCCAGATGGGGACCGAGTAGCCGTTTACCGTCTTGTATTTGACCGGAACCTTCTCGTTTTCAACCTGCGTGTCGAAATAGGTCAGCGTCGGGATGAAATAGTCCGCCGCGCGAGCAGCGACGGCCACTTCCCACTTGTCCTGCTTTTCTGGAGACAACTCCACGCCATCCAGGGCGATGTCGGAGACGCCCCCCTGTTCGGCATGGGAGTAGCGCCCCGACACCGTCACATTCGGGATGACCACGAAGCTCGCTCCGGTGCTGTAACTCGTGGCGAGTGGCAATTCTCGGTCGTGGAAATAGCTGAGCGACTTCAGCCCGGAGGCAGTCGCTTCGGTGTAGAGTTCAATGCCCTTGTCGATGGTGTGATCGTCAACGCGCGCGCTGGCGTCGAGCGTCAGCCTGTCGTTGAAGAACTTCTGCTCCACATTGGCGTAAGCGCTGAGGGTCTCCTCCTCCCGCTCGTAGCCGGACCAGAACATTTCACCGTAAGGCGAATGCCAGTGCACATACTGGCCACCGGCCTCAAGCATGGTCGTATCGAGCTTGATACGATGACGCAGATTGACGGTTTCGGTCTGATCGACCTCGTGATTGGTGGTGGTGGCCTTGCCCGAATAATAGGCCATCACGTTGTCTTGCGTGACCTCATTCATTGACACGGTCAGCAGCGTCGTGTTGGCGCTGTTCCAGGCAAGACGCGAATTCGATGTGATGAACAGCGTGTTGATGGGATCGTAGGACCACTTCTGGTCCGACAGGCTGGAGATGTCCGTGCGCTGGAAGCCAAATGCCGAATGATCCTTATAGATCATCGTCTCTGTGAAGAAGCCGCCATATCCTAGGCCGAACTTTCCGAACCCCGTCTTGCCCTCTGCCCACTTGTTCCAGTCGTCCGGGCCATCGGTCGTGGCGTAGCCGCCGAAGCCTGCCATGTAACCCGTCCAACCGTCGCGCTCGAAGGTCGTGCCGGCGAACGCATTCGTCTTGTAGGTGCCGTATGTCGCCACCGAGGTCGAAACCTCCGCTTCGGTCTTTTCGGGGCGACGCGTGCGGATCACAATGAAGCCCGAATTGAGCGCGCCAGACGCGGATGCAAAATCCACGAGCGGCCCTAGCGTAAGCGCGCTCGCGTCTCGCACGATGTCCACCTGCTCGATCGCGGATACCGGCAGCGATTGCAGGATGCGGCCACCGACGAACGATGGGACATAAGCTCCGTCGATGACGTAGGCGAAGTTGCTATCGCCGCGGATGAAAAGGTTGAACGGACGCTTGCGTCCCTGATAGGTGGCCTGCACCCCGGTCGCATGGCTCAACAGGTCGAAGACGTTCTCTGGATGAAGGTTTTCGATGTCCTGCCGCGTGAAAGTCTGCGTGTGCGGCTGGCTCGAAGGCGCGACGCGGTAGGGGTTTGTCACGCTGTCTGCGACGAGATCGGACTTTATGAGCGCGCCCACGGCAGTACCGCTCCCGCCAGCGGTTGCCGAAGTTCCCCCCGTACCGGCCTGTATGTCCTGCTGCGACGGTGACTTCTTCACAGGTTGAACGGTCTTCTTCTTCGGCTGCTGGACCGTGACCGGGGGCAGCATGCTGTGCTGCGGCGCCTCCTGCCTCGTCTCCTGCGCAAAAGCCGCGCCCGGTATCAGGCAAAGTGCAGTCGCCATGAATGGCTTGAACTTCGTCATGCGCAGTGGCCCCCACCACCCCCCACGGCCCTCGCGGCCGTGAGTCTCCACAAAATGCAGCACAGCGCAGCGAGCGCGGAGGCTCGTCTGGCATGCAGGATTGATCTGCCGATGGATGAGGTTGAAGCGGCGAAGCCGTGAAGAATTGGCATGCAGCCTATGCCCAAGGCTGCACGTCGCACGGTCAAGTCTGTGCCGAAAGTCCCCACCCCGGCGTCATGTAGATTGGCTACATAACGCCAAAAAACTAAAGCGGGGCCGTGGATTGTGCAAGCGCTATGGTGCTCATGTATACAGCGCTAGCCAACTTGTTCGTATTTGTCACCGGATTGACACAGTCGCACCTGCTGATAGGAATCGTTCTAAGGTGAGGTGCGAAATGGCAAAAAGAGACGTTGACGTGACCCTGTCGTTTCGTCAGGAAGGTCGACTTCTCCTTGGTCGCGATCGAATAACGCTCCTTGAGGCCGTCGCAGAGCACGGGAGCATCTCGAAAGCGGCCGAAGCCGTTGGCACGAGCTACAAAACCGCGTGGGATGCAGTGAACGCCATCAACAACTTGCTGCCGCGCCCGGCAGTGTTGACGCGCGCAGGCGGCGAAGGCGGCGGTGGCGCGGTGGTCTCGCCGGAGGGTCGCAGGCTGATCGAGGCGTTTCGCGCCATCGAAGAAAAACTCGCCCGACTATCGGCCGTCATCGCGCAAGAGGGGATCACCGATTGCCAGGAGGCTCTATTCTGGGGCCTCGGCGTCAAGATAAGCGCTCGCAATGCCTTCCGATGCACCGTCGTCCAGGTGAAGAAGGCACCCGTCGACGCCGACGTTATCCTGAAGATTTCGGACCGGAGCGAACTCGTCGTGACGGTGACGAACCGCAGCGTGACGGAGTTGGGCCTCAAGCGGGGGCGAACCGTGATGGCTTTCATCAAGGCTCCGCTCGTTACGCTGCTTCCGGGCGACGCCTCATCGTCCACGGGCCGCAACGTGTTTCCCGGAACGGTGCTGGAACGGACCGATGGCGCGGTGAATGCCGAAATCCTCGTGGACATCGGCGAGGGCAAGACGATCACGGCGGTGATCGCGAAAGACATCGCGGACAGCATGGCGCTGCAGTCCGGCGTTTCTGTGCTGACGTTGTTCAAGCCGTCACACGTCATCCTCGCAACGGATTAAGCGACCCATACCGTTGATGCCGACTTCGATATCTATGCTCCGCTGAAGAGCCGCGATGTCGGGATTCTCAGAGCGAATCCTTGGTAACTGGACGCGCTCCAGGTGTGGTGCTGTTCAGCTTACTCTCGACAGATCGCCGTTATGCGGAGCAGCTAAGGTTTGGCCAGCGCCGCCTGACATTGCTGGCGTTACTGACGCCGCCCCGGCCTCCAGAGTACGACTCGCACCAACTGCGCCAGCGGCCTCCACGCCTGCGCGGTGAATCTGGCTCGAAGCCTGCGGTCCCTCGCCTAAAGCGTAAAGCTCATGCCGTCGGCGGCGATTTCCCAGCCCGCTTCGCGCACCGTCATCGCGGCGGCGCTGTTGGGGTCGAGGATGGGGTTCGTGGTGTTGATGTGAATGTAGATCTTGCGCTGGATCTTCGCGGGGGCGAACGCGTTGAGCGAGCCGCCCGGACCCATGATGGGCACATGCCCCATGCGACGGCCCGTCTTCTCCCCCACATCCGCATCGCGGAGTTCGCCGTCGTTGTAAACGGTGCCGTCGAAGAAAAGACAGGCCGCGCCGTCAACACGGTCCAGCAGGTCCTTGTTGATGGACGCGCAACCCGGAATATAGAAGAGCGTTCCGCCCTCGCGGTCTGAAATGCGAAGGCCGATGGTTTCACCCGACATCACGCCCGTTTCGGGAACCTCGTCCGGCTGCTCGCGGTAGAGTGGGATCTTGCCGGGCACGGCGAAAGGCTCGAACGTCAGCCCGTCGAGCGGCGTCACCTTTTCGCCCGGCACAACGGCGATACGCTCCACGAGATCCAGCGCCAACACGTCGAAAATGCGGTCATCGCCGATGGTCGCGAGCACCGCTTCCGACGCATACAGCCGCAGCCGCTGGCGTTCCCGCAAAGTGAGCAGCCCGGCGATGGCATCGACATCGGCATTAGTGAGGAAAAGCGCCTCGATGGGCGAATTGCGCGCCGAGCCCCGGCGGCGGGGCCACAATTCGCGGTTATCGAGGATTTGCGTGCGCAGATCGGGAGACGTGTTCACGATAACGAAGCGCTCACCGTCCGGCGAAACGGCGAGGCTCGACTGAGTTCGCCGAAGCGCCGGATCGTCCCATGCGAGGCGAGAAACGCGAGCGTTGCAGTTCCACTGTGGGAAGCCGCCGCCAGCCGCCGATCCGAGCACCTTGACGAACACGCCCGGCCTACTTCGGGCAGGCGCGCTTCGCAGCGACGTCCAGCGTCGAGGGAAGATATCGCGTCACTTCGAAACCGGCCTCGACTGCGGAAACGACTGGTTTTGACCAGACCTTCATGTGTCCTCCATCGGTAGCCCATCAGGGCATGAGTCGCTGTTTACAGTCGACAGGCGGAGAACACGCGAAAGCCTGGAAAGGCACATGTACACAACTTGACAGCTTGCTCGCGCCTCCGCGCCCCCAAGCTGCGGCGTCGTCGAAAAAAAGAGCGCCGCTGGTGGCGGCGCTCTCTATTGGCGTGCAGATGCGGAGGTGTTCAGCCCTTGCGAGCATATTCCTCGCGGGCGATCCACTTTTCGAGCTGCGCGACATGTTCGGCTTCTTCCTTCACGAATTCCTTCGCTTCGGCGACGATAGCCGGGTCTTTCGACACGTGCGCCACCGCGTAATAGAACTCGTAGCCGCGCTTCTCGCCCTGAAGGGCTGCCTTCAGCGCGTCGAGACGCGAAAGCGTCGGATCGCCAGCCCAAAGCGCAGTGCGCTCCGGCGTCACATAGTCCGGCCAGACGTAGTCGGCGGGGATATGCAGGCTCGGGTCGATGGTGCCCGCGCGCTTTTGCGCTTCGGCCAGATGCAGGCGCGAGAATTCGGCCAGCTTGGCGAAGAGTTCGGCGACTTCGGTGTTTCCGACATCCGTCATGGACTTCGACAGCTGGTCGTAATGAATGGCCGCGTCTTCCTCGACCTTCACCGCGTAGCCGAAGAATTCATCAAGGCTGCGGATCTCGGTGCCGCCCTTGTAGACGCGCGCCGCCTTTGTGACAGCCGGGCCTTTAGCCGGGATGGTTTCGTCGCCAACGAACGACACGATGATGTCCTCGTCGCGCACGATGTACTGGCAAGCCAGGCGGAAGCGCGGCGCCACGTCGCTGGTCTCGGCGTTCTTGATTTCCTCGGCCGTGATCTTGCCGAGCTGACGGAGCTGCTCCTTCTCCTTCTCGGTGAGCGAGATGGCGTGGGTGCGTTGCGCGTCGAGCTGCTTCACCTCGATGAGGCACGAGCCGCATTCGCCGTCCTGGCAGTCGAACGGGATGGGGATCTTGTGCTCCTTGGCAACGGCGAGAATGGTCCCCCGGTCGCCCGCTACAGCGTAGACGGTGACGTCTTTCGCCAGGCTCGGGGAAGAAAATGTAATGTTCGCCATGGTATCTCCTTTTTCGCGCCGGAGCACGAGACTGCTGTTCGTTGCCGGATTGCCCGACCTTGCGAGGTCTGAAATTACACTAAGTGTAAATTTACCGAAACCGTGGCGTTTGTCGCGCGGACATTTTTTTGCTGCCGGCAACATTATGCTCATCTTCTGCTCAACTTGCTGAAAAAGAGGGCAATCACGTCGGCGAGAGAAATGGTGACGTGCAAAAAGTCTTTTCAGGAAGGCAAAGCACGCATACATTCCGCGCACCTCAAAAAAGGATGAAATTATGAGCTATAACGTCGCCGTCGTCGGCGCCACGGGCAATGTGGGCCGCGAAATGATGAACATCCTCGACGAGCGCGAATTCCCTGTGAAAGAGGTTTTCGCGATTGCGTCACGCCGCTCGGTCGGCATGGAAGTTTCGTTCGGCGACAAGACGCTCAAATGCCAGGATCTGGCGACATTCGACTTCTCGCGCTGCGATTTCGCGCTGTTGTCCGCTGGCGGCGATGTCTCGAAGGAGTGGGCGCCGAAGATCGCGAAGACTGGCTGCGTCGTCATCGATAATTCGAGCGCGTGGCGTTACGACATGGACGTCCCGCTGATCGTGCCCGAGGTGAATGCCGACGCGGTCGCGGGCTTCCGCAAGAAGAACATCATCGCGAACCCGAACTGTTCGACCGCGCAGCTCGTCGTGGCGCTGAAGCCGCTGCACGACGCCGCGACCATCAAGCGCGTTGTGGTGGACACCTATCAATCCGTGTCCGGTGCGGGCAAGGAGGCGATGGACGAGCTGTGGAACCAGACGAAGGGTATCTACGTCACCGACGCACCCACGCCCGAGGTCTTCACCAAGCAGATCGCCTTCAACGTGATCCCGCATATCGACGTTTTCCTCGATGACGGCTTCACCAAGGAAGAATGGAAGATGGTCGCGGAGACGAAGAAGATCCTCGACCCGAAGATCAAGCTCGTCGCCACTTGCGTGCGCGTGCCGGTGTTCGTCGGCCACTCGGAAGCGGTGAACATCGAGTTCGAGAACCCGATCTCGGCGCAGGAGGCGCGGGAAATCCTGCGTGAAGCGCCGGGCGTGCTCGTCATCGACAAGCGCGAAGATGGCGGCTACATCACGCCGGTCGAATGCGTGGGCGACTTCGCGACCTATGTCAGCCGCATCCGCGAAGATCCGACGGTGGAAAACGGCCTTTCGCTGTGGGTTGTGTCGGACAATCTCCGCAAGGGCGCGGCGCTCAACACCGTGCAGATCGCGGAACTGCTCATCAATCGCGGGCTTATCGAGAAGCGGGCGTAAGTTCGTACCCGATACCGATCGCGGCCGGGTCTTCGCCCGGCCGTTTTCATGCGCGCTCGCGATCCGCGTCGCTGACGGAGCAAGCGCTTAACGCTTTATTAAAATCGGCGAAGCTTTGCCTTGCAAATGTCCGGAATGACCGGCTAGACAGGCGGAACGGCAGCGAAAGCGCAGCCGGCATCCGCTCTGGATCAACGCCACTCGTCACGCTTGAAGGTCACCCATGGCGACACCGTTTGCCCCGACTTATTCGCCCGTCACGCCGAGCCGCAGCGTGCACTCCACCGGCGATTCCAATATTTCGAACGATCTCACGATCATCGGCGACGTGACCTCCACGGGCAGCGTAACGCTCGACGGCGTCATCGAGGGCAACATCTATTGCACCTCGCTCATCGTGACGGCGAACGGCCGCGTGAATGGCGGCATCATCGCCAATCAGGAAGTCACCGTGCAAGGCAAGGTGAACGGCACCATTCGCGGCCGCCGCGTGATGTTGCAGTCCTCCGCGAAGGTCGAAGGCGACATCTTCCATCAGGGCATCGGCATCGAAATGGGCACGCGCTACGACGGCACGCTGCGCTGGACCGAGGACGAACGCTCTTTCGACGAGCCCATCGCTCCGGCGAAGACGCAGGGCGAGGCCGTGCTCGACCTGAACGCCTCGAACAGCGACGTCTTCGCCTCCAGCAACGACGGCGGTTATTAATCTTTCTGTCCGCGCTTCACGCGTCGGGCACGAGCCACGCCGTGTGCGTCTCGTGCAGGCGCATCGCGTCGGCGAATGCCGGGAGGGTGGCCTCCACGGCTTCCGGCACGCTGTAGGGCGCATTGAACAGGATCAGCCCGCAGCCATTGAGGCTTAGCGCGCGGCCACGCGGATAGATCAGCGTTTCGACGCACCAGGTGCGCGGCAGGCCGAGCGCCGCCGCTTCCGCCTTGAGTGCGCCGAGGGGCGAAACCGCCTTGATCGGATACCACAGCAGGAAAACGCCGGTCGCCCAGCGCTTCTTCCATTCGCGCATTTGCCTGATGAGCGTTTCGAACTCGTCCTTCTCCTCGAAGGGCGGGTCGATCAGCACGAGACCGCGGCGCTCCTTCGGCGGGATCGTCGCGCGGATACACTCATAAGCATCGGCGCCGGTTACGCGCACGCTCGGAAATTCCGCCAGCGTGCCCCGCAGCGCGCCGCGCGTGGACTCGTGCAGTTCGTTCGCGATCAGCCTGTCCTGCGGGCGAAGCCGCCGTGCGAGCAGGAGCGGCGAGCCGGGATAGAAACCATCCGCGACATCTTCACGCACGAGGCGCAGATAGGGCTCCAGCGCCTCCGCCGCGCTTGCCGTACCGCCAGCGGCTTGCATGACCGCTCCGACGCCGCGCGCCCACTCGCCCGTTTTCTCCGCCTCTTCCGAGCGAAGATCGTAAAGCCCCGCGCCGCCATGCGCATCGAGCAGACAGAGCGGGCTTTCCTTCCGCAAAAGGTAGTCCACGCAGAAGGCGAGCACGGCGTGCTTGATTACATCCGCGAAGTTTCCGGCATGAAAGACGTGGCGATAATTCATGAATGTCGGGCTGTTGCTGTTGGCGTTCCGCGCGTCGTCGGTCCGACGTGTCGAAAGCCGATGGATCGGTCGATTTGTTCAGTTTCACGCAAGCCTACCGAAACGGCGGGCGATCTAAAACGGGATGGTGCCTGCTAATGCGACAGGCGTCCAGAGGGGGCGCTGCCTCTCGGACCGAGGAACGAACCTCCCAGACCTTTTTTGCCAGACCGATCAAGCTAGCGTGCATCCGTCCCGAACCGAAGGAGTTGCCCATGTCTTCCCCCAGCATTCCAGAACGCTCCGGCGCGGACCGCTCAGGCCCCGACCGCTCGCAGGGGTTCGACCCGAAGAAATTCGAAGCCGTCGAGAAAGAACTGGAGGCCGTTGTGCAAAAAGGCCTCCGGGAACACTGGAAGTGGTTCACGGCGGAAGGCGTCCTGCTCGTGCTGCTCGGCGCGGCAGCCATTGCCGTGCCTGTGCTCGCTTCAATCGCGGTGGCGGCTTTTGTCGGCTGGCTGCTGTTTTTTGCGGGCGTCTTCTCGGCCATCTCGACCATCCGCTCGCCGCGCGCGCCGGGTTATGTGTGGCACATCCTGCTTTCGGCGCTGATGGCGATCCTCGGCCTCGTGCTCGCGCTGTTTCCTGTTCAGGGCTCGCTTTCGCTCACACTTGTGATGACGGCCTACTTCATCGCACACGGAATCGCGACAGTCGCGTTCGCCTTCTCGATCAAGCCCGATACGGGGCGGTGGATTGGTCTGCTGTTCGTCGCGCTGGTGGATTTCGTGATCGCCGCGCTCGTTATCGCCGGCTGGCCTTCGACCGGCCTGTGGGTGCTCGGCCTGTTCGTCGGCATCGAACTGCTGCTGACCGGCTTCGGCCTGATCTTTGCGGCGCTCGGCGCGCGCGAACGCGGAGCGGATGAGACGCTCCCCGGTGCTGGCGCGCATCGGCCTGCGTAAGATTTGAAGCGTCGCTTGAAACGGGTGGGCCGTCGGAAACGACGACCCACCCGTTACTTTGTCATGGAGCGCTATTTGTTCAGCACGCGCCCGGCGACGGCATCGAGCTTCGCAAGCAGGGCCGGATCGCGCGCATCCCGGGACGTGACGATGGCATGTTCAAGCGCTCGGTCGGAGCCGATGGGGCAAGGCTCGTGCTCGCGCGGGAAGTCGGCGGCGATGCGCGCCACCAGACGGCTCGCCTTCTCGGAATTGCCCTTCATGATGCGGATGATCGCCGTCATGTCTACGTCTTCGTGCTCTTCGTGCCAGCAGTCGAAGTCCGTCACCATGGCGATGGTGGCGTAGCAAAGCTCGGCTTCGCGGGCGAGCTTTGCCTCAGGCATGTTCGTCATGCCGATGACGCTGCATCCCCAGGCCTTGTACATGTAGGACTCGGCGCGCGTCGAAAACTGCGGACCTTCCATCACGAGATAGGTGCCGCCGCGCGTATGGGCGATGCCTTCGGCCTTCGCCGCCGCCTCGATCTGGTCCGCCAGCCGCGGGCTTACGGGATCCGCCATCGGCACATGCGCGACGCAGCCCTCACCGAAGAACGACTTTTCGCGCGCGAAAGTGCGGTCGATGAACTGGTCCACCAGCACGAAATGTCCGGGCGGCAGCTCTTCCTTGAACGAACCGCAAGCCGAAACGGAAATCAGGTCGGTCACGCCGACACGCTTCATTACGTCGATGTTCGCGCGGTAGTTGATGGACGACGGCGACTGGACATGGCCCTCGCCGTGACGCGGCAGAAACGCGACGGAAAGGCCGCTGATCTCGCCGAGATGCACGTCGGAGGACGGCTCGCCCCACGGTGAAGGCACCTTCACCTCGCGTTTGTTTTCCAGTCCCGGCAGATCGTACAGCCCCGATCCGCCGATAATGCCAAGAAACGACTTCGTCATGTCCCGCTCCAGCAGCGCCAAATTGAATTGGCGCATCTTCAAAGCTGAAGTCAGGATGTCAAGCCATTAGCTCGATATAATAAAGGGCGAAAACCCAGCGCGCCTCTTCCTCCTCCGTCCTTTTCATGCCCGCCGGAAGTTCGCGCACGAGATAGATCGGGCCGAAACCACCGAGGTCGAAGGCATTGGCGTCCGCTTCGAGCGCGAGAACCCACCGCTCGGAATAGACCGTTTCGAGCGAGAGTTCGGCCGCGAAACCGTCGAGCGCGGAGAGGCGCGCCGTCTTCGCCTCGGCAAGCGGCAAGGCGGTCGCCAGCACCTCGTGAAGCAGCGGCCCCTTGTAGACGTGGGCGATGCCCGCTTCATCGAGGCCTGTCACAATGGTTTGCGAAAACTGGAGGAGATCGCCGTAGGAAAAGGCGCGCGCGTCCTTGAAGTCGATGTTGTTGCTGTAAAACAGGCGGTCGCGCTTCTGCTCCAAAGGCGGGCGGTTCGGCGCGCCGACGAGGCCGCCCACCGTAAGCACCACCAATCCGGCTGGCGCGGCAGGTGCGGCAACCGCGGTTCCGCGCTGTGCGGCGAGGGCGGCCGCGCCGCCCGCGAGTGCGGCCATGGTGCCCCGCCGGGTAAAATTCCTTGCGAACATGCGTGTTCTCCTGTGCATCCGGGGTTGCGCCACCAACGCCGCGCGCCTAAACCGCTTCGCGGTGGGACAAGCGGGGCCACAAGGTGGATATTTATCTTCAAGCGGCAGTTCTAGGCGTCATAGAGGGGCTGACCGAGTTTCTGCCCGTCTCCTCAACAGGTCATTTGATTGTCTTCGGGGAACTTCTCGGGTTCAATGGGCCCCCCGGCAAGACGTTCGAGGTGATGATCCAGCTCGGCGCCATCGTCGCGCTGATCTTTCTCTACTTCCGGAAGCTTTTCGGCACCTTGTTCGGCCTTCCGACCGACCCTGCGGCGCGACGATTCGCGCTGTCGATTCTCGTCGCGTTCCTGCCCGCGCTCGTGCTGGGCGCGACGCTCCACGGCTTTATCAAGTCCGTGCTCTTCTCGCCGGTCGTTGTGGCGGTCGCGCTTATCGTCGGCGGGATCGTGATCCTCATCGCCGAGGAAACGCAAAAGCGCGTGCTCTATACGCAGGCGGACAACGTGCCGCTCAAGACGAGTTTTCTCGTCGGCTGCGGTCAGGCGCTGGCGCTTGTTCCTGGCGTGTCCCGCTCGGGCGCGACCATAATCGCCGGGCTACTTCTCGGGCTTGAGCGGCGCGCGGCGGCGGAGTTCTCGTTCTTCCTGTCGATCCCGACCATGACCGGTGCCTTCGTCTACGACGCTGTCAAGAACCGGCACGAGCTTTCGTCCGGCGACGCGGGCGTGATCGCCGTGGGTTTTTTCGCCGCCTTCATCGCCGCCATGCTCGTCGTCAAGCCGTTCCTCGCCATCGTGACGCGCATCGGCTTCGCGCCCTTTGCGTATTACCGCATTGCGTTCGGCACCTTCATTCTCGCGGTGATCTACGTTTTCAACGCGTGGCCTTCGAACGGGGCAGGGTAAAGGCCGCGTAAACCGCGCTCGTAAAAAAAACGTGACGCCTCACGGCAAAGCTTCCAAAGCGAGGCAATGCCACCTATGTAACACTGTTGCATGACACTCGACAGAACCAGAGCCCGCGCTCGCAGGCGTCGTTCAGCCACTTGCCGGTTCGGCAGCGGGGCTGCGGCGCTCGATTCGGAACGCTTGCGCTTTTGGGTCGGAAGGGCGACCTTTACTTACGGGGCACGCCAATCGAAATCGTGCAGACGAGCCTTGCGCGCGGTATCAGGCGCAGGGCTCCCATTCACCATCATACGCCTCCGCACTTGCGCGTGCGGCTTGGTTTGCTTCCGTTCGGAATGCGCGGACATTGCATCCGCGAATTCGACGGCTTGAACAGGATAGGCCATGGAAAGCGCTAATGCCTCTTCTCCTTTCGGTGACGCCCGGCAGATCGCGGTTGAACGCGCGATAGCGGAATTTCGCGCGGCGCGCCCGGTGGCGATCCGGTCGGGAAGTACTGCTCTCGTCGCGTTTCCGGTCGATGGCGCGACCGAGGCCGCGATGGCCTTCTTGCAGCGAGGCGATGGTAAACCGCGCGTAATCGTGCCAGGCGAAAAGATTCTGGCGGCTGGCAAGTGGATCAGGCCGGTTGCTGCGCTCACGCTGGAGCCTTTCACGATGGAGGCGCTCGACGCGTATTTCGGCCGTGACGAGCGTGTGACAGCGGCCGCGAATGGAAGTTTTCGCGCGGCCGATCGCGCCGAGGTGGCCGGGCTTGCGCTTTCGAACCTTGCGCTTCTGCTGCCCGCTGTGCTCGTTGCGGACGCGGGGGCGAGCGCGCGGGACGCCCTGCCTCTCCTGACCGTCGATGCCGAGGATGTTTTCGGCTTTCGCGACCGCGAGGCCAAGGCGCTCAAGATCGTGTCGCGCGCCTTCGTGCCGCTCGAAGGTGCCGGAAGCTGCGAGTTCGTCGTGTTTCGCGGCGGCGACGGCTTCCGCGATCAGATTGCGATCCTCGTGGGCAATCCGACGCCGGGCAAGCCTGTGTCCGTGCGCATCCACTCCGCCTGCCTCACCGGCGACCTTTTCGGCAGCCTCAAATGCGACTGCGGCGAGCAGCTTCGCGGCACGGTGCGGGCCATGGCCGAAGAGGGTGGCGGCGCGGTCCTCTACCTCGATCAGGAAGGGCGCGGCAACGGCATCGCGAACAAGATCCGCGCATACCGGTTGCAGGATCAAGGTTTCGACACCTACGATGCCGACGAGCTTCTGGGCTTCGGGCAGGATCAACGCCGTTTCGATTTCGCGGCGGACATGCTGAGGCTGCTGGGCTTCACGTCTGTGCGGCTGATGACGAACAACCCGCTCAAGATCAAGGCACTGCGCGATGGCGGGCTCAATGTGCTGTCCACGCACCGTGTCCTGACGCGGCCGACGGCGCAAAATGTGAAATATCTCGCGGCAAAGCGCGACAAGGCAGGCCATCTCCTCGGCGACGCCGGGCTCGACACCTTCGATAGCGGCGAGCATCCGTTGTCGCCCGCGCGGCATCCCTAGATCAGCCTGCGTTAAGCGGTTCGACGCAAAGTTGCGGCGACAACGAAAGTCGCTGGGTCGTGTTGCGTCTTTTAAAGGGAAGCGCCGGGATCAGCGCGCTTTGATGCGCACCGGGTACGAATGGCGGCTACCGGCGCGCAGGCGTCACCGCTTCGCACGCTATGATTGCGCCAATTAACAGCAAGCTGTGGCCGGTGACTGGTCCAGCACGATCTCAGCTTGAAGTTGTGCGGGGCTTAAAATAGAGTTGGCCGGACCCGGGTGGGGCAGGGGTCCGGCCTTCTGGGCACTTGAGAGGGAAATGATCTAAGCTATCCTTGGGCATGGATAGACAGGGATCACTAACGAAACACGAGAGCATGCTCTCCAATGAGTTGAGCTATCGATCTTGTTAACTGTTTGATCCCGGCATTTGATGGTGCATTATTCTCCCTCGGCTGGAAGGATGCGCTATGGGACAAATTCTTCATGGGAGCGCCACAACGACTGAGGCGGTCCGTCGAGCGATACAGCATAGTCAAGAGAGCTTGAGGGCCCTGGCCAAGCGCTACGGCATCAACCCGAAGACGGTTTCGAAATGGAAGAAGCGCTCATCCGTCGCCGATGTGCCGACTGGACCGAAAGAGCCGAAATCCACGGTTCTGTCGGTCGAGGAAGAGGCGATAATCGTCGCCTTCCGCAAGCATACGCTCTTGCCGCTCGACGATTGCCTCTATGCGCTACAGGCGACGATACCGCATCTGACTCGCTCGTCGCTGCATCGCTGTCTTCAACGCCACGGTATTTCTCGGCTGCCGGACGTCGAAGGCGACAAGCCCGCCAGGAAGAAGTTCAAGTCCTATCCGATCGGCTATTTTCATGTCGACATAGCCGAAGTGCAGACGGCCGAAGGCAAGCTCTATCTCTACGTCGCCATTGACCGCACGAGCAAATTCGCCTTCGTGCAACTCGTCAAAAAGACCGGCAGGACGTCCGCTTCAGCCTTCCTCGTCGCCCTGATAGAGGCAGTTCCCTACAAGATTCACACGGTGCTCACCGACAACGGCATCCAGTTCACGTTTCCGCCGCGTTATGCCGATGGACCAACGGCCAGATACATGACGCACATGTTCGACATGCGATGCAGCGAGAACGGCATTGAGCACCGCCTCACCAAGGTCAAGCATCCCTGGACAAACGGCCAGGTCGAGCGAATGAACCGGACGATCAAGGAGGCGACGGTCAAACGCTATCACTACGACCGTCACGAGCAGCTCGAAACCCACCTATCGGACTTCATCAACGCCTATAACTTTGCTCGCCGACTAAAGACCCTCAAAGGCCTCACGCCTTATGAGTTCATCTGTAAATGCTGGACGAATGAGCCGGAAAGATTCAAGATCGATCCAATCCATCAAATGCCGGGACTGAACAGTTAACCGGCTGAGCTACAAGTTCGCGTTACTCTCTCGCCTCGTTAGAAACACAACTATAGCGAGCGACGCCTCGACGCAACTACTTTTACGCGTCCTTTTGGTGGATTCGCTTAAAAGTTGTAGAATGGACACACAGTGAGGGGTTGATGGCGGATGTTGCGCTGATCACCGGAGGTGCCGTGCGGATCGGCAGAGCGATCGCACTACACCTCGCATCTCGCGGATTTTGCGTTGCTATTCAATATCATAAGTCAAGGCCGGATGCTGATGACACGGTGGCCGCGATCACGGCGGCTGGCGGCAAGGCGGTGGCGTTTCAGGCGGAGCTGGAATCTCCGGCAGACGTTGCACAGCTTATCCCCAGAAGCGCGGCGTTCGGCCCCGTTACGTGCCTCGTCAACAACGCCTCAGCCTTCGCCGACGACAGTTTGACCGCTCTGACCCCCGAAAGCTGGCGGCGTCACATGGCCGTCAACCTGGAAGCGCCGATCTTTCTCGCGCAGGCTTTCGCCGCGCAGCTTCCGGCGGGGTTGACTGGCACTATCATCAACATCCTCGATCAGCGCGTGTTGCGGCCGAACCCGCAGTTCTTCTCCTACACCGTCAGCAAGGCCGCGCTCCACGCCGCGACGAAAACCATGGCGCAGGCGCTCGCGCCGCGCATCCGCGTCAACGCCGTCGCGCCGGGGCCGACGCTGAAGAGCATCCACCAGAGCGAGGACGAGTTCGCCCGCGAAGAGGCCGCGATGCCGCTTGGCCGTGGCGCGAGACCGGACGAGATCGCGCGCGCGGTCGGCTTCCTCCTCGACCAGCCGTCCATCACGGGCCAGACCATCGCCGTCGATGGCGGTCAGCATCTGATGTGGCAAACGCCGGACATCCGCGTTACATAACGGGTATGCCCGACATTGAGGACACAATCGAAGTCGAGTCAGACCTCGCGCCCGAAGACGCCGCGAGCGCGCCCGAGACCGGCCCGCAGGTCATCCACCGCTACGTGAAGCATCTCGGCACCGGCCCCGGCGTCTACCGCATGGTAGATCTCGCGGGCGAGGTGATCTATGTCGGCAAGGCGCGGAACCTCAAGAACCGCGTGCAGAATTACACGCGCATGGGCGGTCACACCAACCGCATCGCCGCGATGATCCGCGCGACGGCGACGATGGAGTTCGTCAATACGCGCACCGAAGCCGAGGCGCTGCTTCTCGAAGCGAACCTCATCAAGCGCTTCAAGCCGCGCTACAACGTGTCGTTCCGCGACGACAAGTCGTTTCCCTACATCGTCATCCGGCGCGATCAGGAAGCGGCGCAGATCGCCAAGCATCGCGGCGCTCGCACCGTCAAGGGCGACTATTTCGGGCCATTCGCCAGCGCGGGCGCGGTAAACCGCACGATCAACACACTTCAGCGCGCGTTCCTGCTGCGCACCTGCGCCGACAGCGTCTATGACAGCCGCACGCGGCCCTGCCTCCTGTTCCAGATCAAGCGTTGCGCCGGGCCTTGCACGCGCGAAATCCCGCTCGACGATTATTCGAAGCTGGTGGACGAGGCGACGGCGTTCCTGTCCGGCAAGACGGACGCCGTGCAGCGCAAGCTCAACACGCTGATGGAGGAGGCGGCCGAAGCGCTGGAGTTCGAGCGCGCCGCTAAATATCGCAACCGGCTGTGGGCGCTGGCGCATGTGCAGGCCCATCAAGGCATCAACCCGAAGGGCGTCGAGGAAGCGGACGTGTTCGCGATTGCGCAGCAGGGCGGCCAGACCTGCATCGAGGTCTTTTTCTTCCGTAGCGGCCAGAACTGGGGCAACCGCGCGTATTTTCCGCGCGCGGACAAGAGCCTTTCGCCCGCTGAAGTGCTCGGCTCGTTCATCTCGCAATTCTACGACGACAAGCTCGTGCCGCGCTGCGTGTTCCTCTCCGAGGAGGTGCCGGAGCAGTCGCTCATCTCGGAGGCGCTATCCACGAAGCTCGGCCGCAAGGTCGATGTGGTGACGCCGAGGCGCGGCGAGAAGCGCGAGCTTGTCGACTATGCGCATCAGAACGCGCGCGAGGCGCTCGGCCGCAAGCTCGCGGAGACGACGAGTAACGCGAGGCTGCTCGCGGGCGTGGCGCAGGTTTTCGGCCTTGAACGGGTGCCGCGCCGCATCGAGGTTTACGACAACTCGCACATCATGGGCACGAACGCCGTCGGTGGCATGATCGTGGCGGGGCCGGAAGGTTTCGCGAAGAACCACTACCGCAAGTTCAACATCCGCACCGCCGACCTCACGCCGGGCGACGATTTCGGCATGATGCGCGAGGTGCTGACGCGGCGGTTCAAGCGGCTCCTCAAGGAGCACGGCCTGCCTGCGGGTGAAACGGCGGCGAGCGGCGATACCCCGCCGGAGGCGGCGGTCGCGGCGGCTGAGGCGGGAGCGGTCGCGGCGGTTGATACCTCGTCGCTCTCTCCGCCCGTGGAAGAGGAATACACCGAGGAGGAAAACGGCGATGCGGCTGCGCAAGGCGGTGATCTCGGCGCGTGGCCGGATCTCCTGCTGATTGACGGCGGCGCGGGCCAGCTTTCCGCCGCGCGCGAGGTGCTGGCCGAACTTGGGCTGCATGGCCTCGCCATCGCGGGCATCGCCAAGGGACCGGACCGGAACGCTGGCCGCGAGCGCTTCTTCATGCCGGGCAAGCCGCCGTTCTCGCTTCCGCTCAACGATCCGGTGCTTTACTTCGTGCAGCGACTTCGCGACGAGGCGCACCGCTTCGCCATCGGCTCGCATCGCGCGAAGCGGAAGAAGGCCATGACGGAGAACGAACTCGACGGCATTCCCGGCATCGGGCCGACGCGAAAGCGCGCGCTTCTGAAACATTTCGGCTCCGCGAAGGCCGTCAGCCGCGCCGGATTATCCGACCTCCGGGCGGTCGACGGGATCAGCGCCGCCATGGCCCAGCAGATCTACGACTGGTACAACGACCGCAAATAAGTGTTTCGCCGCAACGGCAAAACGTTCACGCGCTTTTGGTGGGAAAGCGCCTCACTCAAGACGCAAAACACAGCGAAGCATGCCAGAACTTCGGGAGAAGCGGCGCGCGTTTGACGAATCACTTAGCCTTGCGGGGTGCGGCGTCACAGGTGACCAGTTGCCGCTTCAACAAAACTTCAGAGGGAGAATTTTATGATGCGGAATGCAGTGTGCGCAGTCGTGGCGGCGGCGTTCTTGATGATGAGCGTGGATGCGATGGCTCAATATAGCGGCCACCGGGGCTCGAAGGACGAGCAGGAAGCGTGCAAGCCCGACGTCTATCGCCTCTGCGCCGAGTTTGTGATGCCGCCGCAGGAAGACAAGATCGTCGCCTGCCTGAAGTCGAAGCGGAAGGAACTTAGCTCCGCTTGCAAGAAGGTGATCGACTAATTTCGTCGAATATAAATCTGGTTCAAGGCTTTCTGGGGAGGAGGCCTTGAATTTCATGGCTTCTTTTTGACAAGTGCTCTACTGAGAGCGCTGCTAGGCAGCGCGACTTCTTGCCATTGACGTCATTTTTCACGCTTCGATAGCTGCCGAAGGCACGAAGCGGGGTAGGTTTTTATGAGTTCGAAGCTAGACAATTGCTCTGTCGTCATGGCTCATCCTGATGACGAAGTGCTCTGGGCGAGTTCGGTCCTTTCCTCCGCCGCAAAAATCATTTTATGCTTCGGCGATTCGTCCAAGCCCCGCATCGGGCATGCCCGACGACTCGCCATGAAGGATTTCCCCCTCAATACGCTTGAGTTTCTGGATCTGACGGAAGCTCGCGTTTCGAACCGCGCCAGATGGCCTAATCCACAGCCAAGCAGCGCCGGCTTGAAGATATCGCGACGTATGTACGATCTATATAATCGTGCGGAACAAGCTTACGAAACAAATTTTTCGCGTCTTTGCTCGGAGTTTTCTGTTCGATTATCAGGAGTTGATGATGTCATCACGCATAATCCTTGGGGCGAATACGGCCACGAGGAGCATGTTCAAGTCTTTAAAGCGGTAGTCCATGCGCAGGCAAAGCTTGGATATCGGATCTGGGTGACAAACTACGTCAGCGAAAGATCTCTGCAGTTGATGCTCAGTCAGGCAGATCAAATAGGGCAATCAACCGAGCCGATGAAGACGGACACACATCTTTCGAAGGAGCTGAAGCAGTTATACGAGCGTTGTGGATGCTGGACATGGCCCCAGAGACATATTTGGCCAAGTTATGAAATGTATTACGAGTTGGCGCCAGAAAAGCGCTCGCCACGTTGGGTGTCTACGCTTAATTTTGTCGGCAAAGAGGGAAAACTGCGACCGGCAGATGCTGCCCTAGCTCTGAAAGATGGATGATGACCACGATCTATGTAGCCGTTCTAGCCTATGTACGGCCCGTCGAGGAAATTGACGCGCAGATGCAGGCGCACGTCGCATGGCTGCGCAAAGGGTACGAAGACGGCGTGTTCCTGGCTTCGGGGCGGCGCATTCCACGCACCGGCGGCGTAATTCTGGCGCGCGGAGACAGCCTTGAAGCGATCGAATCGCGGCTGAGCGAAGACCCGTTTCAGCGGTTGGGCCTTGCCAAGGTCGAAATCATCCCGTTTCAGGCGAGCATGACCGCAGAAGCGTTGAAAGGCATTGTCTGACGCGAAGCGGTGAAGTTCAAGACATGACGGCGCGGCGGGAAAAAATTCAGGCGAGCGACCGTTGGCGCCCAATGCGAGGGCTCTGATGTCGAAATCGACGCGTGCGACGAAGATGCTTGAGAAGGCCGGGATCGTCTTCACCGTGCACACCTACGAATACGATCCCAACGCCGACCGGATCGGCATGCAGGCGGCGGAGGCCCTCGACGAGATGCCCGCGCGCGTGCTCAAGACCTTGATGGCGCTCGTCGACGACAAGCCGGTTCTCGTGATCGTGCCTTCGGACCACGAGGTATCGATGAAGAAACTCGCGGCCGCGTTTGGTGGCAAGTCGGCACACATGATGAAGCCGGCGGATGCGGAGCGTATCTCGGGCTACAAGGTCGGCGGCATCAGTCCGTTCGGTCAGATGAGGAAGCTTTCCGCCGCCATCGAAGAGCAGGCGATGATGCAAGACCTCATTTTTATCAATGGAGGCCAGCGCGGATTGCAGGTGCGGCTTGCCCCGCACGATGCAGCGAAGGTGCTGAACGCTGTCGTTGCGCCGCTAGTGGCTTAGGTCGCCTTTCGTTAAATCGCACTCGGTTTGACGCAGATAAGCTGATCGACACCCGAAACAACGTCTGCTGCGTCTGATTTCTGATTTATGGCACGGCGCTTTAAAGCCGCTCCGTAGAAGTGATCGCAGTTTTGCGTTAACCCATGCTGCTACGGCGGGCGCTCGTTTCCGTTAAAAGTCTCCGATCTTGCCGCATTTCACGTTGAGCGCAAAAAGTCTGCTGGTCGGAGCCAAGACCGCAGGACGCGCCATGATCAGGGCCGTGCGCCTGCTCGCGCGAATACGAAATCGGCCGAGGGCGCGCCGAATTACACCAAAGGAGGTGATGATAAGTTAGGCTTTCGAATTTAGCCTAGACGGAACTGCAAGCCTCCAGCTCGTGTTTATAGATACGGCATGCAGAGAAAGGAAGGCGTTCATGGCACTTCGGATCGGCACCGAAAAAGGGCTTCCGGCAGAATTTTTCAAAGAAGCGGCGCTGCCTTGGATAAAAAGAAGCCGCCCCAAACTTTCGTCGGGACGGCGCTTTGCAAAATATACTGAAGCTTGCGTGCCTCAGCCGCCAGCAGCGACGCCGAGCTCGAACTGGCCGGCAACGGCGATACGGCCGCGCCAAAGCTGGCACCAGTCGTAACCGTTACGCAGACCCATTTCGTTCCAGAGCGTGCGAAGAGACTTCACGAGGTGCTCCATCTGGGCTTCGTTGTGCAACGGCCCAGGTGTGAGACGGATGCGCTCGGTGCCGCGTGACACCGTCGGGTAGTTGATGGGCTGCACATAGATACCGAAACGGTCGAGCAGCTGGTCGGTGAGCTGCTTGCACTGCACGGGATCACCGACGAGCACGGGAACGATGTGGCTCGGCGTATGCATCACAGGGAGATTTTCGAGAGCGAGGCGTTCCTTCAGAAGCGCCGCGTTGAGCTGATGCTTCTCGCGTTCCACGTTGCTCTGCTTGAGGTGGCGAACGCTGGCGATCGCGCCCGCGCAGATCACAGGGGCAAGCGATGTCGAGAAGATGAAGCCAGGCGCGTAGGAGCGGATCGCGTCGATCACCTTCGACGTGGAGGCGATATAGCCGCCCATCAGGCCGAAGCCCTTCGCAAGCGTCGCTTCGATGATGTCGACGCGGTGCATCGCATTGTCGCGCTCGCAGACGCCAGCGCCGTGGTCGCCATACATGCCGACCGCATGGACTTCATCGATGTATGTGAAAGCGTTGTACTTTTCGGCGAGGTCGCAGATTTCGTTGATCGGCGCAATGTCGCCATCCATCGAGTAGACGGATTCGAATGCGATGATCTTCGGCGTGTCGTTGTCATATTCCTGAAGCAGGGTTTCGAGATGCTCCAGATCGTTATGACGCCATACGCGCTTCGGGCCGCCACCGTGGCGAATGCCCTCGATCATCGAATTGTGGTTCTTCTCGTCCGAGAAAATGACCGCGCCCTTCAAGATCTTGACGAGCGTCGACAGCGTCGCGTCATTCGACACGTAGCCCGATGTGAAGAGCAGCGCTGCTTCCTTGCCATGCAGGCTGGCCAATTCACGTTCAAGTTCCACGTGATAATGCGTCGTGCCGGAGATGTTGCGTGTGCCACCCGAACCCGCGCCGACCGTGTCGATCGCTTCATGCATCGCGGCGAGGACAGACGGGTGCTGCCCCATGCCGAGATAGTCGTTCGAACACCAGACGGTGATCGGTTTAGTTCCTTCGGGAGTATGATGGACCGCGCACGGGAAGTCCCCACGGCGTCTTAGAATATCGGCAAAAACACGGTATCGGCCCTCGACGGTCAAGGCTTCGAGAGCTTCGCCAAACTTCCCCTGATAGTCCATATAGCGTTCCTCGTTGGCGGGAATCGGTCGCACGGATGCGCCTTGAGCGGAAGAGCCAACTACCTGGTTCGCTGGCAGGATTTCCGCCCTGCTGGGGCAGATAATTGCGCGAACGCAAACAGAAGTCTACCTCTTAGAAGGCTTACAAACTGACGCACGTCAATTTTTTATGACATTATTGGCTGTCAACGCAACCTGACAGTGGAAATGTCACAGACGGGTCAACTTTAACGGGCATTTACCGGGGGTTGCGAGGCCGTGCGGGCTCTCATCATCTCTACGAAGCGCCTGAAAAGGTAGTGGCTATCTTGCGGACCGGGCGACGCCTCGGGGTGGTATTGCACGGAGAATACAGGGCGGCCGCGCAGGCGGATGCCGCAATTGCTGCCGTCGAACAAGGAGACGTGTGTCTCCTCGACATCGGACGGCAGGCTCGCGCGGTCGACCGCGAAACCGTGGTTCATGGAAGTGATCTCAACCTTGCCGGTTGTGTAGTCCATGACGGGATGATTCGAGCCGTGATGGCCATGCGGCATCTTGATCGTGCGACCGCCGAGCGCGAGACCGAGAAGCTGATGGCCGAGGCAGATGCCGAAGAGTGGCACCCCCGCCCCGACTACCTCGCGGATGACCGGAAGGGCATACTCGCCCGTGGCGGCGGGATCGCCGGGGCCGTTCGACAGGAAGACGCCGTCTGGGTTGCGGTCGAGAATTTCCTGCGCCGTCGCATAGGCGGGCACCACGGTGACGCGGCAACCGGCCGAGGCAAGGCAGCGCAGGATGTTGCGCTTGATGCCGTAATCAACGGCTACGACGTGAAACTGCGGGTTTTCCTGCTGGGCGAATCCCTCGTCCCAAACCCAGCCCTGCTCGCTCCAGGGGTAGCTCTGCGTGGTGGTCACGGCGCGGGCGAGTTCCGCGCCTTCCATGGAGGGGCAGGCGCTCGCCTTCGCTTTCAGCGCATCGAAATCGAACAGGCCGTTGGGATGATGGGCGATGACGGCATTCGGCATCCCCGCCTCGCGGATCAGAATGGTGAGCGCGCGTGTATCGACGCCGGAAATGCCGACGATGCCGCGCGCACGCAGCCAATGGTCCAATCCCTGGCGCGCGCGATAGTTCGACGGCGTGGTGATGCCGGCCTGGAGGACGCAGCCGCGCACGCCGGATGACGCCGCGAGGTTTGTCGTCTCGATATCGTCGGGATTGGTGCCGACATTGCCGATATGCGGGAAGGTAAATGTGATGATCTGGCCCGCATAGGACGGATCGGTGAGGATTTCCTGATAGCCGGAGATGGCAGTGTTGAAGCAGACTTCGCCTTCCGCCTGCCCCTCAGCCCCGACGCCGTATCCTTGAATGACCGTTCCGTTCGCCAGAACGATGGCGGCTGTGTAGGGGCGTTCCGCCCATGCAGCGCTGCTGGCGGGGTCGATAAGAGACATGGCGTGTTCCTGCTTGTTCCGCGCGTGGTTTAATGCGGCGCGCGCCGCCTTACAACCGCGAAATTCTCGAAGTATGCCTGACGCGCGGTCTTATCGCGTCGGAACTGGGACTTCGCCGCGATAATCGTAGAATCCGCGCTGGGTTTTGCGCCCGAGCCACCCGGCTTCGACATATTTGACGAGCAGCGGGCACGGCCGATATTTGGTATCCGCCAACCCCTCGTACAACACCTGCATCACCGACAGGCATGTGTCGAGGCCGATGAAATCGGCGAGCTGAAGCGGTCCCATCGGGTGGCGCGCGCCGAGCCGCATGGCGAGATCGATGGCCTCGACGGAGCCGACGCCTTCGTAAAGCGTGTAAACCGCCTCGTTCACCATCGGCAGAAGGATGCGGTTCACGATGAAGGCGGGAAAGTCTTCCGCGACCGTGACCGTCTTGTTGAGCGTTTCAACGAAGTGCCGCGCCGTGTGGAAGGTGGACTCGTCGGTCGCGATGCCGCGGATCATTTCCACGAGTTCCATCACCGGCACCGGGTTCATGAAGTGAAGCCCGATGAACTGCTCCGGCCGGTCGGTCACGGCGGCGAGGCGTGTGATGGAAATGGACGATGTATTGCTGCCGATGAGCGTGTGCGGCTTCAACTGCGGACAGAGCGCGATGAGAATCTTGCGCTTGACGTCTTCGTCTTCGGTGGCGGCCTCGATCACGAGGTCCGCGTCGTTGAAGGCGTCGACGGCGGGTGCGTAACGGATGCGGGCAAGGGCGCTGTCGCGGTCCTCTTCCGTAATTTTCCCGCGATGCACCTGACGGCTCAAATTGCCGTTCATGGTGGCGAGCGCGGTTTCCACGCGCTCCCTGCTGATGTCGTGCAGCAGCACGTTGTAGCCGGCCAGAGCGACGACATGGGCGATACCGTTGCCCATCTGCCCCGCGCCGATAATACCTACCGTCTTGATGGCGACAGGTTCGCGCCCTTTTGCGTGGTTCACGAACGGATTTCCACGAAGGGCAGTCGTTGCAGTTTGGGACATCGTCAGCTCTGGTTTTGGCGTTATTTACGGCTATCGAGAGCCGCTTCGATTTCGGGCAGGATCTGGAAGAGATCGCCTACAAGGCCGTAATCCGCAACCTGAAAGATAGGCGCTTCTTCGTCCTTGTTAATGGCGACGATCACTTTGGAATCCTTCATGCCAGCCAAATGCTGGATGGCTCCCGAAATACCGACGGCGATATAAAGCTCCGGGGCGACGACCTTGCCGGTCTGTCCGACCTGAAAGTCACCCGGGATGAAACCTGCGTCCACGGCCGCGCGGCTTGCGCCAACGGCGGCGCCCAGCTTGTCCGCGATCCGCTCGATAAGCTTGAAATTGTCGGCGGACCCGAGACCGCGACCGCCTGAAACCACCACCTTCGCGGCGGTGAGATCCGGGCGCGCGGACTGCGAGATGTCCTCGCCCACGAATTTCGCGAGTTCGCTCTGCGCAGGTGCGTCGATCTTTTCGATGGCGGCGGAGCCGCCCTCTGGCGCGGCGGCGAACGCAGTCGTGCGGATCGTCAGCACCTTTTTCGGCACGGTGACTTCCACGGTCTGGATCGCGTTGCCCGCATAGATCGGGCGCTCGAACTGCGTCGGCGACAGGATCGCCGTCGCTTCCGAAATCTGCGGCACGTCGAGAAGCGCGGCGACACGCGGCGCGAAATTCTTGCCGGTGGTGGAAGCCACGACGACGAGCGCGTCGTGATTCGCCATCAGCGGCACGATGAGCGCCGCAAGATCCTCGGCGAGATGCGCGGCGAGATGCGAAGCGTCGGCGACGAGCACCTTGTCCACGCCTTCGAGCGCTGCGGCCTTCTGCGCGACGGCATCGACGTCAGCGCCCGCAACAAGCACATGGACCGGTGCGCCGAGCGCCTTCGCGGCGGTGAGCGCCTTCGCGGTCGCGCCATTCAGCGCCTTGTTATTATGTTCAGCGACGAGAAGAACGGCCATTATTGCAACACTCCCGCTTCGGTGCGCAGCTTGTCCACGAGTTCGGCAGCCGTCTTGAGTTTTACGCCAGCCTTGCGCGTGGGCGGCTCAGCCGTCTTGAGCACTTTTACTTTTGGCTCGATGTCGATGCCGAGCGAGGCGGCGTCGATTTCTTCGAGCGGCTTCTTCTTCGCCTTCATGATGTTGGGTAGAGACGCGTAGCGCGGCTGATTGATGCGAAGGTCGACCGTGACGATGGCAGGAAGGCGCAGCGCCAGCGTTTGCAGACCGCCGTCAACTTCGCGGACAACTTCGACCGTTTCACCCTGCGGCGAGACCTTGAACGCAAACGTCGCCTGCGGCCGGTTCAAAAGCGCGGCGAGCATCTGCCCGGTCTGGTTGGAGTCGTCGTCGATGGCCTGCTTGCCGAGGATCACGAGGCCCGGCTTTTCCTTTTCGACGGCGGCTTTCAGAATTTTTGCAACCGCGAGCGGCTCAATCGGAAGGTCAGTCTTGTAGAGGATTGCGCGATCAGCGCCCATGGCGAGCGCAGTGCGAAGCGTTTCCTGCGCCTTGGCGGGGCCGATCGAGACAGCGATCACTTCGTCGGCGTGTCCAGCCTCCTTCAAACGAATCGCTTCCTCGACCGCGATTTCGTCGAAGGGATTCATGGACATCTTTACGTTGATAGTGTCGACGCCGCTCCCATCCGGCTTCACGCGGATCTTGACGTTGTAGTCAACCACCCGCTTGACGGGGACAATTATCTTCATAATGGAACCATGCCCTGATTTTTCTTGTCCGCCAATTATGCTGCGCCGCAGCGCGGGGTCAACATCGGTTGCATCCTACTTACGTCGTTGCGAGTAACCACGCAAAGGTATTTCGCACTTGCGAAAGAGTCAATGGACCCTCCCTTAAACATTTATTATCTCGCCGTTAAACGGAGCCATCATACGCCCGTCGCCGAATCGAACAGAGGCACGCCGCGCCGCTTCATGACGACGATAAGAAGCGCGCCTGTGAAAAACCCCCCGATATGCGCCCACCATGCCGTTCCGTGATTGGTTAGATAGAGCGCGCAGATGATCTGGTAGGCGATCCACACGCCGATGACGGCGCCGGCGGAAAAGCGCAGCGGTAGGAAAGGGATAATGGGGTTCTGGAAAAGAACCCACACCCTGATATTCGGATGCAGCATCAGGTAGGCGCCGATGACGCCCGCGATTGCGCCGCTCGCCCCGATCAGCGGGACGTCCGGCGATGTCGTCACGATGCTGTGCACCACCCCCGCCGCGACCCCGCAAACGACGTAGAACAGGAAGAAGCGCACGTGCCCCAGCGCGTCCTCGACGTTATCGCCGAAGACGAAGAGAAAGATCATGTTGCCGAGAAGATGCAGGATGCTGCCGTGGAGAAACATGTAGGTCACAAGCCGGAATTGGTCCGGCATGTGGTCGACGAAGGCGCGCATCGTTTCAACATCGCGCGGCTTCAGCGCAAGCGCATCGACGAAGCTTGCGGGAGATGAAAGCACGAGGTGCGTTTCAAAGATGAAATAGATGAGGCAATTTATTGTAATAAGGCCGATGGTGACATACTGAAATTTAACCCTTTTTAGCTGGTTCATATCCCAGAGCGGCACAAACATCGACAGGCCCAATCAATATCGAAACGGAAGTACGATCAGGAAGCGGCATGTGGCTTCCACAGAAAATCGTTCGCGCCTTTGCCGTTCACGAAGCGGCTCGCCACGAAAAGGTGATCCGAAAGGCGGTTCAGATAGGCAAGGATATCGTCGCTCACCGGCTCTCCCTGAACGTCCTTCAATTCAACAATGCGGCGCTCGGCGCGACGGCAGATGCTGCGGGCCAGATGAAGCGCGGCCGCGCCTTCGGTTCCGCCCGGCAGAATGAACGCGTTGAGCGGCGGCAACTCCGCCGACAGCGCGGCGATTTCCCGTTCGAGGCGGGCGACCTGCTCCGCCTTCAGCCGTTGTGGTGCTGAGGCGTCGGCGGCTTCGAGGTCTGCGCCGATGTCGAAGAGGTCGTTCTGGATGCGTTCGAGCATTTCGGTGACGGCTGTCTGATCCGCCGGCAGCTTGAGACGTGCGACTCCGATGGCCGCGTTCGTCTCATCGACGGCGCCGTAAGCTTCGATTCGAATATGCGATTTCGAGAGGCGCACGCCGTTCGCGAGAGTGGTTTTCCCGCCGTCGCCTGCTTTCGTGGAGATGCTCGTCATGCCATCACCTCTGCCGCTGGAGCAAGGCTTCAGGGATAGCACACTTAGAACTTGTAGCCTAGACGGACACCCGCATTTGTAAGGCCGCGATTGGTGTCGCAAAGGCCCGCGTTCGACATGTGATCGATGGTGGCCATGATCTTCCAGTCGGCCGACAGCGGCAATGCCGAGCGACGCCGATTCACGGAAGTTTACATCGCAGCCGTAAGAAGCTTCAGTTTTCGAGCTGAGCGGGCCGTCATGCGCCGCGCCGCCAAAGGACGTTTCGAAAAACACGCGATCCGTCAGCTTCACGTCCCAGGTCGCGCCCCAATAAAACTGATTGGTTTTATCGAAAGCAACTGTGCCGCCAATGTGAAGGCGGGGCGTCATAAAGACATTCAGGATGCTGTTCTCGTAGGCTCCCGGGATGCGGCCGCTCAGAACCTCAAGATTGATGGCGGGGCCGCCCTCGCCGGGCGCGTCGTCGATGGCTTGCTTGAAGGCGCCGACGCGTACTTCATCAATGGCCCAGAACGGATGGTTGGCTTCCGTGAATGCCTCAAGGGCGGCAGCCGGTGCCGACAAACCCGCGCACATCGCAGCCGAAGCCACGAGCATGCGACCGATGCTGAATATGTGCCCGCCCATTTTTTTTCCCCGTGGTCCTTGTTCTTTTTTTGATCCTGTAGAACCCTCCTGTCAAACCGGGCGCGAGCCTCAAAATCCGGTTTGCCGATTGCTGTGAGAAATTTGACACGAGAACACGCAAGACACGCGGAAAAGCTTTGACAGAGCGTTACGTCCTGCAACTGAGAGGTATAGAGACATCGCGCGAACACCTTTCGCGTGCGCTTATCTGTCGAGACGGCTGTTGGTGAAAACGCCTTCAGCTGCATGTCCAATAGGCTCCCGCCGCCTGCGCCACCACGACTTGTTCAGTGCGCACTCGATGTTCTGGTGGCCGTTCAGGAGACGCGAATCTGGGTGTCTCTCGACACGGGCACAGATGACATCAAGAAAAAAGCGGCGGTCGACGAGAGGCATCTGATTGGACCAATTTCGATAGCGCGAATCAGTGAGAAAATGGCCGCTCGGTAGTCTTGTCACTGCCTTAGGCTGCACTTTTTCAGGCTCCTCCTCCAGATAGATCGCGCCGGAGCGAAACTTGTCGGGAAGTCCGAATTCGGCAAGCATCATAAGCTGCCTCAGAGCGGAAGGATGGTGAGGGGCAACTTCAGCAACGAAAGGATCTACAGCGCCAAAATAGGAGAGATATTTTTTGTAGGGACACCCTTCGCCCAGATGCCTGCGCGAACGCAGTGAGAAGATCTTGATATCGTTCGCGATCATGTCCGCCGTGCAGCTTTCGATGCAGCCGCGAACATCCGCGCCGGGGAGCGGGGTGATGTCGTTTTCGAGGATTAGCACATAGGGCTTCGTGGCACGCTCGGCGATTGCGCGGAAGCCGCCGTAGATGCCGCCATTCTCCGCCGATCCCGCAAAGTCGACGCCCGCTTCAGCAGCGATCGCGCGATCAGTTTCGGACAGTTCATTGAACCAGACGAAAAACTCGCCGACGGAATCGATGAGTCCGCTTTCGCGATGGCGGGCCAGCGTGTTCCGAATAGTCTGCGGCGCGCGAAAGCTCAGCACACCAACCGAAACGAGCGATGCCAGAGACGCGCGCGCCTCGTCTAGGGCGGCGCCTTCAGGCGCGCGCAATTCGTCGATGAGATTCATTGAACCAGCCGGTCAAGTTTAAGCCCGGCTAGGTTTACGCGAGAAGCTGCACCGAAAAAAGGCGGTTTTCGTCGACGAAAACCTGCGAGACTTCCCATCCGCCGTCACGCGCCAGCCGTTCAAACACCTCGGGTGTGTATTTGTGCGAATTTTCCGTGTGGATCGTTTCGCCGGCGGCAAAGCAGAAGGTTCGCCCCGCAACGCCCGCGCTCTGTGCGGCCAGCGAGCGCAGATGCATTTCGATCCGCTGATACCGCTCATTGTAAATTGCCGCATGCTCGAAGGCGTCGAGGTCGAACGTGCCTTGGAGATCGCGATTGATGCGCGCCAGCAGATTGAGGTTGAAAGCGGCCGTCACGCCATCCGCGTCATTATAGGCGGGCAGCAGGATGTCGAGCGGCTTTTGCAGATCCACGCCGAGGAGAAAAACTGCGCCGGGGCCGAGCAGACGCCGCGCGGACAGCAGGAACTCGACCGCCGCGAGTTGCGAGAAGTTTCCGATTGTCGAGCCGGGAAAGAAGCCGACGAGCCGCGAGTCGCCGAGCGGGAGCCGCATGCGCTCCAGATCGTGGAAGCCGCCGAGAACCGGATAGACATCCACATCGGGAAAGCTTTGCGCGATGCGGCGCGCGGCGGGATAGAGCGCGGCAGCCGAAATGTCGATGGGGACATAGGCTGCGGGCCGGTCCAGCGCAGCGAGCAGCAACTCCGTCTTGCGGCTGGACCCCGAACCGAACTCCACAACGACCGCGCGGCTGGGCAACGCCGCACCGATCTCGCTTGCTTGCGACTTCAACAGCCCGATTTCCGTCCGCGTCGGATAGTATTCCGGCAGTTCCGTGATGTGCTCGAACAGGTCGGAGCCGCGCGCGTCGTAAAGGAAGCGGCTCGGCAGCGATTTTTTTGGAAGCGACAGCCCATGAAGCACGGCGTCGAGAAAATCGCCGTCGGGCGCTGCGTGGTGCTCATTCGCGAGAAAAGGTTCCAGCATCATGCGTCGCTCGCAAGCCTGAGGCCGGTCATCTGCCAGCGTTGGTGCGGATAGAAGAAGTTCCGGTAGCTCGGGCGCATGTGCCCATCCGGCGTCAGCGCCGCGCCGCCGCGCAGCACCATCTGATTGCACATGAACTTGCCGTTGTATTCGCCGAGCGGCCCTTCGAGCGACTTGAAGCCGGGATAAGGAAGGTACGTGCTTGCGGTCCATTCCCACACGCCGCCGAACATGGGGGAAACACCGTCTTCGGCGGGCGACGGCAGGAGTCGTGCAAAGTCGAATGGCGCGGGCTGCGGTTCGCCGAGCGAGGCAATTTCCCATTCGAACTCGGTTGGGAGCCTCCCGCCTGCCCAGCGCGCGAACGCCTCCGCCTCGTAATAGCTGACATGCGTCACGGGGCGCGCGGCCTCGACCGGGCGAAGGCCGTAAAGCGTCATCTGATGCCAGACATCGCCGACGCGTTCCCAGTAGAGCGGCGCGCGCCAGCCTTCGCCTTCCACGGCGCCCCAGCCGTCAGCGAGCCAGAGCGACGGCGTTTGATAGCCGCCCGCCTCCATGAAGGCGAGCCATTCGCCGTTCGTCACCGCGCGGCTGAAGATGCGGAAATCGCGCAGCAAGACCTCGTGCGCGGGGCTTTCATTGTCGTAGGCGAAGCCCCCGCCGCGATGGCCAACCTCGTGGATGCCGCCCTTCACAGCGCGCCACTCGCCCGCGCCGCCTTCAAGCGCCGCCGGTTCGGGCGCTTCGGTGCGATAGGCGGGCCGGAGCGGGTTCGCCGCGAACAGCGCGAGAATGTCGGTCAGCATCAATTCCTGATGCTGCTGCTCGTGGTTGATGCCGACCTCGATGAGCGAGCGCGCGCCCTCTTGAAACGGCGCCTCGAAAAGCCGCCGCAGGTTTTCATCCACATGCGCGCGATAGGCGATGACCTCGTCGGCGCGCGGCCGTGTCAGCAACCCGCGCTTGGGCCGGGGATGGCGCTCGCCGAGGCTGTTGTAATAGGAGTTGAAGCAATAGGCGAAACGGTCGTCGAAGATGCGATACGCCGGCAGAAACGGCTTCAGCAGCAACTCTTCGAAGAACCACGTCGTATGCGCGAGATGCCATTTCGTCGGGCTGGCATCATCCATCGCCTGAACCGTCTGATCCTCGGGCGAAAGGGGGCGGGCGATGTCGAGTGAAAGCCTGCGGGTTGCAAACAACCTTTCCGAGAGCTTAAGTTGTTGCCGGTCGCTGGCGGCGGTCAACGGAGGATAGTCGTCGAGTGGCATGACTGTGCGCCTTCCTTGGTTTCCTTGGAGGGTCGTTCTCCGTCGACCGGAGACCTGAGCAACAATTCATCTCCGAAGTGGGTCCATCGTGGCATCAGATCGCGGCGCGGCCGCCACTCCGATCCTCGTTTCGCCATCCCTCTCGCGACCAGCGCCGAGGCCGTTGCGCGGGGCGATGCGGCTGCTGGAAGCGCTTGGCCATGGCGCGCTCACCGAGTTCCCGTTGAGGAGCGGGCGGCGCGCCGACATCCTTTCCATCGGAATGAAAGGCGAGATCTGGATCGTCGAGGTGAAGTCCGGCGTCCCCGATTTTCGCGCCGATCACAAATGGCAGGACTATCTCGAATGGTGCGACCGGTTCTTTTTCGCGGTCGGCCCAGACTTTCCTCAGGACATTCTGCCGCCTGAAGCGGGCCTCCTCGTGTCGGACGAGTATGACGCCGTGATGCTGCGCGAGCCGGGGGTGTCGCCGCTTGCCACGAGCCGCCGCAAATCTCTCACGCTTCGTTTTGCGCTGCTGGCGGCCCGCCGACTGTCCGGCCGTGACGATCCGATTTTTCCCGTGTGACCCCAACGCCGAGGTTGCGCCAAAAGGGAACGGCGCGGATGGACCGCGCCGTCTGCAACACTAATTGCCGGTTCCCCCGGGGGCCTGACCCGCGGGAGCCTCGCGGAGTTTCCCGCTTCGCGCGCTCTTTGTTGGACCGATGGACCGGGCACCACGGTGGGGTCATTTTGGCAACCGCCGCGCGAAATGTGGCTAATCCGCAACTGCTTCTACGTAGGCTCATAAAAATTTGCTTATTTTGGAACAAATGCGTTGAGACGCTGTTTACCGCGAGATCGAAGGCCAAAAGGTAGTTCGACTGATTATCATCAATCAAAACGAGTTGGAGTTGGGGGAATTATGAGCGCTGCCGCGATGAGAAAGAACATGCTCCCGGGATACGCGTTTCCGGCGGCTACGTCTGAAGCGGGTGTTAGCCGCGATGAGCCGCGACATTTCAAGACCAGGACATCGATCGAGAAGAACCTGGAAAACATGTGGATCAAATCCCAGGAACTCGGCTGGAATTACCAGGATTTCGTGTCTCAGGTTCTGGAGATCATGGTCGTCCTCAACCACAGGGATCGCTTGGTCAAACGCGAGGCAATTCCAGAAGTCGTAGTTCGGCGACCCATGGTGTCCGCTCCCGAGAAGGCGCTGGTCTAGCTTTCGGCTGCCTTTGAACGGCGATTTTCCTTGCGGCATTTTCGAGCGCTCGGAAATGCTTCGGGATATTTTTGCGCCGCCCGCCGACGCGCATCCCGCTTTCGCGGGCTTAACGATATAATTTGTCCACATTTCCGCGCGCGCGGGGCTTTTCTCTGGCTCCCCGGCCGCAGCGAACCGCACCGCGCCGCATAGAGGCGGGCGCGGCAACAGCGCCTCGCGTGAGGCCGAGCCGTTGTATTTAATGGTAAACGTCACCGTTAATGGCAACCTAACGCCGCTCGCGATATGCAAATTTGATTTGCGTCAAACCTCATTAGCGGTTTTTGTGATGCAATAAGGTCACGCGCCCTCGACGGTCGCTCTTGCTCCCGCAAAATTTGCGCCGTTGTAAGTGCCGCCGATGGGCCGTGTTTGTGTTAGCCAACCTGTAAGAAGTGCCGTCATGAAAAAGTCCCGCTCGAAGAATTGGTATTCGTCAGAAGATTGGTTTTACGATTATGAGCAGGGGAGCGGTCAGACGCTCACGGTCCACGAACAGGAAAAAGAGCTTTTCACCGGTCTTTTCGATGCGCAGGGAAACAAGCTCTACCGTGAAAGGCAGCCGATCGGCTTCCCGTTGCGCAAAGCCAGCCGCGCGTAATTTCCCCACCCCCTAGAGAACCCCAGCCTCAATTGCCCGGCCGCCAGCTGCCGACGCTCCTCTCCAGATCATCTCACGCGTGACACGTCGGGCGGTTGTTTCCGCAGCCGCCCGTTTTCGAGGGGCACCCGTTTTGCGCGATGTCCGCGCGCTTACGGCTTGCAAAATCAACCCCCGCGCGCTTTAACAACCCTTCACGGATCGTAACGAGCGCGTGAAATCGCGCACGCGATCAGCCGAAAAAGCCTTACAGGGAGACGCCGATCCAATGGTTCTGCGCGTCGTATTCATGGGGACGCCAGACTTTTCCGTCCCCACCCTCAGCGAAATCGTAGCGGCCGGGCATGACGTCGTCGGCGTGTACACGCAGCCGCCGAGACCGGCCGGGCGCGGCATGGAGCCGAAAAAATCGCCCGTCCACGCTTTCGCTGAAGAAGCCGGGTTGCATGTCTTCACGCCTAAATCGTTGAAAAAAGCCGAGGCGCAAGCCGAGTTCGCGGCGCTGGGCGCTGACGTGGCCGTGGTCGTCGCCTATGGGCTGATCCTGCCGAAGCCGGTACTCGCCGCGCCGCCGCTCGGCTGTCTCAACCTTCACGCATCGCTCCTGCCGCGATGGCGCGGCGCCGCGCCCATTCAGCGCGCGATCATCGCGGGCGACGCCGAAACCGGCGTCATGGTGATGAAAATGGAGGAGGGCCTCGATACCGGCCCCATCGCGCTCGCGGACCGGATTTCCATCGGTGCCGATGCCACGGCGGGCGAAATCCACGATCACCTTTCGCTCATGGGCGCGCCGCTGATGCTGAACGCGCTAGACCGGCTCCCGCGAGGCGAACTCGCCTTCACGCCGCAACCCGAAGAGGGCGTGACCTACGCCGCCAAGATCTCGAAGGACGAGACGCGTATCGACTGGTCGCGTCCCGGCCCCGAGGTTCACGACAAGATCCGCGGGCTTTCGCCTTATCCCGGCGCATGGTTCGAGGCGCTGCTTGGCGGCAAGTGCGAGCGCGTGAAGGTGTTGCGGTCGGTTCTGGTGCCAGGCAAGGGCGATCCGGGGCAGCTTCTCGACGGACATTTGACGGTTGCGTGCGGCTCACAGGCCGTGCGTCTCACGAGAGTGCAGCGCGCGGGCAAGCGCGCGGTCGGCGGCGACGAGTTTCTGCGCGGCTTTCCCCTCGGCAGGGGCACGCAATTCGAGTGAGGCCATGGGGTGCGCGGTCGGTTGCCGCCCGCCGGACGTGTCCGTTATCGAGCGACGACGCGCGCGCAGTCTGATCCCTATCAGCGGAAAAACCAATAATTTTCAGAAGCTTGCCGCATCCTGTTGCGGACGCGGCATAGCTTCTCCGCGCTTCAACTCGCCGAATCGTGAAGAAAAACAAGGAGTCGTGACTGGGAGTTGAAGGTGTTTCTTGCGCAAAGTGCAAGCCGGACCATCGATTTCGGAGGCTCGCTTGACCCGCTTAGCATCGGTTGGCCAACTCTTCTTGATGGGCGCTCTAGCAGTGACATGCGCCTCAGGCGGCAATACGCTCGCCGCACCAGCGAACGAAAAGACCTCCGTCGTCGAGCTATTCTCAAGTCAAGGCTGCTCGCTCTGCCCCCCCGCGCACAGGATCTTGCAACAACTCTCGCGTCGGCCGGGCATTGTGGTGCTGAGTTTCCCGGTGAATTACTGGGACTATCTCGGGTGGAAGGACACGCTCGCCCGCCCGGAATATGGCGAGCGGCAGCGCAATTACGCCGCGTTGCTTACAAAGGGCGAGGTTTTTACGCCGCTAGCCGTTGTGAACGGTATGCGCAATTGCGTCGGCAGCGACCTCGCCGCGATCGAAACCGCGATCAGGTCGACGTCCACCTCGCTCACGAGCCAATCCGTGCCTCTCTCGGTCCACCGGGAAGACGGGAACCTTCACATCGAGGTCGGTGACAGCGACGCTCCGCCGCGCCATCGCAGCGGCAAGCTCTGGGTGGCGACCGTGCTTCGCTCTCGGTCGGAGAAAATCGGCGCGGGCGATAATGCCGGGCAAATGGTCACTTACACAAATGTGGTGCGCCGCCTGACGGATGCCGGGGACTGGCAGGGCGCGCCCGCGTCCTATTCGCTGCCGTTGGATGCGCTGTCGAAAGACGGCGACATGCTCGTCGTGTTCTTGCAGACGGGAAAGCTCGGTCCCATACTTGCCGCAACATTGGTGGACATAGACTTCAACAGAAACTGACGGCGCAATGGCTTACTGGCTTTTCAAGACGGAACCCGGGACGTTTTCCTGGGACGATCAGCTCAAGGCCGGGGGCAAGGGCGAGGAATGGAGCGGCGTCCGCAACGCGCTCGCGCAGAAGAACATGCGGGCGATGAAAAAGGGCGATCTCGGCTTCTTCTATCACTCCGTCAACGAAAAGCGCATCGTCGGCGTGGTGCGCGTGCTGAACGAAATCCACCCGGATTCGACCGATCCGACCGGGCGATGGAATTGCGTGGATGTGGAGGCGGTCGCCCCTTTTCCCGAACCCGTCACGCTTGCCGAAATCAAGGGCGAGCCGCAGCTTGCCGACATGGCGCTGGTGAAATACTCGCGGCTTTCCGTTCAGCCCGTCACCGCCGAAGAGTGGGACATCGTCTGTCGCATGGGTGGCTACAAGCCCCCGCGCTGAGCGCCACGGGAACGGCGATCCGTGGCGACGACCGAGTCCTATAGAAATGAATAGATAAGATAGCCTGCCACCGCGAGCAGGATGATCGCCAGCAGATAAAGAAATGGCGCGGCGGCGGACATCAGCCGCTCGTCGAGAATAAGGTCTGGCGCGCCGGGCGGTGGCGGCTCGTGCGCGGGCACTGCGGGGTCTGGCACGGGGCCCTGACGCGTCGCGGCCTCCTCCGCCAACGAAGGCTCCTGATGAGCGACTGGCGGCTCAGGTGTGGCTTGAGCGGGGGCCGAATCTTGCGGAGCTAGCTCTCTTTCGGGCGCATCTTCCCGCCGCGCGGCTTCCGAATCCGCTGGGTCAACCGGCCTGTCGGTCGGTTCCGACGGCGGCGCTGTGTCGTCGGATGCGGTTGCCAACAGCTGTTCATCGGGCGCGCCCGCCAACCCCGATGCGGCCGGATCGGCGCCGAACTCTTCGCTCCGAGAGTTTGCGTCGAACTTGTTTTCGGTGCCTCCCATCGCCTTCTCCTTCTCAGGCATGCCGCCTGTCAACGCGCTACGCCCTTCCGGCGAAGCTGCGCCGAACGAGCCGACCGAAGACCGATGTCTAACCTCTCTCTTTGGATCGAACCTTGCCACCCATCATAAATCTGTTTCGCCCGCCGGGAAAGATGCGTGACAGGGCGTCCGGGTTGTGTCCGCTCGCGCTTCGTCGCCGCGCCCAGAATCGGCGGTGCATGTTGGCCGATGCACGGTCTGCGTGTGCTTGCGGGGTGCGCTCCGGGCAAAAACCGCGCGGTGGCGGTTGAACACCTTCCCGAATTCCTTCGTCGCTTTCGCGCATAGCAGACGCATACGGAGCGTTGTGACGCCGCGATACAACATTTCCCGCGCAATATCAGTGTCTTAATGCGGCTCAGAGCCAGAGTTGCCGATTTGCATCGGTCAGGGCAAGAACAGGTTCGAGGGGTTCCAATACAACCTAAGGTTGGTGTAGATTGTCACCGGGCTCCTCTAAAAAGATGGACGTGGGGTTCACCGATGGCAGCGCGCAACAAGTGAAATGCGTAGCGGCCAATGCAAACAATTTGGCGCTGAAAAAGGGAATATGGGCATGACTGGGGGAATCTTCAATAAGACTAGCGCTTTTGCGCTTGTCGCGGCTGCTGGCCTCATGATGGGCGGCCTCTCCTTCGCTACCACTTCTGCCAAGGCGGCTGACCTTGGTGCTGACGACCTCGAAGCGCGCGTCGCCGAGCTCGAAGCCACGACCGTCCGCAAGGGCAACCGCAAGGTTTCGCTGGAGCTTTCCGGCCAGGTCAACCGCGCTTTGGTTGCTTGGGATGACGGCAAAGACTCCGACGCTTACGTCGTCGACAACGAGCAGTCTTCCACGCGCTTCCGCATGAAGGGCACGGGCACGATCTCGTCCGACCTCAAGGCTGGCTTCCTTATCGAACTCGGCGTGAATGACTCCAACTCGGCGAACGTTACGCAGGCGAATGACGATCTGGCGACCGAAGACACAACGGTAAAGATCCGCCAGGCGAACGCGTTTTTCGAAAGCAAGACCTTCGGTCGTGTAACGCTCGGTCAAGGCTCGTCCGCGACGGACGACCTCGGCATCATCAATCTCAGCGGTAGCCTGAGCGACGCCTCGCAGTATTTCAATAACGTTTACACGGTACGCGGCGGCGGCAACGTCACTTGGGGTACGATCGTTAACGGCAGCAACTTCTTCGACTCGTCGCGCGGTGACTTCGTCCGCTACGACACGCCCGCCCTGTACGGCTTTATCCTGAGCGCGGCTTGGGGTGAAAACGACGTGTGGGACATCGCGCTGCGCTTCCAGAAGGAAGTCTCTGATTTCCGCGTCGCTGCTGGCGTCGGCTATTACTACAACGGCGAGCACAAGGACAACACTGATCCGCGTGCTGCTGTCGCTTCTACTGTTAAGTTCGACAAGGTGTTCGGTTCGGCCTCGATCTTGCATGTTCCGACCGGCCTCTTCGTGAACGGTGCTGCTTCTTCGATCACAAAGTACAACACCTCCCTCGGCGATGTTGACTCGCAGGCTTGGTTTGTCCAGGGCGGTATCACGAAGCGCTTCCTCGACTACGGCGCGACGACGGTCTACGGCGAATACGGCAACTATGACGACGCTGGCGTCGGCAGCGAGTATGTGGCAAATTCTGGCGATTACATCACGGCGTCGGACGTGACCCGCTTTGGCTTCGGCGCGACGCAGGCTTTCGATGGCGCTGGCCTCGAAGTGTACGCTCAGTATCACCACTACGAAGCTGACGTGAAAGTCGAGAATGCGGCTGTTAAGCTCGAAGACTGGGATGCGGTCGTCACCGGCATGAAGCTGAAGTTCTAATCTGGTTCAACCCGGATTTCACGGAAAGGCCGCCTTCGGGCGGCCTTTTCTATTTCCGCCCGCGACGCGCAACCTCGCGTGGCCATCTGCCCCCGGAGCGGCGACCGCGAAACCCGCCGCCAACCTGCGCGATCCTCGCGCCCGCATCGCCGCCGCGCCAAGATAATTCGCCTCAGGCCAAACCCCCTTGAAGTTGCCGTTCCAATCAAGCTAAACAAGCAGCATTGAGCTCGTGCTCTGGCGCATCCGTCTGGTTCTCTTCTCCGCGCGCTCGTCATCAAACGCATGCGCCGCAAGAGCACGAGTAACTTATCGAATTAAGCGCAGTGCGGAATTCGACCTGTGATATGAGAGCCCGCAGCGAGGGTGAATCACATGTCGAATTCACTGCGCTTGCGGGGGAGGCACAGCCACATGCATGCATTTTTCGGTTTCATCGCGATGGTGATCTCGCTCTTCATCTGGGTGATCATCATCAGCGCCATCATGAGCTGGCTCATCGCCTTCGACGTGGTGAACCGCCGCAACCGCGTGGTCTACACCATCGCGGACGGCCTCTATCGCCTGACGGAGCCGCTGCTGCGTCCGATCCGCAACGTGTTGCCGAATCTCGGCGGCCTCGACCTTTCGCCCGTGGTGCTGATCCTCGGCCTGATCTTCCTGCGCGACGTGGTCATCTTCGGGTGGATCCTTTAAGTTCGTCCGGCAAAAGTGGGTTCCGGTTTTGCCAACAGGACGAACGAAAACAGGAAAGCCTGAGCCCGTGCGCCCCGAGCGGACGGGGTCAGGCCCGATGGATTTGCCCGCCACGGCGAAACCGGATGGCGTGTTGTTGCATGTGCGGCTGACTCCGAAGGCGAGTTCTGCGCGGGTTGCGGGCGTCGAGGCGTTCGACGGCAAGCCGGTGCTGAAGGCCTATGTCACGACGCCGCCGGAAGACGGCAAGGCGAACGCGGCGCTCGTGGTGCTCGTCGCGAGTTGGCTCGGCGTGCCGAAATCGTCCGTGTCCATGGCGGCGGGGCAGAAGTCGCGGCTGAAGACGGTCGCGGTCGCGGGCAAAGCCGATGACCTGCTTGCGAAAATCGCCATATGTCTCGACGTGGCAGCGAAGAAAGAAGGTGAGCGCGATGGTTGAAGCGAAGATACTGGACGGCGTCGGAAGGATACTGGACGGCGTCGCCATGGCGGCGGAGATCAAGGCCGAAGCGGCGAAGCTCGCGGCGGCGTTCGCGGAGAAGACCGGGCGCGCGCCGGGGCTTGCCGTGGTGCTCGTCGGCGAGAACCCGGCGAGCCAGGTTTACGTGCGCTCGAAGCTGAAGCTCGCGCGCGAACTCGGCTTTCATTCCGTGGAGCATCGCCCCGCCGCCGACATCGACCGCGCGGGCCTGCTTGCTCTCATCGCGCAGTTGAACGCCGATCCTGCGGTGGACGGCATCCTCGTGCAGCTTCCCCTGCCGCCGCATCTCGATGCGGACGACGCCATTGCGGCCATCTCGCCCGAGAAAGACGTCGACGGTTTTCATGTGGTGAACGCGGGCAAGCTGTTCGCGGGGCTGCCGGGCTTCGTGCCGTGTACGCCGCTCGGCTGCCTCAAGCTCATCAAGAGCGTGCAGCCGAACCTCGCGGGCGCGAATGCGGTCGTGGTCGGTCGCTCGAACATCGTCGGCAAGCCGATGGCGCATTTGCTGTTGCAGGAGAACTGCACTGTGACCATCGCGCACTCGAAGACGCGCGACCTGCCAGCCGTCATCGCTGGCGCGGATGTGCTCGTCGCCGCCGTGGGCCGCCCAAGCATGATTCCCGGCAAGTGGATCAAGCCGGGCGCGATCGTGGTGGATGTCGGCATCAACCGCGTTCCGGCGCTCGACGGCAAGTCGAAGCTCGTCGGCGATGTCGATTTCGAGAGCGCGAAGCATGTGGCGGGCGCGATCACGCCGGTGCCGGGCGGCGTCGGGCCGATGACGGTGGCCTATCTCATGGTCAACACATGCCGGGCGGCGTATCTGCGCGCGGGGTTGGACTGGGGTGGCGTGTAGTGGAGCGAATTTGCCATTGAGTCACGGTTGCTGCGAGCTATCGATCAAATGCCAAATTCAAAAGCTCCACTAGAATTGTAGTGGTCCTTGCGATTTCGACATTTGATCGCGAGGGTTCTTCAAGGGATGCAAACGTCGGAATCGGACCACTAGCGCCGTCTCGCGTCGCGTCAAGTGAGATGTCGCCGGAAAAGCCCCAAACTACGCGGCATCGCCTTGCGCGGGCTGTTTCAGGCGGCGCGTTGAAGGTCTTCGGGCACGGCGTCCCGCCGGTCGGCGCTTTTCAGCCACGCATCCATGAAATGCGTTGTCCACGCGCGGAGCCGCGCCCCATGCATGGCGTGCGATTCAACGTGGCGATGGGCCTTTTGCGCGCCGGGATGCGCGAGCTTGGCGGCGCCGCGCACCGTCCAACCATGGATCATCGCAAGCGTGATCTCGGGATGAAATTGCAGGCCGAAAGCGTTGCGACCGTGGCGGAACGCCTGATTTTCAAAGACATCGCCCGCCGCCAACCGCACCGAGTCCCGGCAGAGCGAAAAGCCCTCGAAATGCCAGTGATAGACGTGGCTCGGCCATGGCCCCAAAGTCTGGTCATGCGGATGGATCGGCTCCCAGCCCGCTTCCAAGTGGCCCGCCGGATGCGGCCTAACCTCCGCGCCGAGCTGTTTCGCCAGCATCTGCGCGCCGAGGCATATGCCGAGGAACGGTTTGCCCTCGGAAAGCGGCACGCCGATCCAGTCGATTTCGCGGCGGATATAGTCGTCGGGGTCGTTGGCGCTCATCGGGCCGCCGAACACGATCGCGCCAGCATAGCCATCGAGAGATGCCGGGAGGGGATCGCCGAAGCGCGGCCGCCTGATGTCGAGAGCGTGTCCGTGCGCTCGGAGCACCTGACCAACGGCTCCCGGCTGGGACTCGCGGCGATGCATGACCACGAGAATGGGCTCTTTGGAACGCTGAGCCGAAGCTGGCGAGCCGGTAAACGAAAGCAGTTCAGACATGTGTCGTTTGCAACAAAACCATGATGCCGGTGCAATACTCAAGACATGTGCCACAAAAGCTATAACGGGAGTATTACCGTTACGAGAAGCTACAACCTAAAGGCTGCGCGCCGTGGTTTCAACCCCCGAGCACCGGCTGTCGAGCAAGAAAGAAGAAAGCTTTCGTTGAAAGGGATTGCGCAATGTCTTCGTTCTATCCTCGCGCAGGGGTTTCGATAGCGGTTTTTCGCGGGTCGGCCGTGCTTCTCGTGCGCCGCGGCAAAGCGCCTTATGCGGGGATGTGGTCGCTGCCGGGTGGCGCGGTTCTTCTGGGCGAAACCGCGCGCGAGGCGGCAGGTCGTGAACTCTTCGAGGAAACCGGGTTCCTTGCCTCGGCTCTAACTTTGGGCGATGTTGCCGACGCGTTGGCGCGAGACGACGAGGGCGCGGTGGCCGTACATTATATGATTGCCGTTTTCGCGGCGGAAGACGTGACGGGTGTGCTTGCGGCGGGCGGCGATGCGGCCGAGGCGCGTTTTTTCACGGACGAGCAGCGCGTCCGCTTGGTCTGCACGCCGGGGCTTGAGACTGCGATCGGGAACGCGAAGGCGGCGCTCTCTAAAGGCTCATCATGATCGACATGACAGGGAAATGTCTGCGAGTTGCATTGGCTGCGGCTCTGGCCTGCACGGGGTTTGCGGCGATGCAGCCCGCGCAGGCGCAGTTCTTCGAAAGACTGTTGCAGCCGCAGCAGCCTCCGCCGCAACAACAGCGCCGCGCGCCCCA
The DNA here is from genome assembly GCF_000166055.1 of Rhodomicrobium vannielii ATCC 17100. Taxonomy (NCBI): domain Bacteria; kingdom Pseudomonadati; phylum Pseudomonadota; class Alphaproteobacteria; order Hyphomicrobiales; family Hyphomicrobiaceae; genus Rhodomicrobium; species Rhodomicrobium vannielii. Next base: position 3,834,186 of record NC_014664.1, read on the forward strand.
GCGGCAGCAGCCCGCCTCGCCTCCGCCGCAGCTTCAGCAGGAGGTCGCGCCGCAGGGCAAACTGGGCTCCGACGACCGCCCCTACGACGCACAGCTATTCCGCCTCGCAGAAATTCTGGGCACGCTGCATTATTTGCGTGAGCTTTGCGGAGGCAATGAAGGTCAGGTCTGGCGCGAGCATATGCGCGAGCTGGTCAGTTCGGAGGGGACGAGCGCGCTGAGGCGGGCGAAGCTCGTCGAAGCCTTCAATCGCGGCTATCGCGACTACTCTCGCACCTATCGCACCTGCACCCAACCCGCGCTTGTCGCGATCCAGCGCTTCATGGATCAGGCGACGACCATCACCGACGGGCTTGTCACGAACGACAAATAGGCGGCAGAGAATAAAGCGAGCCGCCCGAAGGCGGCTTGCGTCGTCGACCTACATCGCCTTCGCAGCCGCGGTCTGCATCAGCCCCTTCAGGCGCGCGATCGTCTGCGTCGCTATCGTTCCGACGCCGACCTTGCAATCTCCCGTGACCGAGCCCGTCACATCGATCTTCTGGCCGATGGCGAAGGTCGTCGGGTCGATAAGCTCGACCTTCACAAGTTGTCCACGGTCGCGCACCTTGACAGGGATCTGAAACTCCGCAGGCATCGCCTCCGTAACCGGCAGGATGCTCTCGATCTTCGCGTTGAACGTGCGGTTATAGGCGCGCACGCACACATGGTCGCCTTCGTCGAGATCCATCAGATAGCTGTCGGGAAGGTAGGCCAGCACGAAACTGCTCCCGACATAGATGTCCGCGACCGAGTTCTGGCCGGTGAGAACTTGTCCGGCAACGCCGACCGTCGGCCCGACGATGCCCGTCGATGCGGCGAAGAGCACGCCGTCATTATAGGCGTGCTTCAGGTCGTCGTGCGCCTTGGTGGCGTCGAGGAGTGCGGACCTGTTCACCGCGAGTTCGGTTTCGAGAGATTCGCGTTCGGCGCGAAGGCCCGCCGCCTTGTCCTGCGCGATGAGCCATGCGGCCGAGATTTCCTGCGTGGACCGCCAGACGGCGAGGCCCTTCGCTCGCGCCTTGTCGAGTTCGTCCATGAATTGCTTCGCCTGTTTTGCACTCGTCTCGGCGACAGGAAGCGTCGCTGCGATGAAAGAGCGGCGCGCTTCGAGCTGTGCGACGCGCGTGGAGATGCGCGCGCGCTCGGCGGCGATGTCGGTCATGGTCCGAAGCATCCAGCCGGACTCGACGCGGGCGACCTGCTGCCCCTTGACGATCGCGTCGCCGGGATGGACGTAGACGTCGGTGATGCGCGCCTCGAAGGGCGAGGCCACGCGGATGCGCTCCCGCGTCACGATGCCGTTTGCGTGCAGGAACAGGCTTGCGCCGGTAACGTAAAGACCGATGGCCGTAGCCGCGCCCGCAATCAAGGCGACCTGCAAGAGAAACTTGAGCAGGCGCGACCACTTCACGCCGCTTGCCTTGAGCTGGACGGGCTCAGCGGCGGGGGCGGACGAGGTCGCCCGGGGGCCGTGCAAGGTTCTGTTGCTCACGCGAAATCCTCCTTGTTGTGCCGATGAGCCGATGGGAAACCGTGATTGGTCATGATGCGCGAAGCTCGACCTGTGCCGCGCGGATGGTCGATTGAGCGGCCCGGTTGTCCGTAAGCGCGGCGGCGATCTTGCCGGCGCTGTTGCCGTCGCCGAACGGGTTCGGCGCGTCGATCCGCTGAGGAGCGTCGCCCGCCGTCAGCGCGCGGACGCCCGAAACGATGGCGTCATAATTCCAGCCGACGAGTTGGCCGAAGCCCGCTTCCACCACTTCCGGCCGCTCCGTCGTGTCGCGCGTGATGAGCACGGGAAGACCGAACGCGGGCGCTTCCTCCTGAATGCCGCCGGAGTCGCTCACCACCAACCATGCGCGCGTCAGGAGATGCACGAAGTCCGGGTATTGCAGCGGGCCGGTGAGCACGACATTCGCCGTGTCGCCGAGAAGGGCGAGAACGCTGGCCCTCACTTCCGGGTTCAGGTGCACGGGCAGCACGATGAGCTTGTCGCCGTCATGCGCGAGATCGCGAAGCGCGCGCAGCACCTCGTCCATATGATCGCCGATGTTTTCGCGGCGATGGAGCGTTGCGAGCACGATCTTTCTGTTATCGGGCAGCGAGGCGAGCGCGGGATTGATGGGGGTATAGCCCTTTGCCACTTTGGCCCGCGCGAATTGAAGGGCATCGACCACGGTGTTTCCCACCACGCGCACGGCTTCCGCGCGGATATCTTCGGCGAGCAGGTTCGCCCGGGCACCCGGCGTCGGCGCGAAGTGAAGAGCGGTACAGAGGCTGATGACACGCCGGTTGAACTCCTCAGGCCAAGGCGAATGCATATCGCCCGTGCGAAGCCCGGCTTCGACATGCGCGACCGGCACGGCGTTGAGGAAGCCACTCTGCGCCGCCGCGAGCGCGGTGCCGGTGTCGCCTTGCACAACGATCCAGTCGTAATGACTGGCGCGGATCACGCTCTCGATGCGCTTCGTCATGATGCCGACCTTCGCCGCGAGACCTGCCTCGGCGACAATCCCGCTGTGATTGAAGGCGATGTCGATGCCGAAGAAGTCGATCAGGCCCGCAGCGAGATCGGTGTGCTGACCCGTCCACAGAACGTCGACGTCGATCTGGCGGCCCCGCAAGGCGCGGTAAACGGGCGCGAGTTTGATAATTTCGGGACGTGTCCCGAAAGCCAGGAGGATACGCATACTGAAATTTTCCTTGAGTGTTATCGGCGCGCCGACATGAGATCGTCGGGGAGTTCGTGCTCGGTCTTCGACCAGACGATGGGTTTGGTGGCGTATTCGCTTTCGCCGACGTAGGTTTTCCATGCGCGCCAGACCGCCAGCATGTTGACGGTGAGCGACACCGGCCAGCGCACCGCCACGCCGATGAAATCGTTGATGCCGTAGACGTCGCGGCAGCAGATGACGCGCATCAGGTAGCGAAGTCCCAGCGCGAGCATGTTGAGGAAGATCGACACCTGAAATATCGGCACGAGGTCCAGCGGCATCTGCTCGATATCGACGACTTCGAAGGCAAGCAAAACCCAGAAGACGAGAGAGATCGGCGGCAGGAAGTTCGTGATCGCGCCTTTGCGATCGCGCATGAAGAAGTATTTGTCCCAGAAGTCGCCGCCCCAGCCGAGCTTGTGCGTCGCCTCGAAATTGATGCCGTAAACCCAGCGCGTCTTCTGCTTCACCGACGCGGAGAACGACTTCGGAAAATATTCGCGCGTGGCGACGAAATCGAGCCCGCGCAATTCATCCGCCGACACAGCAGCGAAGGCCGAGCGGAAGCCCGCGCGTTTCGCTTCCACGCCGAGGATATAGTCTTCGGTGACGCAGCCATTCGCGAGAACGAAGCCGCGCTCTCTCACGAAATGCTCAAGGAGCCGCCGTGTCATGCAGGTGCCGACGCCCGCCGACGGGATCATCGCGCCGACCGCATGCCGCACCACCATCTCGCGCGTGTGGCGTTCGGCGAACTCGTCCATGTAGGTGGCGGCGACCTTCGAGCGCTTGATGGAGTTCAGCGAGAAGACCGGCACCTGAATGAAGTCGTAGCCTTCCCGTGCGTAGGCCGTATAAACGCCGAACGTGCGGGGATCGATGATGTCTTCGCTGTCGTGCAGGACGGCCATCTCCGGCGCTCCGGGGCGCGCATAGACCTGACGGAACATCTCGTTCAGCATCTGGCCCTTGGAGGTCGGCCCCTCCATGGAGTTCACGATGACCCGCACGCGGTCCGGATATTGGGCCGCCATGGCCTCGGCAACGGCGAGCGTGCCGGTATCGTTCGGGTAGACGCCGAGATACAGCTTTACGGACGAAATCGGGATGCGGGCGAGGTTCCCCTCCACCATCCGACCGAGCACGTCTTCCTCCTGCCAGTTGGCGACGAAGACGCCGATATCGGGGATTGCGGACGAGGTCGGCTTTTCCGGGGACGGATCTTCTGGTGGGCCGAAATTACCGCGAATTATTCCAACGGAAAGAAGGTCAACAAAAGCATCATCAAAAGAAGAGACGTTGATTAAAATGCTGATAAATAGCATCAGCGTTAGAATGAGAGCGTCCATTTTTTCGGTCCACGTGCTCTTGACTTAGATCAATGGGCCGGATCATAGTGTTGAGCTTGAGGTAACCATATTCGTTTATAGAGAAGTGGTAAATATATCTAATTGTATTTATGGGGGTGGGCTGATTTTCTTGAGCCAGAACAACGTGCAAGGGATGGAATGGCCTTATGGCATCCCGGAAATGTGATCGCCGGAAGCGCCATAAGGCCGTGTGGACGCGGTTAATTGATCGCTCAGCTATCGGAATCGTCGTCGTCTCGGGCGTAGCGCACGTAGTAGCGTTGCCCGCGCACCTTCACGCTTCGCACGCCCGGGCTGCGGTGTTTTCTGGCCGCGTAGCGGACTGAGCCGCCATCATCCACATGTCCGCAGTCGTTGAAACTGCACCCGTCGCGGAAGCCGTGTTTCGCGATGATCGCGCGGGCGCGGTACATGAAGGAGGTCGTCAGCCCCCAGCCGCGTTGGTCGAAATCGCAGGCCGCGCCCGAATAGTGGCGCGAGTTGGGGACGTGCCCGCCGTGAGCATGGCAATGCACGGAGCGCGGCTTGTAGCCGTGCGAGACGAAGTCGGCGATCAGGGCCTGAAAGCGCCCCGCGAGATGCGCGGCGACGCGGATCGGACCCGCTGCCGTGGTGATTGTAACGAGGCCGCCGCTGCTGCCTCTGCCGAGACTAGCCTCGCTTGTGCCGAGTTGCTTGGCGTGATGGCGGTGCCGATGGGCGGCGTTGGCCGGAATTGCGAAAAGCATAACAATGGCTGCTGTGAGGAGCAGTCGCATACTCACCTACCTGTTGGAGTCCTGACGGAGGATGCTCGCAAAGGCCGATGCGCGTTTTCCGCGCGGATAGTGGCGACGAGACCCTCGCCGGCTTATGTGGCTCAGCTTTGGCTGGCACCGGCGGCCTTTTCGCTAAAGTTTAATTAAGGCCGTGCTGCGGCCTCAAGTTGCGGCCCATGAGGGGAGGGCGGCTAACGCGAGCGCTATGGATTAAATTTCGTTAATTGTTCAGTCGCTTATGGGGTGAAATGCCTGCGACAATATGTTGTATGCCAGCGGCAGCTCGGCGCCCTCTACGGGCGTCGAGAGCGCGTGAATTGCGACGACGGACGCGGATGTCGGACCGCATCGTCGTTTGGATCAGGTCGTCGCTCGGATCAGATCTTCTGATTGTATTCGCCGATCTCGGGATAGGTGGCGAGATGCTGGTCGATCTCGGCGAAGATCGCGCGCATGTTGGCCTCCGAGGTCGGGCTTTCCACGACGACGACGAGTTCCGGCTTGTTCGATGACGCGCGCACGAGGCCCCACGTGCCGTCTTCGAGCACGAGGCGGATGCCGTTCACCGTGATGACATCGCGGATCTTCTGGCCCGCGATCTCGCCGCCCTTGTCGGCAATCGCCTTGAAATGCGCGATCACGCGATCGACCACCTCATATTTCTTCTCGTCGTCGCAATGGGGCGACATGGTCGGCGATTGCCACGTCTTCGGCAGTTCGCGGTGCAACTCGGCCATGGTCTTGCCGGGGTTGCGCGAAAGCATGTCGCAAATGGCGACGCCAGACACGATGCCGTCGTCATAGCCGCGCCCAAGTGGCGGGTTGAAGAAGTAGTGGCCCGACTTCTCGAAACCGACGAGCGCGCCCGTCTGGTGGCTGTAGCGCTTGATGTAGGAGTGGCCCGTCTTCCAATAGGCGGTGTGAGCGCCGTTCTTGACGAGCACCGGGTCCGTGGTGAACAGGCCGGTGGACTTCACGTCCACCACGAATTTCGCGTCCTTGTGGAGCCCCGAAATATCGCGCGCGAGCATGACGCCAACCTTGTCGGCGAAAATCTCCGTGCCTTCGTTGTCGACCACGCCGCAACGGTCGCCGTCGCCGTCGAAGGCGAGGCCGACATCCGCGCCGGAGAGCCGCACCGCGTTCGACACCGCGTGCAGCATCTTCAGCGATTCCGGGTTCGGGTTGTGGTTCGGGAAATTGTAGTCGAGGTCGGTGTTCAGCGGGATCACATCGACGCCGAGCTTCGCCAGCACCTCAGGCGCGAAAACGCCAGCCGTGCCGTTGCCGCACGCGACGACGGCCTTGATCTTGCGCGTGAACGGTTCGCGGTCGGTGAGATCCGCGATATAGCGCGCGGCGATGTCGCCGTGGAAACGATATGTGCCGCCTTCATGCGGCGCGAAGCGGCCTTCGAGCACGATCGCCTTGAGTTCACTCATATCTTCGGGGCCGAAGGTGAGCGGCCGCGCCATCCCGAGCTTGATGCCGGTCCAGCCATTGTCGTTGTGACTTGCCGTGACCATCGCCACGCCTTCCACTTCGAGCGCGAACTGTCCGAAATAGGCCATCGGCGAGAGCGCAAGCCCGATATCGTGCACCTCCGCGCCGCCCGCGAGCATACCGGAAATGAGCGCGTATTTGATGCTCGACGAATAGGAGCGGTAATCGTGGCCGGTCACGATGCGCACCGGCACGCCCCGCTCGCGCATCAACGTCGCGAGCCCGATGCCGAGCGCCTGCATCCCCATCAGGTTGATTTCCTGCGGGAACAGCCAGCGCGCGTCGTATTCGCGAAAACCCGTCGGCTTCACATACGGAAGACGCTCGAATTCCGCCGTGTTAGGCTTGAGGTCCGTGCGCGGCTTGGGGAATGCTGCGGCTGTCATGACGACTCCGGGTCTTTCTTTGGTTTGACACTGGCATAACGGCGTTGCATGGGCCTGCCAAGCTCGTTCGGTGGGTGGGCGCGAGAGATGCGTCGTGCTTGCGCGCTGACGCCAGCTAAGGCGTGGCGCCATAATTGCATTCAAAATACACGCTAGGCTGCGACAAGCTGTGCGAGGCGTGTCGCACCGTTTTGCCCCCTCTATTCAAGTCTACCGCGGCTGCCGTCCTGACGTGAGCCGAGATGATCGTTCGCAAGTCGCCGAATATGCTGGCGATGCTGTTCACTTTGCGTGGCACCGTGGTGCATCTGGCAACGTCTTCTGCTGGTCACCGCCGTGTCCACCTTCATGGCTGCTTTCCCGCATTGTGTTGTCGGAGCCGTTGCCATCAGTTTCGCCGCCGTGCTCGCCGCGCGCTTGCGCGAGGTCTGTTTCCTAGCTCACCGATGAGCGTCGGGGTGCTGCGTACGGATGCAAATGTCGGAATCGGACCACTAGACGCGCTCCTGAACGAAATCGTGATGCCAAAGTCCTCTTGCTTCGCTGCCATCTTTTGGCTAATCGTATTTCGTCGATTGCCGAATAAGGTTCCACCAATGGTTGCCAGGAAAATCTCCGCGCTGGATGTCGGCTCGGATTGTCAAGGCCCAGGTTCGCGCCAGGAGCGCATCGCGAGCCTTGCAAAAGCGCTCGGACATCCTGCGCGCGTGCAGATCGTCGAAACGCTGCTCCGGCGGCAAACCTGCATCGGATGCGACATCGTGGAGGAGATCGGCCTTGCCGCCTCCACGACCTCTGAGCACCTGCGGATCTTGAAAGAGGCGGGCATAATCATCGGCGAGATTGCGCGGCCTAGGGTCTGCTACTCGCTCAACCCGGCGGCGGTCTCGCCTCTGGCCGCGTTCCTGAAAACCATCGAGGCCGGCTCCGCTCCGGCGTTACCGGAGTAGATCATGTCCACGTTCGAGCGATATCTAACCCTTTGGGTCGCGCTGTGCATTGCCGTTGGCATCGCGCTCGGCCACTTCTTCCCCACGGTGTTTCAGGCCATCGGGTCGGCGGAAATCGCCAACGTCAATCTGCCGGTGGCCTGTCTTATCTGGCTGATGATCATCCCCATGCTCGTGAAGATCGACTTCGCGGCGCTCGGTCAGGTCAAGGAGCATTGGCGCGGGATCGGCGTGACGCTCTTCATCAACTGGGCGGTGAAGCCCTTCTCGATGGCCCTTCTCGGCTGGGTCTTTATCGGGTGGCTGTTCCGCCCCTACCTGCCCGCCGACCAGATCGACAGCTACATTGCTGGCCTGATCCTGCTTGCGGCGGCTCCCTGCACCGCGATGGTGTTTGTCTGGAGCAACCTAACCAAAGGCGAGCCGCATTTCACGCTGAGCCAGGTCGCGGTCAACGATGTGATCATGATCGTGGCGTTCGCGCCGATCGTCGGCTTGCTGCTCGGCCTTTCCGCGATAACAGTGCCTTGGGACACGCTCGTGTTGTCGGTCGCGCTCTATATCGTGGTTCCGGTGGTGATCGCACAGGTTTTGCGCAACCGCATCCTGGCGAGCGGTGGCGAGGCTTCGCTTGGGCGCGTGCTCCGGGTCTTGCAGCCCTTGTCGCTTGTGGCGCTGCTGGCCACGCTTGTTCTTCTCTTTGCGTTCCAGGGCGAACAGATCATCGCGCAGCCGCTCATCATTGCCATGCTGGCCGTGCCGATCCTCATTCAGGTCTATTTCAACTCCGGGTTCGCCTATCTCCTGAACCGCGCGGCGGGTGAGGCTCACAACATTGCGGGGCCTTCCGCGCTTATCGGCGCGAGCAACTTCTTCGAGCTTGCCGTTGCCGCGGCGATCAGTTTGTTCGGGTTCAATTCGGGCGCAGCGCTCGCAACCGTGGTGGGCGTGCTGATCGAGGTGCCTGTGATGCTGTCGGTCGTGAAGATCGTGAACAGTTCAAAAGGCTGGTACGAGGGCGGCTCCGCAGTTCGCCGCCGGGTGGAAGCTGACGCGGTCGCAGGAGATGAAGCAACCCATCTCGCCAAAGCGCGTGGGTAAGAAGTGACCCCCAACTCTACAACGGGAGGCGCGTTGAATGAGCATTGTCATCTATCACAATCCCGCTTGCGGTACCTCGCGGAACACGCTGGCGATGATCCGCCAAAGCGGAGAAGAGCCGGAAATCATCGAGTATCTGGAAACGCCGCCGTCACGCGAAAAGCTCACGGAACTGATCGCGGCGATGGGAATTTCGACACGCGCGCTGTTGCGGGAAAAGGGCACGCCCTATCACGACCTCGGCCTCGACGATCCGAAATGGTCCGATGATGAACTGATTGATGTGATGCTGGCGCATCCGATCCTCATCAACCGCCCGATCGTGGTGACGCCGAAGGGCGTCAAGCTCTGCCGACCTTCCGAAGAGGTGCTGGAGATTTTGCCGAATCCCGACATCGGACCGTTCACGAAAGAGGATGGCGAGGTCGTTACGCCGAGGGGATAGCGCGCCTCGGCGCCACCGCCTGACGAACCGCGATCAGGGGCCATCGGCAACTGATCGCGGTCGTAGCAGCGGCAACCCAAATCGGACGCTCGCGTCAGCTCGCCTGTTCGGTCTTCGAGCTGGACCCTTCCATGCGGCCGATGTCCCGCAACTTGTCGGAAAGCGCGAGCTTGCTGACGGTGCGAAGCGGCAGGGCGGTGAAGACCTGGATTCGGTTGCGCAGGAAGCGGAACGCCTCGTTGAAGGCGCGCTGCTTTTCGATGTCCGTGCCTTCGACGGCTGCCGGATCTTCGATGCCCCAATGCGCGGTCATCGGTTGCCCCGGCCAGTAGGGGCAGGTTTCGCCCGCCGCGTTGTCGCAGACGGTGAAGACGAAATCCATCTTCGGCGCATCGGCGGCTGCGAACTCGTCCCAGCTTTTCGAGCGAAAGCCGTCGGCGGGATAGTCGTAGGCCGCCAGCGTCTTCAGCGCATACGGGTTCACGATGCCTTTCGGCTGGCTGCCGGCCGAGAAAGCGTTGAACCGGCCCGCGCCATCCTTGCGCAGGATGCCTTCCGCCAGGATCGAGCGCGCCGTGTTGCCCGTGCAGAGAAACAGGACGTTGTAAACGGGGCTATCCATCGCTTCCTCCCTACGCGCAGCAGCACGATTTCTTCGGCTTCACCGCGCGCACGAAGGCGCTCATGAGCTTGCCGTCGAGTTGCCCGGCGATGGCGTCCACATCGATGCCCTTGCCGCTCAGAAACTCCCGCGCGTCCTCACCGCGATAGAGGCGCGTCGGCTCAATCCCGATGGCCTCGAAGCCTGCCGCCGCGAGCTTGGCCGCGTATTCGCCTTCTTCCAGCGCACCCGCGATGCAGCCCGCCCACGCGAGTACGTTCTTGCGGATGTCGTCGGGGATTTCGCCACGCGTGACGATGTCGGACACGGCGAAGCGCCCGCCCGGCTTCAGCACGCGGAAAGCCTCGCGCAGCACTCTATCCTTGTCTCCCGACAGGTTGATGACGCAGTTCGAGATGATGACGTCGACGGAATTGTCGGGCAGCGGGATCGCCTCGATTTCGCCTTTCAGGAACTCGACATTCTCGACGCCCGCCTGTTTCTGGTTCTCGCGGGCGAGCGCCAGCATGTCGTCGGTCATGTCGAGGCCGTAGGCTTTGCCGGTCGGGCCGACGCGTCGCGCGGAGAGCAGAACGTCGATGCCGCCGCCGGAGCCCAGGTCGAGCACGATTTCGCCGGGCGCGAGTTGCGCCAGCGCCGTGGGATTACCGCAGCCCAGCGAGGCCAGCACCGCCGCCTCGGGCAGCATCCCCTTCTCGGACACGTCATAAAGGTTCGATGTGATCGGCTCGGAACCTTCGAGCGCAGCGTTGCCGCCGCAACACGAACGCCCTTCGCTCACGCGCCTTGCCGCTTCGCCGTAACGCTCGCGCACGGCTTCCTTCACATTGGTGTCGCTCATGGTGTGTGCTCCTTACAGCAGGTGACTTCTTCCGGGCTGATGGCTCGGTTGCGCGTGCAACATTCGGCGAAGAGGAACGCGAGGATGTCTTGCAGCGCCTGCGTGTTCGCCGTGTAGCGAAGGAACGTGCTTTCGCGGCGGACCTTCACGAGGTCTTCGTTCTTCAGCTTTTCGAGATGATGGGAGAGCGTCGAGGCCGGAATGCCGAGTTCCGAGCCGATTTCGCCCACGACAAGGCCGTAAGGGTGCGCGGAAAGGAGAAGGCGCACGATGCGAAGCCGCGTCTCGGTGCCCAGCGCCGCCATCATGTCGGCGAAGCGCGCGATGTCTTTTTCCTGCGGAGCGTCGGCCATTGGGCACACCATTAATTTTATAATTCGAGTATTATAGAATTACCATCCTGTCAAGAAGAGCCGAGAGAGCTACCGCTTCATCGGGTCCGGTCGCTGGAAAGCGGAGCCTGGTTCTGGGAAATGCGAGCGGTCGTTGCCAACCGGGAGCGCGCTGGCCGCCCGGCGAAGGAAACCGCCGCCTATGGCTGGCCGCTTTGCGAGAGCCCTTCGCCGCCATCGGCGGAAGTGCCTCGAACCCCAATTGGCGAAGCGATGGACCATCACGTGTGAGGCGCTTGACACCGTTGCAATGGCTGATCTCGATTGGCCGCCGCCCCGATGCGTGAGGCCGCCGTGTTCCGTTCGGAGATTTGCCCTCGCCGGATTTCCTCCATGAGGCGAGGAACGATGCAGAGCGAACGGACGACGGCATTGATCATCGTCTTGCGCAAAGACGCTGGCGACGCGGCTTCGCCAAAGCAAAACCGACGTACGCGTTGTGATCCCGGTGCGCGCTCCCTTGAAGACGGCGCTCGACGCGACGGAACGGCGTTCAACAATCATCCTGGTTAACAGTGACGGCAGGCCTTGGACAGAGGACGGGTTTCGCTCGTCATGGAGGAAAGCCGTCAAAAAAGCCGGGATTATCGACCTTACATTTCATGATCTTCGCGGGACCGCCGTCACGCGACTCGCAATTGCGGGAGCGACCGAGGCTGAATCGCCACCATCACCGGGCATTCGCTTCGCGATGTTCGATCAATTCTCGATGCGCATTACCTACGACGAGACGTCAGTTTAGGGGGAAGCGCAATCCGAAAACTCGAGGCCAAAAGCGGAACGAGAGTTGCAAAATGACCTTCAAAATGTTCCGTGCTGTTCTACCCATAAACCGGGAAAAACCCAGTAAAATCAAGTGGCTGGGGAACCTGGATTCGAACCAAGACTAGCGGAGTCAGAGTCCGCTGTTCTACCATTAAACTATTCCCCAATCGGCGGCGGGAACCCCACGACCGATCAGGGCCGAACAATGGAGCAGTTTTCGCCGCTTCGCAAGTCTTTGTTGCGCGCCCCCGACAAGGAGGGTCTGGTCTTCTGCGGATCTTGGCTGCGAAAAAACGCGGTGGAGTCTTGGACTGCTGCCGGGGCGAGATCCAAAGTGGCGACTGCCTGAACGTAGTCACCCAAGCTGGCAACCTTTCGAAGGTTTTCTCGCGGGAGGGGTGTTGGGCACCAGTCCAGCGACCGGCGCGTAATTCATCAACATATCCCACAAGCTCTCAAACATAGTGTGGCAAAAGCGAATATGGCGACAAGACTAGGGCGATCGAATGACGTGCAATCGTCGCTGCAATTGGACGACAATTTTGCCACTGTTCGGTTCTCTTGGCGGAAAAAAAGGCGATATCCGCTGGCGCTCGCTCAGCAAAAACAGATCGCTCATCAACCTTCCCCCTGTCGATGAGCCTTGAAGCACATCTTGACGGAAGGGTCCTGAGCCTAGCCGAGACGTTGGCGCAACCAAGCACCCCCTACTTCGCCAACTGCTCCACCCGCTCGGCGTCGGCCTCGCCTCCGGCTGTGCGCCGCGAAACCTCCACCAGCACGCCGTCATTGAGCTGCAGCACGCGATCCATCCGCCCCGCCAGCTCGAAATTATGCGTCGCGATGAGCGCGGCAACGCCGGAATTGCGGATGAAGAAAACGAGTTCATCGAACACGCGGTCGGCTGTGTGCGGGTCGAGGTTGCCAGTCGGCTCGTCGGCGAGAAGCACGCACGGGCTGTTCGCGACCGCGCGCGCGATGGCGACGCGCTGCTGCTCGCCGCCGGACAATTCGGCCGGGCGATGCGACGCGCGTTCGTAAAGGCCGAAGGTCGAGAGCAATTCCAGTGCGCGCTCCTTCGCATCCTTCCGGCGGACGCCCGCGAGAAGCTGCGGCATCATCACGTTCTCCAGCGCCGAAAACTCCGGCAGGAGGTTGTGAGACTGATAGACGAAGCCGATCTCGTTGCGGCGTACGCGCGTGCGGTCCTTGTCGTTGAGCGCGGTGCAATCGACGCCGTTCAGCAGCACCGCGCCGCCGCCCGGCTTTTCGAGCAGGCCCGCCATATGGAGAAGCGACGACTTACCCGACCCGGAAGGGCCGACAAGCGCAACCGCCTCGCCGTCGCAGATTTCGGCAGAAGCGCGTCGCAGTACATCCAGCGTGCGGTTGCCCTGCACATAGGTGCGCTCAAGCTCGACGAGTTGCAGAACGGGCCTCGTGCCCGCGAAATCGCGCGTGACGGTTTTCATTCGTAGCGCAGAGCCTCCACGGGATCGAGACGCGCCGCCTGAAGCGCGGGATAGATCGTAGCGCCCATCGAAAGCAACAGCGCGATCACGACGACCACGATCACTTCGGACGGATCGAGCTGGGACGGCAGGCTCGACAGGAAATAGACGCTCGGATCGAACAGGTGCGTGTTCGTAAGCCAGGATACGAGTTGGCGGATGTCTTCCAGGTGCAGGCTTATGAGCACGCCGAGGATCACGCCGACAAGCGTCCCGATCAGGCCGATGCTCGTGCCCGATATGAAGAACACGCGCATCACCGCACCGCGCGTCGCGCCCATGGTTCGCAACACCGCGATGTCGCGTCCCTTGTTCTTCACCAGCATGGTGAGGCCGGAGATGATGTTCAGCGTCGCCACCAGCACGATGAGCATCACGATGATGAACATCACGTTCCGCTCGACCTTGAGCGTGTTGTAGAAGGTGGCGTTGCGCTGTCGCCAGTCGGTGAGGAGCATGTCGGGGCCGCCCGCGTCCTGCAACACGCCGCGCATCCTCTCTACATTGTCCGGATTGTCGATCACGACTTCCAGAACATGCACCGCCTCGCCGAGATTGAAGAAGCCTTGCGCCTCCTTCATCGGCATGAAGGCGATGGAGCCGTCATATTCGGACATGCCCATCTCGAAGACGGCGGCGATGCGATAGCGCTTCACGCGCGGCGCGGTACCGAATGGCGTCGACGCGCCCTTCGGTGCAAGCAGCGTCACCTCGCTGCCGACAAAGACATTGAGCGTATTCGCGAGGCGCGTTCCGATGGCGATGCCGCCCGAATCGTCGAAGCCGTCGAGCGTGCCGAAGCGGATGTTGCCCGAGATCGACTTCAAGGCTTGGAGGTCGCGCCCCTTGAGCCCGCGCACGATCACGCCGGACGAACCGTTCTGCGAGGAGATCATCACCTGTCCCTCGACGACGGCGAGCGCATGGTCGACGCCCTTCACGGCGTTGAGCCTCTTCGCGACTTCGTCATAGTCGGTGAACGGGCGCGCGAGGGGCCGCACGATGACATGGCCGTTAAGCCCAAGAATCTTGTCGAACAGTTCCTTGCGGAAGCCGTTCATCACCGAAAGCACGATGATGAGCGTGGCCACGCCGAGCGCGATGCCAAGCACGCAGAAGAACGCGATGACGGACACGGAGCCCTTCTTGCGGCGCGCGCGCAGATAGCGGAAAGCGAGCAGCCATTCGAACGGCGCGAACGCGCCCGGTTCTTTCACGGCTTTTTCTGTCATGCCTCGTCCCGCGTGTTGATTTTCGACGGGCGTCCGCGCGCACGCGATTTCGCGACCGCAACGCCGGGCTGTGTGTTGCAACGGATTTATGGCCGCATCAAGGGCGAATATGCCTCCTTGTCGCGCCGCCACGCGCGGGCAATATCGCAGGGTGATGCGCGAACTGCGAAAACGCGCCTCGTTCGCGTGTAATCTGTCTAAAAGTATAGGTTGCGCGAGAGAAGCGGACGCGGCCAGATTGTGTTTTTACCAGCGGGAAAACGATATGGCGGCAAAAACGTCGGTTTTGTTCGTGTGCCTTGGCAATATCTGCCGGTCGCCGCTTGCTGAAGCGGCCTTCCGGGCCGAGGCGAGAAAACTCGGTCTCGACGTCGAGGTCGATTCGGCGGGAACGGGAGACTGGCATGTTGGCGAGCCGCCCGACCGGCGCGCTCAGGCGGTGGCGCGGAAGAACGGCGAGGAGATTGGCGGGTATCGCGCGCGCCTCGTGACGCCGGACGACTTCCGCCGCTTCACGCATATCGTCGCGCTCGACGGATCGAACCTGTCCGTGCTGCGCTCGATGCGCCCATCCGACGGCACCGCGAAGCTTGCGCTGCTGCTCGACTATGTGGACGAGCGCAGGGGCGAGGCGGTCGCCGACCCGTATTACGGCGAAGAGGCGGGTTTTGACACCACTTGGGCTGATGTAACGGAAGGCGCGCAGGCGCTCGCGCGGGCTATCGCAGCCGGGCAGTGAGTGCGCGAGGTGCCGCGGCGCCCTGACTTGGCTGCACATTCGCATTTTATCGAGCGTTCAGAGCGGGAGTGAATCCAATGTCGAAATTCACTGCGCTCGGCGAGGCGGGGGCCGCGCTTCTCGGCGGTACGCTTGCGACCGAAACGGCGCTCGGCGGCGGCTCGCTATCGGAGATCGTGCGCATTCGTCTCGCGGATGGACGCGATGCAGTCGTCAAAGGCGGCGGTCGGCCGGAGGTTGAGGCGCGGATGCTGCGGGCTATCGCCGACACAGGCGCGCCCGCGCCGGCTGTGCTCGCTGTGGGCGATGGCGTGCTCGCGATCGAAGCGCTCGATGCGGGCGGGTCGATGAGCCAGGCGTGGCCGCAAATCGGCGCGATGCTGGCCACCTTGCACACGGCTAAGGACAGCCGCAGCGGCTGGGACGACGACTACGCCTTCGCGCGCGTGGCCATCGAGAACCGCTGGACGCAAAGCTGGCCCGCCTTCTGGGGCGAGCGCCGTCTTCTGGTGAATGTCCCGCATGTCGGCGTGGACCTCGCCCGCCGACTCGAAGCGCTGGCGCAATCGCTCCCCGACCGGCTGCCGGAGCTAGCCGCGCCGAGCCTTCTCCACGGCGATTTGTGGGGCGGCAATGTGCTCGTCTCGCGCGGCGGCGCGGTGTCCTTCATCGATCCCGCCTGCTACTACGGACACGGCGAGGTCGATATCGCGATGCTGAACATGTTCGACACACCGCCGCGCGCCTTCTACGACGCCTATGGCACGCTCGAACCGGGCTTCGATGAGCGCCAGCCGATCTACAGGCTGTGGCCAGCGCTCGTCCACTTACGCCTTTTCGGCTCGGGCTATCGCGGCCTTGTGGAGCGGCTGCTTTCGGAAGCGGGCGTTTGAGCGGCGACGCGGCCTCACCCGCCGCGCCTAGTAAGCCCGCGAGATGATGATGTCTTCGACCGCAGCGCCGCCGGTGAAGAAGCATGTCGCGGCGCTCGTCTTGCTGTCGAGCGGCGTGTTGCGGATGGTGAGCTTCAGCGCCTTGAGCCTGTCCGCGATCTCTTCGAGCGCCGCGCCGGTCGGCCGCGACCACGACACGCGCACCCATCCCTTGAAAGCGCCGCCCTCGTCCTCCTCGGCCGGGCCGAAATAGGCGGCCAGCTCGTCGAAGCTCGCGATGTCGGTGCGGATGTTGCCGTCGAGGCGCTTCTTGGCGTCGGCGTAAAGCGCGCCCTGGATTTCGCGCAGCAGCCCTTCGGCGCCCGCGACGAACTCGGCGCGCGGCAGCGAATGCGATTTGACCTTGGGGCCGTCGCGCAGGGCATCGCGGCGCGTGAACGTGACGTTGCCGCCGCTTGCGTCGCGCGGGCCGATTTCGAGGATGAGCGGCGCGCCGCGGCGCACCCAGTCCCAACGCTTGTCGGCGGACTTGATCTTGCGATTGTCGATATGCGCGCGGATCGGCTCGCCGAACGCGGCCTTGGCGTTAAGCTCCGCCGCGAGGCTCGTACAGAATTCGACCACGGCAGCGTCTTCCGGCTTGTCGCGCAGCATCGGCACGATGACGATCTGCTTCGGCGCGATGGCAGGCGGCAGGCGCAAGCCGTCGTCGTCGCCATGCGTCATGATTACGCCGCCGATGAGCCGCGTGGACACGCCCCAGCTGGTCGTGTGGCACAGCGCGAGCTCGCCCGCCTCATTCTGGAAGCGGATGTTCTGCGCCTCGGCGAAATGCGTGCCGAGATAATGCGACGTGCCGGCCTGAAGCGCCTTGCCGTCCTGCATCATGGCTTCGATCGAATAGGTGTTGTCGGCGCCGGGGAAGCGCTCGTTCTCCGGCTTTTCACCGGCAACCACCGGCATCGCGAGCACATCCTCGGCGAAGCTGCGGTAGACTTCCAGCATCCGCAGCGTCTCGGCCATGGCGTCGGTCTTGTCGGCGTGCGCGGTGTGGCCCTCCTGCCAGAGAAATTCCGTTGTGCGCAGGAACATGCGCGTGCGCATCTCCCAACGCACCACGTTCGCCCACTGGTTGATGAGGATGGGAAGGTCGCGGTAGCTCTTGACCCAGCGCTGGAAGGCGTCGCCGATGATCGTTTCCGACGTCGGCCGCACGATCAGCGGTTCCTGAAGCTCGGCTTCGGGATCGGGCACCAGCTTGCCGTCGATGTTCTTCAGGCGGTGATGCGTGACGACCGCCATTTCCTTCGCGAAGCCTTCGACGTGCTCCGCTTCCTTGGCGAGGAAGCTCATCGGTATGAAGATAGGGAAATAGCAGTTTTCGTGCCCCGTCTCCTTGATGCGCGCGTCGAGGCCCTTCTGCACGCGCTCCCAGATGCCATAGCCCCACGGCTTGATGATCATGCAGCCGCGCACGGGCGAATTTTCCGCGAGGTCGGCATCGCGGACGACGGCCTGATACCACTCGGGAAAATTCTGTTCGCGCGTTACGGAAAGGGCGTGCTGCGACATGGCGGAACCTGGCGAAAACCTGTTTATGGGGCGGCGCTAGGCTGCGACCGCCCGGATGATTCGATGCGTGCTATTCGTCGCGGGTTGCGAGCGTCAGCGCGTGGGTGAGGTCGGTGCGCGAGATGAAGCCGACGAGCTTGCCCTCTTCGAGCACCGGAAAGCCGCGCGTGCGAAGCTTCACCATCAGCTCCAGAACCTTTGTCAGCGGCGTTTCAAGCTCGACGTGGACGATGTCCTTCATCATCACCTCGCCCACCGTCTTCGACATGACCTCACCGTAGTGCGGCATGAGGTGGCTGGTGTCGAAGATGAACGCCTTCAGGAAGTCGAGCTTCGTTACGAGGCCGACGAGCACGTCGTTATCCACAACCGGGAAGGAATTGTAATCGTTGTGATCGAACAGCGCGCCGAGTTCGCGGAGCGTCAGCGACGAGGGAACGGATTCGACGTCCTTCGTCATGAACTGACTGGCATGCCACTCAAGAAAGCGATGCATCGGCATGGAAAGTCTCCGTGTGTCAATAAAAGCGGTTCGAAATGGCGTCATCCGGCGCGGGCCGCATCGCGCCGTCCGACATTTCGTAAAACAGGCGTCTTCCCAGGTCTACGGGATATTTCGCGGCGCGGCGCTATTCGCGCGCAGCGGCGGACTTTCGAGCCCGTTCAATCGCGCCTGGAAGTCGGCGAAGCTGATGCCTCGGCCGCCGCGTTCGCGGAAATAGACGTGCTGCGCGAACTTGCGCATGGGGGCGGTCCCGAGCGCGGCCGACAGAAGCGCGTTCGGCGGCGCGAGATTGAGCGCAAGGCGCGTCAGGTGGCTGAGGCCGAAACGCGGCAGTTCCTTCGCGAGCGCCATCTCCGGCGATGGTCCGAGATGCAGAAGGTGATCGGCGACCACCTGCGCCGCGCGCCGCCCATACTGGAAGGCAAAGCCGACGCCGCCGCCGGTTGTCGGCGAAACCATGCCCGCCGCATCGCCGATCAGTGTCACGCCATCGGTGGCGAAGGGCCGGACCAAGCCGCCGCATGGAATGCGCCCCGTTCGCCGCTCCACGAGCCTCGCATCCTCGAAGCCGAAGATCGGCGCGGTCTTGGCGAGGAAGGCGGCGAGATGCGGCCTCCGTCCCGGACGGGCGGCAAGCCCGGCATGAAACAGCGACGGCCCCGGCGCGACCCAGGCGATATGCCCCGGCGCGAGCTGCGAATCGAGGAAGCAATGCAGGAAGCGCGGGTCCGCGTCGAGCCCGTCATATTCGTGCTCGGTGGCGAGCATGAACCGCGTGTTGAGCCCAAGCCCGAAGGCGCGAGCCACGGCAGACTTCGCACCGTCCGCGCCGATGATGTGCCGCGCCGAAATGTTGACGCCCTTGAAAAGGAATATGCCGTCCTTGCGTTCCGCGCCCTGAAACGGCGTGCGCCACAGGATCTGCGCGCCCACCCGCTGCGCTTCCTGCGCAAGCCAGCCGAGCACGCGTCCGGTGTCCGTCGTCACGAAGAAGCTGTCCGGCGCGAACAGATCGACGTGGCGGAGATTGGGAGCGTAAAGCCGCACGCCGTAAACGCGTCGCGTGAGATTGTACGGGAGGTCGATTTCCTGTGCGGCTTCCTTCGTGAGGATGCCCGTCGACGCCACATGCTGCCCCGCAGCGGCTTTTGGTTCGAGAACGGCGACTTTCAGCCCGCGAATCGCCGCGGTCTTGGCGGCTACCAACCCGGCGAAGCTTGCACCGGCAATGACCAGATCATAGGGGTGAGGGGTGCGTGCCATGGCTTAAAAATTTTCTCGTGGGTGTAAAAACTCTATCTTCGCGGAGAATTGTGGCGGTTGTACAGCCCCTTCGCATTGCAGCACAAAGCGCCCGGTTAATGCCTCCAAGCATAATGACGCGTTTACATTGTGCCGCTCGTGCGCCACATATCGCATCAAATTTTCTCACTCGCCCCCGGAGCGAACGGAATGACTGCTTACGATCACAAAATCCAGAACCTCGGTTTTCAGGGGTTCGTCAACACCGTCTTCGACCGTGTCGCCACGCGCTACGACCTGATGAACGACCTGATGTCGGGCGGCGTCCATCGCATCTGGAAGGATGCGGCGATCAACTGGCTCGCGCCGTCCAAGTCGAGCGCATCGCTGCTGATCGACGTGGCTGGCGGCACCGGCGATATCACGAAGCGCTTTCTCAAGGCCGCCGGACGCGGATCGCGCTCGATCATCACCGACATCAACCATTCGATGATGGACGAAGGCCGCGACAAGCATCCCGAGTTCGCGGGCCATGTCGAGTTCGTGCAGGCGAACGCGGAGAGCCTGCCGTATCGCGATAACACGTCGGACTTCTACACCATCTCCTTCGGCATCCGTAACGTGGACAACAAGCAGAACGCGCTGAACGAAGCGTTCCGCGTGCTGAAGCCGGGCGGCCGCTTCCTCTGCCTCGAATTCTCGCGCGTGCAGGTGCCGCTGTTCGACAAGGTCTACGAGGTCTATTCCGATAATGTGGTGCCGCCGCTTGGCCGCGTCGTGGCGGGCGATGCGGAGCCCTATCGCTACCTCGTTGACAGCATCCGCGCCTTCCCGGATCAGAAGAAGTTCGCCGGAATGATCGAAAAGGCAGGCTTCAGCCGCGTGCAGTATCGCAACCTGTCGGGTGGTATCGCGGCGATTCACTCCGGCCTGAAGCTTTAGTCAACGCATGATAAGACGCGTCCCGCCGCTCAGGCGGGGCGGCGTCGCTTGGACAGCGCCTTGGCCGCATGGCCGTTGGAACGCCTCGCTGTGGGCGCGACCGTCGGCAGCCTGAGATTCAAGAAACATCGACGCAGCCGACCTGGCAGACGCGCCTGCCCGGGGTCGGCGGTGCCGTTGTCAGGCCTGCGGCATGCCGGAGATGTCGAAGCGCTTCTTGATGCGGTCGAAAAGCTGATCGCGCACGGCGCGGTAGCCTTCGAGGATCTGCTCGCGGTTGCCGGTGGCGGCGGAGGGATCGATCGTCGGCCAGTATTCGACGTCGACAGCCATGGTGCGCGTGAATTCCAGCGCCTTGTGATGCGCTTCCGGCGCGAGCGTCACGATGAGGTCGAAGGACGTGTCCTCCAGATCCTCGATGGTTCGCGGCTGGTGATGGGTGATGTCGATGCCGATTTCGTCCATCACAGCGATCACGAAAGGGTCGATTTCGCCCTGGCGCACGCCCGCCGAGCGCACATAGATCCGCCTTCCCGCGAGAAAACGCAGGATCGCGGCCGCCATGGGCGACCTTATCGAATTGTAGTTACAAGCAAAAAGTACGGCCTGGGGCAAATCTTCCTGTCGCTGCGCAAAGGATCCATCCGGGAGAAGATATTCTGACCGACTGGCGATCCTCAAGCAAAGCCAAAGGCAAGCCTGCGCGCTGCGATCCTTATGGTTATAGCTTTCGGGCCGCCGATAGAAAAGCAGTCAGACGTTGCGGCATGGCTGGCCTTTCGTCGACGAATGCGCCCTAAGTCTCCTTGATGGCGCGGGCGGTCATTCGTATGAGAGGTTAACCGGGGAACGCCCCGCGAGAGGCGTTGCTCCAGACAAAAGGGGAGGGGACGTTGCGTAAAATCGGCGTCATCATGATTGCATGCGCGCTTGGCGCATGCGCTACCAGCGGCGACACACGCCTTTCGACAGGTGCGGCGAGCGGCCCTTCCGAGCCGGTTTCCGCCGAAAGGGTCGCCACCATAGAACCGGCGAAGGTCAATCACGCGCCCTATATGGGCTTCAGTTGCGAGAAGCTCGCGGGTGACCGGGCGCGCATCGCCGACGATCTTGCCGCCGTTTCAGCCGGGAAGGCTGGATCACAGGCCGCCGATGTCAAAGGCCAGATCGCCCGCCTCAAGGGCGAGGAACTCGCCGTCGCAACCGCCATGCGCTCGAAGAACTGCAAGTGATCCTCGCGCGTCGCGATACGTGCCGCCGCCTCACCGGCTCAATGATGCACGCCCTCGAACGCGGCTTCGGGCCAGCGCTTGTTCGACCACATCCACTGTGAGGGATGCTCGCGAATCCATGCCTCGAACTCGCGTTGAATGGTGGCCGTCAACACCTTGATGTCTTCGTTCGCATCGCCGGTGCGCGGCACTTCCAGTTCCTTGAACGCGATGGAAAAACGCGACTCCTTGCCGATGCGGATGCAGCGGCCCACCGCAAGGCGCGTGCCCGCGCGTCGGGCGAGCCATGCGGGTGCGACGGTCGCCCACATCGGATGACCGAAGAACGGCACCTGCACGCCATGCCAGTCGGCGAGGTCGGCCAGCATGCCGAGCGCGCCGCCGCTTCGCACATGCGTGGCGATGCGCATGATCGTGGCGAGCCCCTCGTTGCTCTTGCTGGCGAACAGGCCGCCCGGATAAAGCTGTGCGCGCTTGTTGCGGATGTAGCGGTCCACATAGGGGTTTTCGACCAGCCGGTAAACGCCGGCCGTGTTCGCGCCGATGGTGAGCAGCGGCAGGATCGCGATTTCCCAATTGCCCATATGCGGCGCGGCGACGACGAGCGGCCCCATCTCGTTGCGGTAACGGTCGAGCAACTCCGGGTTTTCGATAGCAAAGCGCGACGGATCTTTCAAAAGGCGGTCGAGCTGGAACGTCTCCGCCATCACGCGCCCGAGATTGTCCCACATCTCGTCGACGATGGCCTCGCGTTCGGCGTGCGTCGTCTCCGGCATGGCCTTGGCGAGGTTGCGCAGCGCCCGGGCCTGACGATGGGTCTTCGGCGCAAGGAACCGCCAGGCGCGAGCGGAAAACGCGGTGGCCATGTCAAGCGGCATCGCGCGGACGATCGCCGCGATGGCCAGAACGGCACCGTATTCAAGCCTTTGGCGGAGATCGAGAAACATTATCGGGGACGCGCGGTGAGAGCCTCACGCCTGTCTTGCAAGCGCAACCTTCGGCGTCAAGCCTAAACGCGTGCTTTGGCGCGTACGTTTGGCCCGCCTCCCCGCGCGCTTCAGAACAAACGTGTGCGCCTCAAGAGCACGCGCAACTTATTGATGAATCGGGGCAGTTTTCGAATTTCACATTTGATTGTCGAGCCGCAGCGGGGATGGATCAAATGTAAAATTCACTGCACCGGGCCAGCAGGAGCCATCCCGCGCCGCATGAAAGCCCTGCGTAGCGGCCCGATCGCGCCGAGCGCATAGAGGCCAAGCCCGCGCGCGGCCTGCATCGGGAGGAAGCTGGACAGGAGGCTGCGGTTCAGGAGGTCGACGCCGAGCGTCCGGCTGACGATGTCGCCGCGGCGCGCCGCCGAGTAGTCACGCAGCAGGTCTTCGCCGCCGAGGTCCGCATTCGCCGCCTTGGCATCGACGAGAAGGCCCAGCAGCGCCTCCACATCGCGGAAGCCGAGGTTCAGCCCCTGCGCGCCGATGGGCGGCACCGCATGCGCCGCTTCGCCCACGAGCGCAACGCGGGCACGGCCAAACTCGCGCGCCATGAGCGCCGAGAGCGGGAATGCGCCGCGTTGGCTGAGGTCGAAGATGCGGCCGAGCGCGAAATGCGACGCCTTTTCCATCTCACGCGCGAAGGCTTCGTCGTCGAGCCCCATCAGACGAGCCGTGTCGGCCTTGCGCTCCGTCCAGACGAAGCTCGACCGGTTGCCGGGTAGCGGTATGAGCGTGAACGGTCCGCCGTTTCGGTGAAATTCGATGCATAGCCCGTTATGCGGCCGGGCGTGGCTGAAACTCGCAGCCATCGCGGTTTGCTCGTAAGGCCATGTCAGCGCGCGAATGCCCGCCGCCTCGCGGGTGGCGGAGTTTCGACCGTCGGCGGCGATGGCGAGGGGCGCATAAAGCTCGATGCCGTTTTCGAAGGCGAGGATCGCCCGCGTGGCAGACTCGTGGAACGTTCGCAGCGGACCCGGCGTGAGAATCGCGATGCCCTTTTCCGCCGCGATCTCTTTCAGCGCCCGCGCGAGATCGGCATTGGCGATGTTGCAGCCGAATGCCTCCTCGCCGATTTCGGCAGCCTTGAACAGCGCGTCGGGCGCGCGAAGGCGGCGTCCTGTGTCGTCGATGAATTGAAGCGCGCGAAGCGGCTCCGCATGCGGCTCGCATCGATCCCAGACGCCGAGCCGCGCAAGGAAGGCGATGGTCGTGTTGAAAAGCGCCGCGCTGCGCCCGGTCGCGGCATGAGAGGACGCGGCGGGGGACGTGTCGACGACGGTCGCGGTCAGGCCCGCATCGTGGCAGCCGATTGCCGCTGCGAGTCCCGCAGGCCCCGCGCCGATCACGATGACTTCGGACCTCTGGGTGAAGCTCATTTCCGTGCTCCCACTCTTTTGTTGCGGCGCAGCTTATCGTGACCAACCAAAACCGGGAACGGCTTCTCGATCATCTTTGCGCGAGGCGCCCGGCGGCTCCCCGCATCAGACAACCCATCGAGACCAGCCGGGTTTCGGGCGGCGATGAGAAAGGAATTCCACAGTCCGAAGCGGCGAAAAACGGACCGAGGCTTTGTTCAGTGCAACGCACGCCAAAAGGCTATGCAAGTAACACGCTAGTTGAGTTGTGGCACCGCCAGATTCAGTGCCGGCGCCCCATAATCAGTACAAGCAATCGCGGCAACAGGTTGTGATGCGGCGAGTTTCGTTGCGCACACGCCACAAATTTCTACAAGTTAAATTCAATTTTAAGTTGCGCAGTTTACGAAACAATAAGACTCGGTTAGCAACCAGAGATGGTAACGGCCGCTGAAAATCGTTGGCCGACCGAGTTTGTCTCAGCACCGAGTGGAGCCTCGCGGCTCGAAAGGAGGCGGTGGCACACAGCTCTCCCGCCAGTCAGAACACATTTAAACCGGTGTTTGCCCAGCACATTTGGGTTGAAGGGAGATACAGATGATCGGCGGACTCGTGACAAGGACGAGCCTTGCGTGTGCGGCAACTCTAGGTTTTGTGCTGGGTTTCGGGCAGGTTGCGGCATTGGCGGCCGACACCGGTACGAAATCGGCAAAAGATCTGACCCTCGGCGGCGACTGCTGCGCCGATCTTGAAGAGCGCGTGGCCGAACTTGAGGTCACAACGGTTCGAAAGGGCAACCGCAAGGTCTCGCTCGAACTTTCGGGCTGGGTCGACAAGATCCTGCTCTTCTGGAACGACGGCAAGCAGAGTGACCTCTACGTTGAGGACAACAACTTTGCTTCTACCCGCTTCCGGATGAAAGGTGTTGGCCAGATGGCGCCCGACTGGAAGGCCGGCTTCTTGATGGAATACGAGTTCCGCGACGCATCGTCCAATCTGGTCGATCAGCTCACGGAGCAGAACCGCAACATCGAGACGGCGCTCCGCATCCGGCAAGAAAACTTCTTCGTTGAAAACCAAACATTCGGCCGAGTGACGCTCGGCTTCCAGAACACCGCAACAAAGGATCTGACGCTCATCAATCTCGGTGGTGGCTTCAGCAACGTCGAGAACTACCACGCCGCCAGCTTCTTCATCCGCGACAACACGCTGCCGACGAGTTCCTGGTTCAACACAACGACCAACACTTTCGTGGCGACCGCTCCCACGTCCGGGGCGCTTCCCAACTCGACGCGCACCGTGGCGCCGACCCTCAGCGCCACCGATTCGGGGACTGTCGTCGCCTTTGCGCCGGGCGGCCTGGTCTGGAACAACCTTTCGAACGCGCTCGATAGCCAGCGCATGGAGGCAATTCGTTACGACTCGCCGGAAATCTGCGGCTTCATTGCCTCTTTCGCTTGGGGGCAGAACGACTTCTGGGATGCGGCACTGCGTTATCAGAAGGAGTGGAATTCCATCCGTGTCGCGGGCGGCGTCGGCTATCAATGGTGGGGCGAGCGCTCGCTGACTCTCGGCGCGCCCTGGGCGGCAAATTCGATCTATCAGGGTAGCGATCAATCCAACCAGCCAGGCATGACGGCGGGGCCGAGTGCTGGCGTGGCCGCATCGCAGCTTTTCTCCAATGCCAACAACATATATGGCGGCGCGCGCTACCGCGTGAACTCCAAGATCGAAGTTGTGGAAGGCAATCTCTCGGCGATTCATCTGCCGACCGGCCTTTACGGCTCCATCGTTGCTGGCACGCGGCACATCGAAAACTCGCCTGTCGAGTCTCTCAACAAGGACGCGACCTACTGGTACACACAGGTTGGCATCACGAAACGTGTCTTCGAAGTTGGCGCGTCGACGATCTATGCGGAATACGGCAATTACGACAATTTCGCTGCAGCGGCGGTCTATTTCCAGGTGTGGAATTCCGCGAATGGCAACACCCTCAGCACGACTCGCGTCCGGGACTCGAACGTCGACCGCTTCGGCATTGGCGTGACGCAGGCCTTCGACGGCGCGGCGATGGAAATCTATGGCAATTATCTTCACTATAACGCCAGCATCGCTACGACGACGTCTTACGTCGGCAGTGCGACCGGCGGGGCCGCAACCACCGGCTTCAACAACACCGAAAGCCGTTCGCCGGAAGACTGGGACGCGTTCTACACCGGTGCTCGTCTGAAGTTCTGAGGGTTACATGCCGGAAGACACGACGCGGCATGACGCTGTAAGTTTTGATTGTCGATAAGCTTCCCTAAGCCAAATCCTGTTTAACGCTGGCTGATCTCATCCCCACCCTATCGAAAGCCGCCTTCATGGGCGGCTTTTGTGTGCGCGGTAGTGATGGGCGTCGCCACTTGATTTTATCGAGCAAGGTTTTCTGAACTTACTACGGCGATTTCATTGGCTTTCGCGTGCGGCAGGGCTGCGCTTTGGCTACGCGCTCTGCATCAAGTAGGTCATCAACGCACTGATTTATAATGAAGTTGTCGTCGCTTTAAGGTTGGCTGGGGCGCCAGGACTCGAACCTGGGAATGGCGGAATCAAAATCCGCTGCCTTACCGCTTGGCTACGCCCCAATGGGTAAATTGCCAAGTTTTTGGCATTTCACGGGGTTTAACATCGATACCACGGGGATTCAAGGGGGAACGGAGGGCGAACTTCGGTATTTTGCACCCACATTGCACCCACACTTAAAAACAATGGGCTTTGCACCCACATCGCTCAAAATCTGCACCCACATTACACTCACATGTTCTTTTCTGTTCATGGACGTGTACGGATCGAACTGATCCGGTACGCCGCCGACGAACGGGCTTTCCTTGGCGTCCTTACCAGCGCTTGGTCTTGAGATTGTGAATGTGCTCGCCTTTGGCCGCGTCCTTCACGATGCGGCCCACGTCCTGGCCATATTTGATGGCGGTGTCGCCTGCCTTCAGATCCTTCAGCGCGACCTTGTGGCCGATGGGTGTCCTGCTTCACATGGACCTCGAAAGGCGCGTCGTTTTCGGTGATGACGCCGAATGCGGTCGTGCCCGCTGTGGCGTAGAGCACGATGGGGCCCGCACGCGAGAGAAACTGGCACACAATAGGGCGATCATTCCGAATGGCGATGCGTGCAAGAGAGCGATCCGGCGCATGCCAGCAGGAATCATCGTCTTCAGTCCCTCGACAGGTTGGCTGATGAGCAGACTCCCCGATTTTTAAACATACTAAAAATATCGAAACACCGTCAAATTTATCGCAAAGCCGCGCTGCCATGATTGTGTCGGTTTTCATCGGCGATAAAATAATGAAACAACATTTCAGTCAATGCAGCAAGTGCTTGCAGCTTGCAATATATTTATTGATCCGTAAATTTGGTTGCATTAAAACTTTTGCATAGATATTGGCTTCTCGCGTGAATATCACTCTTCATCGAGAAAATATCTCGTATCCCACTCATGCAGTAGATTCTGGTGACATGTAACATGCCCTCGCTGAATCATTTTTCTTGCAGCATTGCAAAATTTTTGTCTGTATTTCTCTTGATCATGGTTCCGGCAGTCGTGTTTTGCTCTGGGAGTGGCCTCGCGAAGGCCGAGCCTATCGTCATCCGTATCGGTTATCCGGGGCTCGGCGTCGACAACAGACCATTTGCATACGGCGGCATTGCCGCGATTGCTCACGCTGAAAGATACATCGAAAAAGAATTCGAGAACGACCAACATATCAAAGTGGAATGGACGCTGTTCCGCGGAGCTGGCCCGGCTGTGAATGAGGCGTTTGCCTCCGGTCAGCTCGATTTCTCCGCAGGATTGGGCGACCTGCCAGCAATCGTGCATCGATCAAACGGCATCAAGACCAAATGGCTCGCGCAGTCGGATGTGCATACGCCTATCTTTCTCGCGGTCCGGAAAGGGGTCGAAGTAAACCGTATTGAAGATCTCGTTGGAAGAAAGATCGCGCAGTTTCGCGGGACCAATCTTCAGCTGGCAGCGGATCGGGTGCTTGCTGCGCACGGGTTGACGGAAAAAAACATCAAGTTCATCAATCTGGACTTTGCAGGGTCGGTTGCGGCTTTGCTTTCCGGCAACATCGACGGTGCTTTCGGCGGCGTTGAAGTCCTCGAGCTGAAGCGTCGCGGGATCATAGACATTCCTTACGACACCAAGGACGACAAGCCGGAATTCAGTCGCGCTGCGGGACTCTACGTAACGGAAGAGTTCGAGGCCAAACACCCCGAACTCGTGCAACGCGTTGTAAACGCATATGTCCGCGCGGCGCGTTGGGGAGCCGACGAGGCCAATCGCGAGGCTCTCAATGACGTGTACGCAAAATCCGGCATCCCGGCGCAGAGCTTCCGCGAGTATTTTTCGGGCCAGAAGCTCGCCGACCGGCTTAATCCCCTCATCGACGACTTTGTCATCGAACGCTATCGCGATCAGGCTCGGCGCGCTCTCGACTACGGACTTCTGCGCAGGCCCGTCGAAATCGAAAGCTGGATCGACCGCCGCTATCTTGAGCGCGCGCTTGCCGAACAACACCTCGAGACCTACTGGCCCCGCTCCAAGGCCGACGGCACCAAACTGACCGAAGCGGCGGCGTCCGCTGGCAGCAAGGCGCAGTGACGATGAAGCGCTCGCATCTGCTCGGGTTGATCGTTCCCGCCGGTCTTCTTGCGGCTTGGACAGGGGCAGCTCGGTTCGGGCTGCTGCCTGCGCAGATCCTGCCGGACCCGGCGCTCGTCGCGCAAACGATCGGTGAGACGCTGGGGAGCGGCGAACTGTGGATGCACCTTTCCGCCAGCCTCCAGCGCATCGCTGTCGGCTTTGCGCTCGGCGCGGTTGCGGGACTGCTGCTTGGTGCAGCGATCGGCGCGTCTCCTTCGCTTCGGGCGCTTTTCCGGACGCCGTTTCTCGTCATGACGCAGCTTCATGCTCTCGCGATGCTACCGCTCATCGTGCTGGTCTTTGGTATCGACGAGGAGATGAAGCTCTTCGTTATCGGCTGGGCGACATTCATTCCCGTCGTGCTGAACACCGCGCAGGGCATCCGCGAAGTGTGCCCCGCATGGCTCGAAGTCGGCCGGGTGCTTGGGTTCGATCCCTGGTATCAGGCCACCCGCGTCGTTCTGCCCGCTGCTGCGCCGTCGATCTTCACCGGAATCCGTGAGGGGCTGGCGAACGCGTGGCAGGCGCTGATCCTGGCTGAACTGTTCGCGTCCAGCGAGGGGCTCGGGTACCTGATCGTTTGGGGCCGCCAGCTCTTTCAGCTCGACCTCGTGCTAACCGCCATCTTGACGATTGCGCTGGTCGGCCTCCTGCTCAACGGGGTGCTGGGGATTGCCGAACGCCGGTTATACCGCTGGCGTGGAGGCGTCGCATGACGATCCGCGCGCCCTCGCTGAAGCCATTTGCCGTCCTTGGAGGCACGCTTGCGGTGTGGGAAGCCGCCACGCTTCTGGAACTAGCAGACCCCAATTTCCTGCCGTCGCCTCATGCCGTGCTAGCGCGGGGTTGGACCGAAGTGACAACCGGCACGCTTCCCGCCGACCTCGCTGCGACGCTTTCGCGCCACATTCAAGGGCTCGGCATTGGCGTCTCCGCCGCGCTGGCTTTCGGGCTCCTGCTTGGCTTGTCCAAACTCGCTAACCGGCTTATTGGGCCGCTGTTCCTGGGCTTCAGGCAAATCGCGCTGTTTGCCTGGGTTCCGCTGCTGTCGCTGTGGTTTGGCGGAAACGAGGCTGGGAAGATCGCCTTCATCGCCGTTGCCGCCTTTACGCCGATGGTGGTGAGCACCTGGCGTGGAACAAGCGAAATTTCTCCAGCCCATCACGAACTCGCGGCGGTGCTGACCCTTGGCCGTCTCGACTACGTTCGGCTGATCGCGCTGCCGAGTGCGCTGCCGCAGGTGCTGACCGGGTTTAGAAGTTCTCTCATCGCGTCCTGGCTCGCGACAGTCGGCGCGGAACTGTTCCTGAACGTCGCTCCTGGTCTTGGCGGCCGCCTCAACGAGGGCCGTGAAACTTTCCAGATGGATCTGCTGCTCGCCATGCTCATCGTGCTGGTGGCCATCGGCATGATTTACCAGCGACTGGCCGATGCCGGAGAGATGAAGCTGCTGAAACGGAGAACAGCCTGATGACCGCGCTCGCTAATCCCGTCACGTTCCGGCTTGCCGCGCTTGAACTGGAAAGCGTCGGCCGCGCCTTCGATGTAGCCGGCACAAAGTTCGACGCATTGCGCGACGTGTCGCTGACTGTGTGCGAGGGTGAATTTATCGCCTTTGTCGGCGCATCGGGATGCGGGAAGTCGACGCTTCTCAAAGCGATCGTCGGTCTCGACCGCGGCTTTGAAGGAAGTATCAGGATCGATGGAAAGCCCGTCGATGGCCCGAACCTTGACCGGAGCATCGTGTTTCAGGAGCACCGTCTCCTGCCATGGCTTACGGTCGAAGCCAATGTCGGCGCGGCGCTCAGGAGAAGCGGCCTTCCGTCCAGCGAGCGGAAACAGCGCGTGGCCGAACAGCTCGATCTCGTTGGGCTTTCCAGCTTCGCGAAGGCATATCCGGCTCAGTTGTCCGGCGGGATGGCGCAGCGTGTCGCCATCGCACGAGCGCTCGTGACGCGCCCGCGCTTTCTGCTTCTGGATGAGCCGCTCGGAGCGCTGGACGCACTGACCCGTCTCAGGCTTCAAGGCGAGCTTGCCCGGCTCATTCGACACGAGGGCACCACGGCGCTGCTCGTGACGCACGATGTTGATGAAGCCGTCACCCTCGCCGACAGAATCGTCGTGATGAAACCGCATCCTGGGCGCGTCGCGCGGATCCTCGATGTTCCGCGCCATGCGATCCGCGACCGCTCGTCTCCAGCCTTCCTGAGAGCGCGAGACGAGGTTCTGGGGCTGCTCGGTGTTCCGGGTTTCGTCGAGGAACCCGATGCCCCCCGTGACCGCCCGGCCGAACTCCAGACGGCCTGACCTCAGATCCCACACAAAAGGAGTAGTGCAGCATGACGACAGAAAAACGGTCCCCCTTGCCGAAATCGAAGCTGTGGGAAGAACTGAGGCTCAAGGCCGAACTCGGCATTCATGGTGTTGCCATCACGAAGCAGGCACTCGACTTCGTGAGGCCCGCCGAACTGGCCCAGGAGCAGGTTCACAACCTGTTCGAGATGGATTTCTTCGTCCACGATTTCGAGCTTCCTTCAGGCTACGATCTTCCCGGAGGCATCTCGGTCCCGTTCCGCTGGAACCCCAATTCGGCGAACATCATCGATCTGGATGGTAGCCGCACCATCATCACTAACAAAGGGCATGAAGTTGCGGAGGTACGCTTCCACAAGCGGCCCGGCTTTTACGGCCTGAAGACCTCGGATGGCCAGGACATGGCGACTATCGGCGCTCTGTATCGCCATCGCGCCCTGTTTTTCGCCTACAGCAACGAGTGTTCCTACAAGGATCGAGGCGAAGACTGCGCCTTCTGCAATATCAACCACACGAAGGACGTTTACGGCGAGAAGAAGGGCATCTTCTGGAAAACGCCGAGACAGATCGGTGAAGTAGCCGCGGCGGCCTTCGCGGAAAACGCGGTCGATCATCTAACGGTCAGTGGCGGCATCATCCCCGAGCGGCGCGAACTCGAATATTATCTCGACGTCGCCGAGGCGATCCAGGAGCACACCGGGCTACAGGATTTCAACGGCACTGCCGTCGTCGCCGCGCCGCTCGACCTGCGCCAGATCGACCGCTTCCACGAAGCGGGCTATCGCACCACCGCGATGAACATCGAACTGTGGGACAAGGGCTTCTACGAAACCATCTGCCCCGGCAAGGCACGGACCAGCGGCGGCTGGGATCACTGGCTCCACGCTCTGAAATATGCCGTCGGCGTGTTCGGTCATGGCCGCGTGCGCTCGAACATGGTTGCGGGCATCGAGCCGAAGAAAAAGACGCTCGAAGGCCTTGAGCACCTCGCCGCTGCGGGCGTTGTCGGCACGTTCTCGGTGTGGTGCCCAAATCCCGGCTCCGAGCTGGAAGGCCACCGCTCGCCCGTTCCCGAGTGGTACATCGATCTCGCGGCGAAGACGACTGCGATCTGGAAGAAGAACGGCTTCACCTTCCAGCAGGTCAGCGACTGCAACGCGTCGAACGACTCCCTTCAGCACGACATCTGGCGCATCGAGGACGACCTTCTCCCGTCGCTTCAGGAAAGCAGCCTCGAACTCGCCTGATGAGCGGAAGGGGCGACGGTGGCGCGAATCATGGGCAAGACTGAAGACGGCGCGCGGGCGTTCCGCGTGCCACTACACTGGCTTTTCATCCTGGCCGGCGCGACGAGCGGGATCGCCTTCGGCATCCTCTCGGTTGGGCTGCCGGTCTACGCACTGAAGCTCGGCGCCAGCGCAGCGGAGACCGGGTTCCTGCGCGCGGCGACCGGGCTCGGCATGCTGATCGCCGTGCTTCCGGCAGGCATGGCGGTGGACCGCTTCGGAGTGAGGCGCGTGTTTTTCCTGGCGAGCGCCGCGAACGCCGCGTCCGTCGCGCTTTGCGCGCTTGCGGCGTCGCCCGAAACGCTCGCCTTCGCCATGATGGGCGAGGCTTTCACGCGCGCTTTCGTGTTCGCGGCGCTCGCGTCTGCCTTCCTCCACGCGCTGCCGCTTATCGGCCTGCACCGGGCTGGATGGAACAAGGCCGCCATATCGCTCGGCATCAGCTTTTTCGGACCGTTTCTCGGCGGTGCGCTTATGTGGGGTCTGCCGTTTGGAGGCGTCTTTGCCATCGCTGCGGTCATGATGTGCTCGGCGAATCTCCCGCTACGCTTCATTCCCGTACCGGAGGCCGCGCAGCGAGAGGAGCATCGCCGAAGCATCGCGAGCCGATTCGCCGAAAGGCGGGCCTCGCTCGCATCGCTGTTTCGCTCGCCGGGCGTTCCGACCTGCCTTGCGGCGGAGACGCTGTTAACGGCCGTGTTTGCGTCTTTCGCAACTTTCATCGTGGTCCTCGCCGTCACGGAGCGCGGACTGGCGGCGATGGAAGCTGCGTGGATCGCTGGCGTCGAAGGTGCGGCTTACATCGCAACCTCCTTCTTCGCCGGGACGTGGATTCAGCGTTTCGCTTTTCCGGTGGCGCTCGGCGTCGGCACAGCGGTAATCGTCCCGTCGCTTGCAGGACTCGCCTTCGCGGAAGGCTTCCTCCTTCTCTTCGTTTTCGCGACAACCCTGGGCCTCGGCATCGGTCTGCTGACGCTTGTCGTGACGATGCGAGCCGGCACGCTGCCCGGTGCGAAAGGCGAGATCAGTTCACTCTTCATGACCGCAACAGGCCTCGGGGGCATGGTCGGCCCCGCTTTCGCCGGAGCTATAGCGGCGGCTTTCGGCACGCCAGCGGTCTTCCTTTCCTTCATGCCGCTCTTCGTCGCCCTTTTAGCCGTCACGGCCATTCGAGCCCGGGCACCCCGTATTTCAAGCCTCATCCCGTCGGAGGAAAAGTGATCCACGCGCCGAAACACATCGCGATCTATGGCAAGGGCGGCATTGGCAAGTCCACCACCACGTCGAATATCAGCGCGGCGCTCGCCGAGTCCGGGCAACGCGTCATCCAGGTCGGCTGCGATCCAAAGGCGGACTCAACGACGATCCTTCGCGGCGGCGCGGACCTGCCGACCGTGCTCGACACGCTGCGCGAGCGCAGCCGCACCACCATCGAGTCGATCTCCGCCATCGGTTTCGGCGGGGTCCTCTGCATTGAGGCGGGAGGCCCGGTTCCGGGCGTGGGCTGCGCGGGGCGCGGCATCAGCGCGGCCATCGACCTCCTTTACGAACTGGACGTGTTCGAGACGTTCAAACCGGATGTGGTCCTTTACGACGTCCTCGGCGACGTCGTGTGCGGCGGCTT
Source organism: Rhodomicrobium vannielii ATCC 17100 (assembly GCF_000166055.1). Classification (NCBI taxonomy): domain Bacteria; kingdom Pseudomonadati; phylum Pseudomonadota; class Alphaproteobacteria; order Hyphomicrobiales; family Hyphomicrobiaceae; genus Rhodomicrobium; species Rhodomicrobium vannielii. The sequence goes on from NC_014664.1 coordinate 3,868,213, forward strand.
CGCGGTCCCGATCCGCGATGGCATCGCGAGCAAAGCCTTCGTGGTGACTTCGTCCGACTTCATGGCAATCTTCGCCGCGAACAACCTCTTCAAGGCCATCCAGAAATATGCGCCGACCGGCGGCGCTCGCCTCGGCGGCATCATCGCGAACGGCCTTCAGGCTTCCTACGCGCGCCCGCTCGTGGACGATTTCGCCGCGAGAACAGGCACGCGCGTGGTGGGCTACGTGCCTCGCTCGCTCACGGTTGCGCAGGGCGAGCTTTACGGCCAGACCGTGATCGAAAGCGCGCCACGCTCTGAACAGGCCGACATTTATCGCGCCGTTGCGCGCGCCATCGTGGACGAGGAAGAAACGACGGTTCCCCATCCTCTCTCCGATCCCGACCTTAAAAGCTGGGCGCGTCAGTGGGGCGACCGGGCTTTCGCCGAGGAGAAAAAGCTGGTCGCTGTAGGGGGCGGAATCTGATGGCGCCTCGCCCCGGCCTTGTGATCCGCGAAAAACGGCTGAACGCGATTGGCGCATGGCTCGGCGCGTCGTCGTCGATCCTTGCCGAGTTCGCCTCGGGCGATGCCGCGCAGCGCGTGCGCACGTTCTCAGAGGCTGCGCCGGACGATGTGACGGCGGCGCTCAACTTTCTCGGTGGCATCGAGGGTGCAGCTATCGTCGTGCATGCACCCCGTGGCTGCGCGGCGGCGGCTCTCGCACAAAAGGGCGCTGCGGCCTTCGCCGTGACGGGCCTCGACCAGCGCGACACCATCATCGGCTCCGGCGAGGCTCTCGCGCGCACCATCCGGTCGCTCGTCGAACGACATCGCCCATGGGTCGTTTTCATCGTCGGCGGGCCGGTCGTGGCCATCAACAGCGATGACATCCGAAGCGTCGCCGCCGATCTGACCGAAACCCTCGGCATACCCGTCCTGCAGGTGCAGACGGACGGTTTCCGCTCGCGCATCGCTGCCACCGGCTATGATGCCGCGACGAAGCCGCTTTTGCCGCTCGCGTCGGCCCCGTTCGCGGGGGCGCGCGAGGACGTGATCAATATCATCGCGCTCAATGCGCGCGCGGGCGACGGCATAGCCATGCTGCTTGAGCCGCTCGGGCTTCGGGGGAATCTCCTGCCGGGCGGAGCGAACGCGGCGAGCTTCGAGCTAGCGGGGAAGGCGCTTCTCACCGTGCCTTTCGATGGCGATGCGGGCACGACTTTCGCGGAAAGTCTGGCTGAAGCGACGGGTGTGCCGTTCCTTTTATTGCCGCCACCCATCGGGCTTTCGGCATCGCGCGCGTGGAGCGAGGCCGTGGCCGCAGCAACCGGACGAAGCGCGTGGCCAGCCACCTGTCATCCAGTAGAGGCGGATCGGGCGCTCGACGGCTTGCGCGTCCATATCGCCTTGCCACAGGCATTTGCCTTCGCCGCCGCCGGGCTGGTGGAGGAGCTTGGCGGCGCCATCTCGGCCCTGACCGTGGATCACCTGGACAAGACGCATCTCCCCGCAGCAAGAGCCTTCGCGGAACGATGGCCCGAGGCGACGCTCCATGCGGCGGCGGGACAACCCTTTGAACTCGCCAATCTTCTGTCGAAAACAAAGCCGGACCTCTTCATCGGGCCGCCGCCCCTTGCAGCGTTTGCGAGCCGGGCCGGTATCGCCGCGGTCGGCGCGGCACCTTACCAGCTCATCGGTGCGAGCGGCGCTGAATGGCTCGCGAGCAAGGCCCGGAACGCGCTCGCCAACCGCGCTTTCGGCGCGCGCCTCGCGGGTATTCGCTCCCCATACGCAAGCGGCTGGTATCGCCGCAGTGCCGACTGGCACATCAAGCAGGAAGTTCGCTGATGGCTCATCCTATCGATTGCCCCGGCGCGGGCTGCGCGCTTCACGGGGCGATTTACGCCGCTTCGGCCGTGCGCGGGATGGTCCCGATCGTTCACGGACCGTCGGGCTGCGGTTATCAGGCAGCGCTCGCCGCGCCCCTGTCGGGCTGGCTCGATGCAGGCGGCATCGCCGTGCCGTCAACGAACCTGTCCGAGAAGCAGGTCGTTTTCGGCGGCACGGCGCGGCTGCGCGAAGAGATCAAGAACGCGGTGAAGGTCACCGATGGCGCGCTTTACGTCGTGCTGAGCACATGTCCCACCGAGATGATCGGCGACGACATTCCCGCCATGGCGAAGGAGGCGCGAGCGCAGGGCTTCCCCGTGGTCGACGTGCCCTCAGCTGGTTTTCGCGGTGCGGTGCAGGCCGGATATACAGCCTTCCTCAAGGCCGTCATCGGCGCGGACCTCGTCATCGATAAAGGCGCGCGCGATCCGACGCTTGTGAACGTGTTCGGCCTGGTGCCCGGCGCGGACGCGGCATGGGTCGGCGACATCGAGGAATGGTCGCGGCTTCTCGCAGGGATCGGCCTTCGCGCGAATGCAGTTCTCGGTCCCTCAGGCGGGGTGGAGGATCTTCGTCGCGTCGGCAATGCGGCGCTGACGCTCGTTCTTTCGCCAGCGGGACGTGGACCGGCGGAAGATCTTCAGGCACGGTTCGGAGTGCCGTGGCTTGAAGCCGGTGCGCTCCCGGTCGGTGCGTCTGCAACCGCCGATTTGCTGCGAAGGGTCGGCGACAGTGCGGGGCGTCCGCGCGATGGGGTCGAGACATTCGTCGCCTCCGAAATCGACCGCGAAAATTGGTTCCTGGAGAGGCTGTCGCACGCCTATCACGCGCTCGACCTTCAACGCAGCTTCGCTCTGGTTGCGACTGGATCAAGGGCGGCGGGTCTTTCCGCCTTCCTTACCGGAACGCTCGGGCTGCTGCCCCGGCTCGTTGTTGTGGCGGAACCGCTTGCGCCCGAGGAAAAGGCCCGGCTCCTTGCCGAACTCGACACAGCGGCCCCCGGCGGCAAGGTCATTTTCGCCGAGAGCGCGGGAGAGATCACGGATGCAATCGCGGCGGCGAAACCGGAGATTATCCTCGCGCGCTCAATCGAGGCGGACATCGCGGCGAGACTCGGCGTGCCGCTCGTGCAGATTTCCACGCCCGTCACCGACAGGATCGTGCTCGACACGCCGCTATCCGGCTCGCGCGGCGCGCTCGCGCTGATCGAGGCGATCGGCACCGCTGTCTTGCGGTAGCTTTGCCGCGCACCCGACTGAAAGCCCTCCATGCAACATCGCTCGGTTTTTGTGTGCGCCACGTTTTGCCTCACGCTTCTTGCCGGTGCTTTTTGGTGTGTGGCGGAGGCGCAGACCGGGAGCGATGCCCTGAAGTCTGTTTCGAGGGCCTTTCCGCCGGGCTATGTGGGGCAGGAGCGATGCGTCGCCTGCCACGAGTCGCAGCGCCGGGACTGGGCCGCCTCATCTCACGCGAAATCGATGCAGGTGGCGTCACCCTCAACGCTTCTCGGCCGCTTCGATGGCAAGCCGGTAGGCGGCGGAGACTTCGCCGCGTTCATGCGGGAGCCTTCAGCCTGGGCGCGCCTCGATGGTGCCAACGGAAAGAAGGCCGATTTCCCGGTAGCCTTCACGCTGGGTGTCTTTCCGCTTCAGCAATATCTGGTGCCTTTCAGCGGCGGACGATTGCAGGCGCTCCCCTTCGCGTGGGATAGCCGCCCGGCTTCGGAGGGTGGGCAGCGCTGGTTCAGCCTCTATCCCGAGGCAGGCATCAAACCCGGAGACGCGCTCCACTGGACGGGCCGCAATCAGACTTGGAACAGCATGTGCGCCGACTGCCATTCCACGGGCCTTCGCAAGAACCATGATCCCGCGACGCGCGCCTACAGCACAACCTGGTCGGACATCAACGTCGCGTGCGAGGCATGCCACGGCCCCGGTGCGAGTCATGTTGCGTGGGCAGAGAGCGGGCGTGCTGCGACCATTCCCAACAAAGACTTCACGGCTGAAGGCGCGAGCGCGCGCGGCGGCTATTGGGGCGATTTCGATGAACGAGGCATCCGCCGCTTCGTCGGTCCGGCGAGGCAGCGGGAGGTCGACCGATGCGCGCCCTGCCACGCCAGACGCCGCGCCCTGACCGATGGATGGACGTCTGGCCAGCCGCTCCTCGACAGCCACTCGCCGGCACTGCTCGACGACACGCTCTATTTCGCGGACGGACAATTTCAAGACGAGGTCTTTGAAATCGGCTCCTTCCTGCAAAGCCGCATGGCGCAGGCGGGCGTCGTCTGCACCGACTGCCACAGCGCGCATGGCGGCGGCCTCAAGGCGGGAGGCAACGGCGTGTGCGCGCAATGCCACGACGCCAGCCGCTTCGACACCTCCTCGCATCACCGTCACACGCAGGGGTCAGAGGCTGCGCGGTGCGTCACCTGCCACATGCCGGGACGCACTTATATGGGTGTGCATGTCCGCCACGATCACAGCTTCCGGCTGCCCGCTCCGAGGCGCGCTGCGGCGCTCGGCGCTCCCGATCCCTGCCTCACGTGTCATGCGAAGCGCGGCGCGGATTGGGCCGAAGAGGCGTTGAGCCGTTGGGGCGGTGGCGGTCATCGAACGGGCTCGAAATTTGCGGAAGCACTCGATGCAGGCCGCAAAAGGCTTTCCGGAGCGGACAGGCTCCTTGTCGAGGCGGCGATAGATGCGAGCAATCCAGCCATAGCGCGCGGGACCGCGCTCTCCCTCCTGGCCCGCTTCCCCGGACCTTTGGCGCTTCCCGCGCTCAACAAGGGCCTCGCCGATAGCGAGCCTCTCGTCCGGCTTGGCGCGGTTCGGGGACTGGCGCCTTATGCCCCACCGCTGCTCTCAAGGCTTCTCTCTCCTGTCATGGGCGATCCCGCGCGCGCGGTGCGAACGGAAGCGGCGCGGCTTCTGGCTTCCGCCAACCCCGCCGAACGCAGCGAGCCGTTCAGGAGCGCGCTCAAGGAGTGGGTCGAGGCGGAGCAGCTCGCATCGGAACGCCCCGAAAGCGCGCTCAACCTCGGCGTTCTATGGGCAGAGCTCGGCGATGCGGAGAAAGCGGAGGCGACATTGCGATCCGCCATTGAGGAAGATCCGTCGTTCACGGCCGGAGCAATCACGCTCGCGGATCTTTATCGCGCGGAAGGCCGAAATGGCGAAGCGGAGCAGGTGCTTCGAAAAAGCGCCGCGGCCGCCCCGCGGGCGGGCGACGCGCGCTATGCGCTGGCGCTCACGCTCATCCGGCAGGGTAGGCGCGCCGAAGCCCGCACCGAACTTGAACGCGCGGCGACCCTCAGCCCCGAAGAGCCACGGTTCGCCTACGCCTACGGACTTGCCCTATGGGAAGACGGCGACCGCGCACTTGCTATCGATATTTGGCAGAAGGCGAGCCGACGCAATCCGGGGGACCGCAATCTTCTCGAAGCGCTCGTAAGTTTCGCGCGGGAGAGCGGCCGTATCGAGGAAGCGGCGAGATATGCGCGGTCGCTTGCGCGGCTTGCTCCCGGCAACCCAGACGCCGCTACCGGACGTGAGGAAAAGGAGCCTGACGGTCGCTGAAATCCGTATGCGAATTTTACCGGATATGTCGCAGCGTGAGCTTCACGCAACTTCCCCGGAAGTGTTGAATTGTTCACAATCGATAACGGGTAGAAAAAACTTCTCTTGCTCGCGGCAAGCGCGTCTCCCAGAAGAAAAACTACCTTGACTATAGACTTAGTATACTTAATCTTTGCGAGCATGAAGAGCCATTATGGTCTTCTTTTGCGGCATCTGGTGGGGGATGCCGTGCGTCCAGTTGCAGGCGCAATCCCCCTGATCTGAATAACTCCGAAGTCCTTTTGGGAGAGACAAATGAGTCAATCCAGATCCTGGCGGTTTACTGCCGGGGTGGCCCTTCTTGCGGGCATGAGCAGCCATGTATTCGCGGCTGAGGTTTTGCCGAAGCCCGATCAGCCCTTCGCGGGTATAGTCGACGTCGACGCGAACAAGTCGAAGCCGGATGCGCCGAAAAATGTCACCGCGCCCAAGGGTGCGCCGAACATTGTCCTCATCCTGCTCGATGACGTAGGGTTTGGCGCGACGTCCATCACAGGCGGCCCGATTCCGACGCCAGCGCTCGACAAGCTGGCCAGCGAGGGACTTCGCTACAATCAGTTCCACGTCAACGCGCTCTGCTCGCCGACGCGCGCGGCGCTGCTTTCGGGGCGCAACGATCATCAGGTCGGCTTCGGCACGGTTGCGGAGATCGCCGCCAACTATCCGGGCTACAATGCGCGCTGGCCGAAAAGCGCAGCTTCCATCGCCGAGGTGCTGCGCTTCAACGGGTACTCGACCGCCGCTTTCGGCAAGTGGCACAATACGCCGATCGGCGAAACCGGACCGGCTGGTCCGTTCGACCGCTGGCCAACGGGACGCGGGTTTGAATATTTCTACGGCTTTCAGGGCGGTGAGACCAACCAATGGCAACCGAAGCTCTGGCGCGGCACCACGCCCGTCGAACCTTGGGGTACGCCGAAACAGGGCTACCATCTGACCACGGATCTTGCGAACGACGCCATCAACTGGCTGCATCAGCACGACGCGACTGCCTCCGACAAGCCGTTCTTCGTCTATTTCGCCACCGGCGCGACACACGCACCGCATCACGTTTCCCAGGATTGGATCGACAAGTTCAAGGGCCAGTTCGATCAGGGATGGGACAAGCTGCGGGAAGAAACTTTCGCGCGTGAAAAGGCTCTGGGTGTCATTCCGGCCGATGCGGAATTGACGCCGCGCCCGGCAGAAATTGCCGCTTGGGATAGTCTTTCGCCGGAGCAGAAAAAGCTGTTGGCACGGCAGGCCGAGGTTTACGCAGGCTTTCTTGCGCAAACCGATTACGAAGTTGGCCGTGTGCTCGATGCGATCCGCGAGGAAGGCAAAGGCGACAACACGCTGGTTCTCTACATCGTGGGCGACAACGGAGCCAGCGCCGAAGGTGGCCCCGAGGGCCTCGACGCGCGCGCTACGGACGGCAGTCCTGTCAGCGTCAAGGGACGCCTCGAGAGGGCTGGCGAGCTCGGCACCGATTCCTTCTACAACCACTATTCGGCGGCTTGGGCCTGGGGCCTGAACGCGCCGTTCCAGTGGACAAAACAGGTCGCCTCGCATCTCGGTGGCACGCGCGATCCGCTGGTCGTTTCATGGCCGTCGAAGATCACCGACAAGGGCGCGATCCGCGGCGGTTTCCGGCATGTCACGGATATCGCGCCCACGATCTATGAGGCGGTCGGCATCACCCCCCCCGACGAGGTCAACGGCGAGAAGCAGGCGCCTCTCGAGGGCAAGAGCTTCGTTGACAGCTTCAGCGACGGAAAGGCGAAGAGCAAACACACCACCCAAGTATTCGAGACGGTCGGCAATCGCGGCATCTACAAGGACGGCTGGTGGGCGGGCGCGCGCCATGTCGTCCCGTGGAAGACCTTCGAGCGCTTTGGCACGCCCATTGGCGAGCATCCGTGGGAGCTTTACAATCTCGACAAGGATTACAGCCAGTCGCGCGATCTCGCGAAGGAAAACCCCGAGAAGCTGAAGGAATTGCAGGCACTCTTCGATCAGGAGGCGAAGCGCACCAACATCTATCCTCTCGCTCCCGTCCCCGCGCTTCTTACGCCCGGCTCGACCGAGCCCAAGCAATTGGTGTTCCGAGAGGGCACAAACCGCGTTCCTGTTCTGATCGGTCCCAGAACTGGTTCGCGTTCTCACACGATCACGGCGAAAGTCGAAATACCCGATGGCGGTGCCAAGGGCGTGATCGTTGCCGAGGGCGGCCACCTCGGCGGCTATGTCATCTACATCGATGACCAAGGCCGTGCAGTCTACGAGACGAACGCACACGGAAACGCAACTGGCCGGATCGTCTCGGCAGCTACGGTGCCTTCCGGGAAGGCGACCATCACGCTCGATTTCAGTGTCGATGGCGACGAGGCCAATCCGCTTATCAAGGTGGCGCGAGGGTTCGGACGCATCCCGCAGCCAGGAACGGCTCGTCTTTCCGTGAACGGGGCCTCTGTTGGCGAAACGAAGATCTCGAACCTGTACACGAACTATCACGAGACGCTGGATGTCGGGTCCGATCTGGGTACGCCGATCAGCGACAACTACACCGTGCCGTTCAAGTTCACGGGCAAGATCGAGACGGTGACGCTCGATCTCAAATAGGCGCGCGGTCCGCGCTGCATGCAGCGCGGCTCAACGGTCAGGAAAGAGCCCGGCGGCGATGGGCATCCCGCCGGGCATTTCATCGGATTGCGAAACAAGCGTTGCAATCCGAAAACGTACGGCACCCGGCTGGGGTGGCGAAGTGAGTTGAACCCGGGGCGGGTTCATTGGGCAAGTTGGGTGGGAAAACATGATAGTAAAACAGTCGCCCTCGGCTGACGGGCAAGGTATTGACGCGCGTCGTCTGAGACGTGGGCTTCTTTACGGCGGTGCAGCTGCACTTGGCTTGAGCGTTTCGTCAACAGCGATCATGGCGCAGGATCAGGCGTCGCCCGCTGGCCAGAGCGGTGCAGCCTCCGCACCGAAAGCAAAGAAAAAAGCCGATCAGTCAGCCGCCCCGGAAACTGCGGGCAGCGCTACGCAAAACGCGGCAGGAGCGGCGGTCCCGCCAGCCGCCGGAGGGCAGACCGCGGCGGTTGGAGCGACCGCGACCATTCAGGACGTCATCGTGACGACCCGCCTGCGCGATGAAGAACTGCAGGAAGTGCCGATCCCGGTTTCGGCTGTTAACGGCGAGACCCTTGAGCGCGAGCAGCAGAAGACGGTGAAGGACTTCGCGCAAAAGGTTCCGTCATTGTCCGTCGTCGCGCCGAACGCCCGCAACACCAGTATCGCCATTCGCGGCGTCGGCAAGACATGGGCCAGCGACGCGCTTGAAGCGAGCGTCGGCGTCATCGTCGACGGCGTCGTAGCGACAATCCCCGGTATGTCCTGGGGCGACTACGCCGACATTCAGCAGATCGAGGTGGCGCGCGGACCGCAAGGCACGCTTCTCGGCAAGAATACGACGCTGGGAGCGCTGAATATCACGTCGAAAGCGCCGAGTTTCATTCCCGAGAAAGAGGTCGAAGTCACCTATGGCTCGCGCGACCTGTTCGTGACGAAGGCGACAGCGTCGGGGCCGATCATCGACGATACGCTTGCCTATCGCGCGTCGGTCTACTTCGACGGACAGAACGGCTACGTCGAGAACATCCTGCCGGGCGGCGACACCTATAACGGCCAGAATCGCTGGGGCGGCCGGTTCCAGTTCCTCTACACGCCGAACGAAAACGTCACGAATCGAACGATCATCGATCACAGCGAGGCGAGAGAAGATCTACTGGTGCAGGCGCGCCTGTCGGACCCGCGGACCTACAGCGACACCGGTTCAACGCGCGCCACAAGCTATACATCCCGGCTTTCCAATCTCGGATACACACCCTTCTTCGACATCTACAACAAAGTCGACGTCAACCAGCAGAAGCCGGTTTATAGTAGCGGCAACGGCATATCCACGCAGACGGATTGGAAGATCGGTGGCGGCTATACGGTGACATCGATCACCGCCTATCGCGATTACCATTTCGATGCCTTGAACGACAGCGACTTCTCGAAATATTCCATCGTTCAGGGCGGCTATCTCGTCGACGCCAAGCAATATTCGCAGGAACTTCGCCTAACCTCTCCAAAAAACGTCGATGTTCTGGGGCAAAAGTTTGACTACACGGCTGGACTTTTCGCGCTCAGGAACGAAACGACATCGACGCTTCGTACTAATTTCGGCAGGGACGCGGGCCAGTTCTACGCCAACTCCCCTGCCAGCACGCAGGTGATCGTAGATAGCCTCAACGGCGTCAACCTGCGCCAGCTCGAAAGCCCGGAGACGACGAGCCTCGCGGCGTACGGCCAGACCACATGGCATGCGACGAGTGCGGCCGACCTCACCCTCGGTATCCGCAATACTTACGAAGAGAAGGATAACTCAACGCGGAAGTGGTATTTCGGGGGAACCTCGACAGACGCGACCGGCATCCGGAACACGGTTCTCCGACTTTTTCCCAGCACGGAGCCAATTCAGGGCAAGGCCATCTACTCTGATTCATGGTCATGGCTCGTGAACCCAAGCTACAAGTTCACAGATGACATCCTCGGCTACATCTCGATCAGTTCGGGCGAGAAGTCCGGCGCGGTACAGTTCGACCAGACGACCGGTCAACCCCTCAACGTAGAGCCCGAGGGGGTCACGGATTACGAAATTGGCCTGAAGACGACGTTCCTCGACAAGAAACTGACGTTCAATCCGAACCTCTACTACACCGAAATTACGAACTACCAGTCTCTGCTTGGTAAGCTGAGTTCGAACGGGCTGACGGCGATCAGCTACCTCGGCAACATTCCCGGCGTTCGGCTGCGTGGTGTGGAGCTTGAGGGCAGTTACGATACCCCGTTGGAAGGCTTGAGGCTTAACTTCGGTGGGGCTTACAACGACGCAATCTACACCGACTTCAAGAGCGCGCCATGCGCTTCCGACCTCTCCTATTCCACGACGACAACATGCGACTTCACGGGCAACCGGCTTGCCGGTGCGCCTCGCTGGAGCGGCAATGTCGGGGCAACCTATTCGCGCTCGGTCTGGGACGGCTATACCGGCTATTTCTGGATCAGTGAGGCGTTCCGGTCGGGCGCTTATCTCGACACAGCTCTCTCCAAGCTGGCTTGGCAAGAGGGCTACGGCCTGACCAACCTCGGCATCGGCTTTCATCCCGATAACAAGGCTTGGGATGTGTCCATCTGGGGCAAGAACGTCTTCGACAAGGAGTACCTGACGACGGTCGTCAGCTTCGGCCCGACATCTCCGGTGATCGCCGCTACCGGCGAGCCGCGCGTCATCGGCATCACGTTTCGCACAAAGCTATGAAATTTCGCTGAAGGGAAATCGACGTCTCACACATCGTGAGACGCCCCGCCTTCCTGCAAATCAATTTTCAACTTGTAGACATATATAGATCGACATTTCATAGCAAAATTTTTTCGCGCGCGAATATATTTCGACAAAAAGTATGATATACGGTTAATAAAAGCGGGCACCCGAAAACGACGACTAAGGGCCTATTATTGATGAACCTGGAAGTCACCAGCAAGTTGACGCCCGATGCGGCGTTTTCGCTGCCTGCCCGGGAAGGTGAACCGGCTCCCATTTCGGCCGCGGTGTTAGGTCTTGATGCGCGCCGACAGCCCTATGCTCTCATCTTGTCGGGGATTGGCATCTATTCTGCAGCGCTCGTCGCTCTGCTTACGATCAATTTCGAGGCGCTGCCGATTACTCTCGAGGCTCCCGTCGAAGTCGTTTACGAAGACCCTGTTCCGGAAGAACCAGAGCAGCCACCAGCGCCGCCGGAGCCCGAGGTCGCTCCCGAGCCGCCGCCGCCAGAGCCGGCAGCGGAGCCCGAGCCAGTGAAGGAAGAGCCGCCACCGCCGCCGAAGCCCGTGGAGCCGCCTCCGCCGCCAAAGCAGCAACCGAAGCCCAAGCCGAGACCCGCAACGGCGCAAACTCCCGGCGCAGTTCCGAGCGACTACGCCAACAAGGTCTATCAGCGCATCAACCGCGTCGCCAGTAGTGGCTTCCCGAAGTCGGCGCTCTCGCGAGGGCAGTCGGTGCGCATCAGCTATGTGATCGTGATCGGTGCGGGTGGAGAACTCGTCTCGAAGTCGGTCGTGAACTCCGGCAATGCGGCGCTCGATCGGGCCGTTTCCGAGGCGCTCGCGCGGTCGGCTCCGTTCCCGGCGCCGCCAAGCCTCGGAGCGAAGAGTTACCGGATCGCCGGCGCGATCGTCTATCGCTCCCAATAGCAAACTGATAACCGACATAAGGACATACAATGGCCGATCCCGCTTCGAGCCTCGCTGCAGCAGGCGCCGCCCACATCCTGACCCCGCTGGAGTTGTTCCAGCAGGCCGATATCGTTGTGAAGGCCGTGATGGGGCTCCTGATCCTCGCCTCCGCATGGGGCTGGGGCATCATTGCAGCGAAGTCGATTCAACTGGCGATCCTGAATGCGCGCGCAAAGCGTCTGCTGAAGAGCCTCGCTCACGGTGTTCCTCTTACGGATCTTTCCGAAACCTTTCTCAAGGTGCAGCCAAACGATCCGCTTCGCGTCGTCTATCAGTCGATGATCGATGAGAACAAGCGCTCGGCAGAGCTGCGCCACAGCGCGGCCCAACAGGAGAGCCTTCTGGACCGCGTTTATCGCGTCGGGCAGCTCGCCAGCAGCAACACCCTCGATCGGCTGAAGGGCGGCCTGCAGAGCCTTGCCACCATCGGCGCGGTGTCTCCTTTCGTCGGCCTGTTCGGCACCGTCTGGGGCATCATGAACAGCTTCCAGGGTATCGCCGCCTCGAACAATACGAGCCTCGCCGTCGTCGCGCCTGGCATCGCGGAGGCGCTTTTCGCCACCGCGCTCGGCCTCGTCGCCGCCATCCCGGCGGTGGTCTTCTACAATCGCATCAACGGCAATATCGGGCAGTTCGGCAAGAGTCTGAAGACGTTCGTTGAAGTGTATGGCGTCGAACTATCCAGACAGCTTTCGAAAGGAGAGACTCATGGGCGCCTCGCTGCGTAATTCCGACGACGCGTCGGACGACGCCCCGATGAACGAGATCAACGTCACGCCGCTCGTCGACGTGATGCTTGTGCTCCTCATCGTGTTCATGGTCGCCGCGCCGATGATGACGGCGGGTGTGCCGGTCGATCTTCCCAAGACGCAGGCAAAACCGCTCAACGACCAGAAACCGCCGCTTGCCGTCAGTGTGAACGCTGCGGGACAATATTACATCGGCACGGAAGAGGTTCCGCTGGAACTACTTCTCTCGACGCTGCAAAATCATGCGGAAAACGAACTCGACCGGCGCATCCACGTGCGCGCCGACAAGGATCTTCCTTATCGCGCCGTGCTGGAGGTGATGGGGCAGATCAGTTCCGCCGGCTTCACGAAGGTTGCGCTCGTGACCGAAGCTCCGGGAGGCCCGGGTGTGCGAAGCGCTTCGGTGAATTCGGCACCGGGCGACAGCGGAACCGCGGCACCTGCCGTTTCGCCCGCAACCGCTCCGCCTGCGCCTGCGGCCACCGCGCCCGCGCAGTGAAACGCTGACCGCCGCGGCGTAGCGGCGGTCGAAAGGCGGCCTGAACTTGAAGCTGCGCGCGGTCTGATACCGACCTCGGTTTCTCGCGGCAGAAGGCAAGACCCGGCCATCCGAAGCGGAGGGCTTTCTGGGCCGAGGCGGCGCTTGCTTATCTGTCGCGCTACACGCACCGCGTTGCGATCTCGAACACGCGCCTCATCTCCCACGATGAACGCAGCGTGACCTTTCATGCTCCATATCCTGCCACGCGGCTTTCACCACATCCGCCATTACGGGCTGTTCGCCAGTGCGCCCCGGGCAGCCAATATCGTCCGCCTGCGCGAGTTGCTCGGTTCTGCGCCGCCGCCGGAGACAACCGCAAGTCCAAATCAGGACGAGCCGGCGGAAAAGCCTTTGCCGCCATGCCCCTGCCGCGGCGGGCGCATGATCGTCATCGAGGTGTTCGAGCGCGGAATGCAGCCGGGATATCGGCCGCCACCACATAAGCTGCTGAACTTGCGCTTCCGACGGGTGTGTATCCCATTGCAACAGACTGAAACCTCAGCGTCCCCCCTGGTCCCTTGGGAAGCATGGCGTCCGTTTCTGATCTAAGATCTCGAATCTCCAAAATGGGTGAGAGCAAGAACGCTTTGCCGCTAATGCAAGTTGCAGCTTAGTGTCCATCCGGAAACAGCTTGGGTCCATTGAATCACTTATGATTCCCTGTGGGCGGCTGATTCGGGGGAGCCGCCGATGTGGACGAACGACAACCGCGCTCGGTATGACATGAGCAAGCTTCGCTATCCGAGCGATCTGACGGACGAGGAATGGGCGGTGATCGGTCCCATGATCCCGCCCGCAAAGCGAGGCGGCAACAAACGCACGGTCAGCGAACGCGAGGTGGTGAACGGGCTGATGTACATTCTCAGCACCGGATGCCAATGGGCAGCACTGCCCAAGGACCCGCCGCCTCGCAGCACCGTGAACGATTACTTCCGCCTCTGGGACTATGACGGCACGCTGGATCGCATCCATCACGCGCTTTATGTCAAATGCCGCGAGCTTGCCGGGCGCGAGGCCAGCCCCGCGGCGGCGATCATCGACAGCGATGCGCTCAAGTAGCGCGTCGTGCGGTAGCGCGCCGCTCATAAGCGTGAAGAGCGCGGAAAAAGGGGGCGTTGCATCGATCAGCCGGGCTACGATGCCGGCAAAAAGATCAAGGGAAAGAAGCGCCACATCCTTGTAGATACGCAAGGCCTGCTGCTGTGCGCCATCGTTCATGCCGCCGATATCCAGGACCGCGACGGCGGCGTTCTGCTGATGAGCGCGCTGTTCGGACTGTTTCCGTTCCTGCTCAAACTCTACGCGGACAGCGGCTACCAAGGGGAGAAGTTTCAAAAGGGGCTGAGACGGGTCTGCGAGCAGATCGACGTCGAAATCGTCAAGCGCTCGGACGCTGCGACTGCAAAACCAGAACGACACGGCGGCAAACAAAACGACGATCAGCAGCTTAACCTGCGCGTAAGTGATCTGCGCGATGCCGAGATCGAGAACCCAGCGCCGACCCGGCTCCCAGGAGCCTAGCGCTGTTCAGTCCCGGCATTTGATGGATTGGATCGATCTTGAATCTTTCCGGCTCATTCGTCCAGCATTTACAGATGAACTCATAAGGCGTGAGGCCTTTGAGGGTCTTTAGTCGGCGAGCAAAGTTATAGGCGTTGATGAAGTCCGATAGGTGGGTTTCGAGCTGCTCGTGACGGTCGTAGTGATAGCGTTTGACCGTCGCCTCCTTGATCGTCCGGTTCATTCGCTCGACCTGGCCGTTTGTCCAGGGATGCTTGACCTTGGTGAGGCGGTGCTCAATGCCGTTCTCGCTGCATCGCATGTCGAACATGTGCGTCATGTATCTGGCCGTTGGTCCATCGGCATAACGCGGCGGAAACGTGAACTGGATGCCGTTGTCGGTGAGCACCGTGTGAATCTTGTAGGGAACTGCCTCTATCAGGGCGACGAGGAAGGCTGAAGCGGACGTCCTGCCGGTCTTTTTGACGAGTTGCACGAAGGCGAATTTGCTCGTGCGGTCAATGGCGACGTAGAGATAGAGCTTGCCTTCGGCCGTCTGCACCTCGGCTATGTCGACATGAAAATAGCCGATCGGATAGGACTTGAACTTCTTCCTGGCGGGCTTGTCGCCTTCGACGTCCGGCAGCCGAGAAATACCGTGGCGCTGAAGACAGCGATGCAGCGACGAGCGAGTCAGATGCGGTATCGTCGCCTGTAGCGCATAGAGGCAATCGTCGAGCGGCAAGAGCGTATGCTTGCGGAAGGCGACGATTATCGCCTCTTCCTCGACCGACAGAACCGTGGATTTCGGCTCTTTCGGTCCAGTCGGCACATCGGCGACGGATGAGCGCTTCTTCCATTTCGAAACCGTCTTCGGGTTGATGCCGTAGCGCTTGGCCAGGGCCCTCAAGCTCTCTTGACTATGCTGTATCGCTCGACGGACCGCCTCAGTCGTTGTGGCGCTCCCATGAAGAATTTGTCCCATAGCGCATCCTTCCAGCCGAGGGAGAATAATGCACCATCAAATGCCGGGATCAAACACCTAGCGAGAAGCGTGGAATACCGGAAAGGCCATCCGGGCCGCCGGTGAAGCCGAGGTTAATCACAAGCGTCACGAAGATGAGTTGCATCGCGAACGTCACGATCATGAAATAGCGGGCGCGTGCCTTGAGCGCGGGCCACCCGATGATCAGCGCGCCAACGGCTGCGGCAGGCGCGCCGAGAACAACGGTCAGCGGGAAGACGTTCGGCGGCAGCACCTTTGAGGAGAATATCGCCGCCGCATAGGCTCCGAGACCGTAAAACACGGCGTGTCCCAGATGCATGAGACCACCGAGCCCCTTGATGAGCATATACCCGTGCACGGCGATGACCAGGATATCGGCGAGGGTCAGAACATCGACAACGTAGGCCATCAGGCGCGCTCCCTGACGGGACTGATGCCGCCGAAAAGCCCCTGGGGTCGAGCCAGCAGGACGGCGAGAACGAAGCCATAGGCCACAACTTCCTGCCAGGTTGCAGGTAGGATCCAGACCGCGAGATGGAAGGCGAGTCCAAGAAGCACGGCTCCCAGGATCGGGCTTTTGAAATTGTTCAGACCGCTGATGATGATCGCCGCCAGCGCGAGAAACAGCCGGGTACCCAGCAATTCGATGCCGGGCAGAATCTGATCGATGACGCGGCCTCAATCGGCAAGCCGCGTGGCGACGCCGAGATCAGGATCGTCGATGAAAATGACGTCGAGCTTCCAGCAGGCGAAATCGGCGAGCTTGTGTTCAGGCCTGCGGATCCTTGGCGCGTGATGCTCGGCTATGACCAGATAGCGGAGGCGACCATCTCCAACAACCGGAATTCTGGTTCCACACCGGCGACCGAGCATGGAAGGCCGAGGACGGCTGGTTCTGGTATGTCGATCGCATCAAGGACAGCATCCGGCGGCGTGGAGAGAACATTTCCACGCAGGAATTGGATGCCCTCGTCAGGCAGCACCCGGATATCGACGATGTGGCGGCAATTGCGGTTCCTTCGGAGTTTTCCGAGGACGAGGTCATGATCTACGTGAAAGCGCGGGAAGGGGCGGCGCTTACGGCTGAAGGGATCATCCGCTTCTGTGACGGTCGGATGCCTTACTATATGGTCCCGCGCTATGTCGATTTCGTCGATGAGTTCCCGCTGACCCCGACCGAAAAAGTCCAGAAATACAAACTTCGAGAACGAGCTTTAGCGACGCTTTCAGGCGTATTCGATCGTGAGAAGGCTCGCATCAAGTTGTCGCGCTGATGGATCGCTGTGGTTCGCCGCCTGAACAGCGCGCAATGTCTCGGCTATGCCACCCGCATCATCGCACGACAATGGTACGAGAGCTACGATCCGGCCTATCTTGAAACAGCAAGGCAGGCGTCGACGCCATCATGGGGCAACTTCACGAGATCGCGCAAAGGCACAAGCGGCGCGCGATCCTACCGCCGAATATGATAAGCGGGACCGGCCTCATCGTTATCGACAACGAAAAACCGAAATTCTACCAAATGGCAGGAATGGCCGTAAGCGATCAAAATGATGCACGAAGGGCCATATGTCTGCAAATGCCTGCAAATCACACGCGCCGAAGGTTATCGCGGCCGGCGCTCCTGGCGAAGTGCTCGCCTTGACAGCCATCCAATGGAAACGGGCCTCAGAAAGGACGCCAAGGGAAACGTACTAGCGAAGCGCATCATCGAGCGCTTCGAAGCGAGCCTGAACGGCAGGCCGGCGCTGACGGTGGACCTGAACAGATCGGTGGCGGCGAATCCATATTTGCGGCTCTCTATCTCACCCACCGAAAGCGGAACCCTTGCGCTGCACTGGACGGAGGACACCGGCAGGCTCACCGAGAAAAGCGTCGCCATCGTGGTAGGATGATGGATGGTGGGGTCGGCGCTTCGGCGTTTTAGACTAATGCCTCATAGGCTTGTTTCGGGCGGGCCGGCCGGGGCGCGATGTGGTCGTTCGCGCGCCGGAGCGATCGATGCCGTCGAATGCATCGGCGACGCCGCAAGATATGATGGAACGGTCCGGAGCCGTCGCGCTACCGCTGCGCCTGCCCGCCAACACTCGTACCCATGGCCTCAAATTGGAAGCGACACGGGAATGCATCGAACTCATTATGAGAAGAGTGAAGACCGCAAATACTGAGGCGAAGAGATCAACTCCCCGGCAAGTGGTGGATGTCTTCGAAGAACACGTCCTTCCAACTCGCAGGCTTCGCCGATATAGCGCCCGTCGAGTACATGAAGTCCGCATAGTCGACGATCTTCTTGGGCGTGAGCGTCCACTCGTTTTCGGGCTTCGTGATGAGCGCCGCAGCCTGTTCCGGCGTGAGCTTCGATTTCTCGGCCTTCACCCAGATTTCGGCGGCCTTCAGAGGCTCCGCCTTAATGAACGCGAGGGACTCCTCTAGTGCGGCGAGGAACGCCTTGATGACCTTCGGATTTTCGTCGTGGAACTTTGACGTTGCCCAGACTGAATTGTAGGTGTGCGGGCCGCCGAGCACCTCATAGCTGTCGAGCACCTTGTGCACGCGCGGATCGGCAAGTTCGTCATAGGCGAACGGCGCGGCGGTGAAGTGCCCTGTGACCTCGGATCTGCCGCTCAGCAGAGCCGCCTGTCCGTCGGGGTGACCGAGGGAGATCGTGATCGAGTCCAGCTTGTTCGCCTGTCCCTTGCCGAACGCCTTCTCCGCGGCGATCTGCAAAGTCACCGCCTGGATCGAGGATTTTACGGCGGGCAGCGCGATCTTGTCCTTTTCCGTGAAGTCCTTAATAGACTTCACGTTCGAGTTGTTCGTGTTGAGAATGATCGGCATCGCGTTGAAGGAGGTTACCCCCTTCACCTTGAAATTGTTCTGCGTCTTGCCCCAGATCGTCAGGAGTGGGCCGACGCCACCCGATGCGAAATCCAGGTTGCCCGAAAGGATCGCCTCGTTCATGCCCGAGCCACCGGTGAAGCGCAGCCATTCCACCGACACGTCGACGCCGAGTTCCTTCCCGTGCTTCTCGATTAGCTTCTGTTCTTCGAGAAGGACCAGCGGCAGATAGGAAATGCCGAACTGCTTCGCTATGCGCAAGGTTTTCGTTTCGGCGCTAGCCTGTGGTGTCGTCACCGCTGCGAGAAGCACGAAACCAGCGATCACCGCCGCCAAATTTCGAAACAAGCCATTCATGATTTTCTTCCCTCTATCGCGAGCGACAGCTCACGTGAATGTTCCCACTCCCCTGCTCCCAGCCGAGCGAGAGGCACTATCCAAAAAGCGCCGCCTTACGCGTCGCGCCTCAACGAGATTTCAGACTGCATGCCCCAGCGTCGCACGGTCCTTTCCTCCAGCGCGCGGAAGATCAGCCCTTCAACCGCAAGCCCGATCAGGATCACGGTGAACAGCCCGGCGAATACGTTCGCGATCTCAAGCTGGTTCTTGTTCTCGAAGATGAACCAGCCGAGCCCGCCGCTTCCCGAACTGACTCCGAACACGAGTTCGGCAGCGATCAGCGTCCGCCATGCGAAGGCCCAGCCCACCTTGAGGCCTGTGATGAGGCTCGGTAGCGCTGCGGGAATGAGGATTTGCCGAACAGTCGAGAGAAGGCCCAGGCCGTAATTTTTGCCGACCATCCGCAGCGTCGGCGATACGGACTTGAAGCCCGAATTTGCGTTCAGCGCGACCG